>DUMY01000024.1 GCA_012839645.1 Syntrophomonadaceae bacterium
ATATCGGTGGCACCTGACACCACAACGATATTGCAGTACTCTCTTGCCAATTTTGCAGCTTCACTCAAAACACCACTGCTGTCACCGACAGCCTCCACAAAAATTGGCAAGAGAGTACTGCAATATCGTTGTGGTGTCAGGTGCCACCGATATCGTGACCGATGGCCAGAGGGCTGCCTATGTGGAGAATGGGCATCACATGATGGGAACGATCACCGGCACCGGCTGTATGCTGGCATCGGTAGTGGCCTGTTTTGCAGCGGTCGAAGCAGAATATTTCAAGGCCTCCCTTACTGCTCTGACAACTTTCGGGTTGGCGGGTGAATTAACCATAACCAGGCCAGGGGTTAAGGGACCAGGGAGTTTCAAAGTCGGTTTTTTTGATGAGATATATAATCTTACGGAAGAAAAAATAAAAAATGGTGCAAGATATAGAATTGAAACCGAGCAGTCATCTGTTTAGACGGATACTGATATCTTTCAAGGGGAAAAGGCTTGGTTTTTCCAAGTTGTTTGTAATTAGAGGAACCTCAGCCTGCTTGATTATCATACAGAATTATATTTTTAGGGAGGCTTATTATACAATGGAAGTGGACTATACCCTTTATCTTCTTACAGACAGAAAAATTCTTGAGGGAAAAGATTTAAGCAGAGCAGTGGAAGAGGCAATTAGAGGTGGTGTTACTCTACTGCAGATGCGGGAAAAAGAGGTCTCTACCAGGGAGTTTTATGAGCTGGCTCTAGAAATGAAAGAGCTCGCCCTCTCCTTTAAGCTTCCCTTGATCATCAACGACCGGTTGGACATTGCCCTGGCAGTGGATGCTGATGGTCTGCATATCGGGCAGGATGACCTGCCCCTTACGGCTGCCAGGAAGCTTTTGGGTCCCGGGAAGATTCTAGGTTTGTCGGTATCCAATGTAGAAGAGGCTGTATATGGGGAAGAGAACGGCGCAGATTATTTAGGCGCAGGTGCAGTTTACCACACCGGCAGTAAAGATATCGCTGCGCCACCTATAGGTCCCGGGGGATTAAAAAAAATCAAGGACGCTGTTTCCATACCTGTTGTGGCTATCGGTGGCATTGGCCTATCCAATATCCATGAAGTAAAAGAAACCGGTGTGGATGGGGTTGCTGTTATCTCAGCCATCTTAGGCAGCCAGGATATAGAGAGCGCTGCCAGAAACCTGTTCAATGCTTGGAGGCGGTAAAATGAAGAGAACTTTTTTTATCGATTTTGATGGTACAATTACCAAAATGGATACATGTGTTGCTGTGGTGAATGCTTTTGCTGCAGATGGCTGGGAAGAAATCAACGAGATGTGGGAGAGAGATGAGTTGACCACAGAGGAGTGTGCCAATAGGATTTTCCAGCTGATCAGTGCTGCTCCCGGTGATCTTAAAAGACTGCTGAGGACCATAGAGATCGACGATTATTTCCTGGAGTTCCTTGCCTTTTGCAGGGATCAGGGTTATGAGGTGTATGTGCTGAGTGATGGGTACGACTTCCATATTGAAACTGTTTTTGACAAGTACGGCATCGACCTGCCTTACTATGCCAACAAATTGATCTATAAGGACGGCTTTCATATTTCATGCACCTATAATAACCCTTCATGTGGAAATTGTGGAACATGTAAAACAACACTGATGGAAAAGCTAAAAAAAGAGGGACACCAGGCTGTTTATATTGGAGATGGCTACTCAGATACCTGTCCCGCAGAACATGCGGATCTTGTTTTTGCCAAGGATGTCTTGTATGAATACTGTATGGAAAATGGAATAGCTGCTGTCCGTTACGATGACTTCCAGGATGTAATGTCACCAATCCAGAAGGCCCGGCACCGACAATGATTAGGACCAGCCAAGGGGACGGTTCTTGTGGCTGGTCGTGCTCTCATCTGGTATGAACGCCGAAGGAATTGTGGGGGGGGTATATTCTGCGG
>DUMY01000223.1 GCA_012839645.1 Syntrophomonadaceae bacterium
CGAACGGGAGGCTGAAAAGGGAAGTCCGGTGCAAATCCGGCGCGGTCCCGCCACTGTGATGGGGATCTGCCTTTTATAAAATTGCCACTGTACCAGCATGTATGCTAGGATGGGAAGGTGTAAGGCAGAAATGAACCAGAGTCAGGAGACCTGTAACCTGTCTTGTTTTGATCGTTAAACTTGCCTACGCGGATAGGAAAGGATAAATCTCGCTGTTGCAAGGCGAGATTTATTAATTAGCAAAGATGTTATTCCCTGATTTTTCTAACAGGAGGATGAGCTGATGGGTGTGCTGTAAACCAAGGAATTGACTGTGGTTAGTAGAATGGTTGTTAACGGTGGTGGAATGTCTCTGAGGGAAACAAAGTAAATTGGCTGTTTGTAGGCAGATGAGTTGTCGAGGAGCATATTAAGAGATGAGGGATGGTTTTGAGAAAATATATTATAGATGCTATTGATTTGGATGTTGAAGACTACGATTTAATCAAAATAGATGAAAATAATTTTATCCACATTTCCAAGTGTGAAAAACTTCATGTTTTCAGAAGAGAAAAAACCAAGGAAGAGATTCTCTGGTATATCAAAGAAGCAGTACAGTCTGATGTCAAATTAATGACGAGGTTAAGAAGCAGGTGGCAGGAAGATTGCGATTTACACCGGTTTTTAATTGAATTTATCATGCATGTCATTTCTAATCAGGAACAAGATGCCCAAAGCATTATTCAAGAAATTAATCGACATGTTTTAGATGTTGAATTCAAAGAAATGTTGATTGACTTGGCAGTAAAGGTTCAGGGAAATTATAATAAGTTGGTGATGTGTATGAACAGTGAGGAAATGCCTCTGTTGACAGAAGTCAATTAGCTGCAGTGATTTGGAGTTGGCTGTGAATATTTGCTAAAAAATGCTGATTGTGTATTGCTTGCTGGATTCGTTTACAGTGCTGTGAAATGATGTTGCAGTATTGGAGAGGAGAGAAAAAGATGCTGCTCTGCACATTATCAACCGGTGATACAGTACACCGGTATGATAAAAGGATTGTGGTGAGGTTTGAAGAGCCGCGTAAGGTACTCAGTACTTCAATATTAAACGGGGGTTACCGCGAGGATCTGAAGGCTGTCTACAATCATGACTGCAGTACCAGCAACAATAAGGAATGCACTATGCGTGCACCAACTTTTGAGGAGCATATGCGGCTGGAAGCACAGGATTTGGGTTTTGTTCCGGAGACAGTTACCGGCATGGAAACTGCTGTGCAGATGGAAAATGTGGCGATCAATATATGTAAATATGAAAACCTGACGGTAACGGCGCTCGTGACCGGTGGTATAGAAGTCAATGGCGGCCGTGTAGGGGATCCCACAGAACATTTTCTTCCTGTCGATAAAAGGATGCTGCCTCAACCGGGGACGATCAATATTATGCTGGTGATCGACGCCGATCTGCCGCCCGGGATCATGGCCAGAGCACTGGTGACCTGTACAGAAGCAAAAACGGCGGCAATTCAGGAACTGATGGCCGGCAGCAATTATTCGAATGGCTTGGCGACAGGGTCCGGGACCGACCAGACCATTGTCATCGCC
>DUMY01000224.1 GCA_012839645.1 Syntrophomonadaceae bacterium
AACGGCAATAACTGTGAAATTACCAGTGAAAGAATTGGTTAATGTTCAGAATCGGGAAAGAGATTTTTTGATAAAAGAAGATAAGAGTGAGATTTTAAAACGTCCACCATATTTCGCAACTGATCTGTGATTCTGGGGGCTGCAGCTTATGACCGGTATTAATTGGTAATAAACTGTTAATACTGATGTTTTTGTGGCCTCATAAACCTTGGGAGATACCTACCATGCAAACATCTGCTCAATTAATACCTGAATTTATTCAAGCCCTGCAAGAAGAGATTGATGTCTTGAAAAGGGGTAAAGGTAGCAGCAGCATAAAGGTTTTTAACGGGAAGCTGTACAGTAAATATTCGGGGTTTTTTATTTATCTATTTCATTTAGAAAACTTTTTGGCGGTTGTCGATGATACCCCTGCTGAAATAGAAATAGGTGGGGTGAGAGGCAGTAGCTTAAGAACAAGGAAAGATTAGACATGTTCCAGCAAGCCGGAACACTAAAACGGTTATTTTATAGACTTGATCCACAAAGGATCCAGCGGGAAATCGACCAGCTTACCATAACCATTGACGCAAAAACGTATTTTGAGTGTGCTGCAGAATACTCATAATGAAGTAAAAATACGAATGGTTAAACAGGGGAGGTATGGTGCCTTTTAGGCCTGTGAACGGTATCCAGATTGCCGGCATACGAAAAGCATAACGAGGCGCAGTTGGTAGGAAAAGACGGAGCTCTCAGGTGAGTTCCCAGGTGATTATCACCATTTAGCCAAATCTATATATACAGGTCGTGTTCTCAGATGCTTCCCAATTCCCCAGGTGTAGGGCACCACGGTAACTATGTTGTCCCATAGTAACTATTTCGTTCTATATGCAACTAATTCTTGCCATGTCCGACAGTTCCCGCGACAAAAGGAAAAGGTAAGACAGCTTCCTTTCGTTAAACACTCTAAGTCACCTATAATTGAACGGGTTATTGAATCCGATAATTAATCATTGGATGTTTTTTATATTCTTCTATTTTGCGTTTATCTAGGTTATCTCATATTATTTATAATTATACCTTCACCACTATTTTAGTGGATCAGGGGGATGGTTTTTCTGATCCATTTGGTGAATGTCACCAACCACCAACTACACCTGCAAATCCCGTTTCTTTATAGACTGTTCGCCGATGACGGTTACAACAATGCGCCGCATTTTCCGCGGGCCGTCGAATTCACAAAAAAAGATATTCTGCCAGGTGGAGAGCCCCAGTTTGCCGTCGATGAGGGGCACGGTTTCGCCGGGGCCGACCAGCCCCGCCTTGAGGTGGGCGTCTGCGTTGCCGTCCTGCCGATCATGTTCCCAGACGCCGTGTGGGGCTAGCTTGCGCAGCAGTGTGACCACGTCATTTTGCACGCTATCATCCCAGCCCTCCTGGATCATGATCGCTGCCGTAGCCCCGTGGGCATAGATCGAAACCAGCCCGTTTTTGATGCCGCTTTGCTCCACCTTTGACCGGACCTGTTCAGTGATATCGTAAAGCGCATCCCGCGTTGTGGTCTCCAGCTCGAGAATATTGCGTTTCAGATGCATGACTCCACCCTCCTTGACTGGCCGGTATCCATATTTCTTCATCTTTAGTTTAGTTGATGCATGGCTGGATTTCAATGGAGGCACTTCACCGAAGAGATGCAG
>DUMY01000025.1 GCA_012839645.1 Syntrophomonadaceae bacterium
GTGTCTGTCCGTTTCCCCAGGAAACCCCACCATCACATCTGTGGTCACAGCCAACCCTGGCATCATCCTTGCTGCCCTCAGAAAAAGTTCCCGGTATTCCCTGGTGGTATATGGCCTGTCCATCTTTTCCAAGATTTCATCATCACCTGACTGCAAAGGCAGATGAAGATGACGGCAGAAGCGGGGTGATGATGCCAAGACATCCAGCAGTTCTTCTGATACATCAACAGGCTCCACAGAACTCAGTCGGATGCGGAAATCTCCAGGCATCTTATCCAGATCCCGCAGCAGTGCCGCCAGGTTAACACTTCCCGGAAGTTCCTTCCCGTATGCAGATGTATGCACACCTGTGAGCACCACCTCACGGTAGCCGGCACAGATGAGCTCTCCCAGCTGCTCCTTGACAAGTTCTGGGGAAAGGCTTCTGACAGATCCCCGGGCATAAGGAATAATACAGTAAGCACAGTACTGATCACACCCATCCTCTATTTTAAGAAAAGCCCGGGTGCGCTGGGGGTTATCCGGGAGAGGAAGCTGCTCAAATTCCGGCTCACTCTCCAGAGAATAGACGGCATTGACCTCTTTACCGGTCTTCCCTGCCCTTTTCTTTTCCAGGAGATCCTCTACCAGATCCACTATTTTTACCCTCCCTCGGGTACCTACCACCAGGTCCACCCCAGGTATGGAGAGAACATCGTGTGGAGACACCTGTGAGTAACACCCCACAACAGCAACCACAGCATCAGGCTGCTGGGAAATGGCGCGGCGAATCATCTGCCGTGACTTCTGGTCTGCGGTATGTGTCACTGTGCAGGTATTGATCACATATATATCAGCCGGGCTTTTGAAATCAACCAACTGAAAGCCACGCTTCCGAAACATCTCCATCAAGGATGCTGTCTCCTCCTGGTTGACCTTACAGCCCAGAGTATGAAATGCCACTTTTCCTCGATATTCAACCACCCAGATCGCCCCATTCATATAAAATTAGGCTCAACCCGATCAGCCCTGCTGTCTCTGTACGCAGAATGCGGGGTCCCAAGGTTACTGTAACACATCCGTAAGACTTAGCAAGCTCCACCTCTCGGGGACTCAAGCCACCCTCAGGACCGACAAATAAATGGACCGGCGCCTGTGTGAACTGCTGGTACTCGCGCAAGTACCTTTTTATGCTGTTATCCTCTGCTTCTCTTTCCCAGAGGACCATCCGGTAAGCATCTGGATCATCATTCCTCAGAATCTCAACAAAAGGGATGATAGGCATAATTTGTGGAATCCGTACACGGCCGCACTGCCGAGCTGCCTCTTGGGCTACCTTCTGCCAGCGTCTCAGCCGGGATTCCCGTCGTTCAGAGGGAATCCGCACCACAGTGCGTTCTGTAACAGCGGGATAGATTCTCCACACACCCAATTCTGTTGCCTTTTGGATGATAAATTCGAATTTATTACCTTTGGGAATACCCTGGACGAGAACAAGGCGCAGGGGAGGCTCTACATCTTTTCTGCACTCTTCCAACACCCGGACAAAAACAGACATCCCCGCTGTTTTCGTAATCTCTGAGCGGTACTCCTTACCCTCTTCATCCCACAGCCAAATTTCATCCCCCGGTTCAAGCTTCAATACCCGAAGGATTTTTTTCGCATCCCCCCGGGAAAGGGGGAAATCGCTAACATCACAAGGCACATTAGGCAAGTAAAATCTATGCACCCTGGTGTCTCCTTTCCATAAGTAAGTGTATTGCAAATAAGTGTAACGTAAACTTACCAATGTTGGCGCAGTTTTTTTATATTATACAAAAGTTCCATCGGACTTTCATCTTTAGAGATAATAAAACAAGCCTGACTGCCGGAAAATTCTCACAGCTGTATATAATAAGCAATAAATTAATCTGGTAGCTGAGGAAGGACAAAGCTGCTCAATAAAGAATGATATACCCTATACCACTTTAAATAATAGGAGCCCACCATGAAACTCACGAAAGCGTTCACAAATGCGATTAATAATATGTTGCTCGTTCTTTCCAGAAGCCTGCAACGATTTCCCGTCACCATACTGTGTTCAACTGCTGTGGCGGTTATGCTGATCTTAATCTCGGAATTACAACCGACACATTCAGAAACACTTTACAGGATAACAATGATTCTTGCCCTTGGAATCCCACTTTCCTTATGCATCAAGGTTTTCTTGGAAAGGAGGGACAAAGGAAAAACAGCCATACTTATCGGATTATATGCCGCAGGCGGTTTAATGCTTATCTTGTATTATTTTTTCCTTCTAGACAAACTCAGCATGGTTTCCATAACAAGATATATCGCGGTAAGTCTTGCCTTATATCTGGGCTTTCTCTTTATTCCTTACCTCCCCAAGAAAGAACAGTTTGAAATGTACATCATCAAGGTCTGTTCAGGTTTTCTCATTACGGTGATTTATTCTGCTGTACTGTATTTGGGACTTGCTGCCATTCTCCTAGCCATGGACCAGCTCCTTGGAATACAAATAACAGAGAAAGCATATTTCTACACCGGACTTTTTGTAGCCTTCATTTTTGCACCTTCCTATTTCCTGGCGGATATACCACTGCCAAACCAGCAGTTCCAGCAAGAAAACTATTCAAAAATATTAAGGGTCTTGCTCTTATATATAGTAATGCCCCTTTTGACAGCATACACAACAATACTCTACATTTATTTTATTAAGATCATAGTACTGTGGCAGTGGCCTGTGGGTTTGGTATCTCATTTGGTGCTCTGGTATGCAGTTATCGTTGCTGCAGTGTTATTCCTCATAACCCCAATCAAGGATGAGGACAAGTGGGCAAACAGGTTTATAAAATGGATGCCGAAAATAATACTGCCTATCTTAATCATGATGTTTATTTCTATGGGTATCAGGATCAATGCCTATGGAGTAACTGAAAATAGATATTTTGTAGTTGTTTTGGGACTTTGGGTATCCGGTATGATGCTTTATTTCTCCTTCATTAAAAAACGCATGAACATAGTTATCCCGTTTACTCTTGCTTTAATAGCATTGATATCTGTATTCGGCCCCTTGAGCAGCTACTCAATTTCAACACGAAGCCAGAACAATCGATTACAAGCAATTCTCATCAGAAACGACATGCTGCAGCAAGGAAAAATACAAGCTGCACCGGCGGACATCTCCGGAAATGATAAAAACGAGATAAGCCGAAAATTGGATTATTTCAGCCAGAACCATACACTGCAGCAAGTTGAGTATCTCCCTCATGATTTCAAAATGGATGATATGGAGAAGGTTTTTGGCTTCCCCTACGAAAATCCCCGCGCTCAATCTCCTGATGGGTTCTTTTATCTTACAAGCAGACAGTCAGAAAGAACAGTTGACATTAGGGAATTCGATTATCTGTTTGCCAATATGTTTGACACTATGTATCTATATAATGAAAAATCAGCTGGTAATACAATAGATGTAGATTATGACTATCAATTATCTATAGTTGAAATAAACCACCAAGGCACCCCGCTTTATGAAAAAGACTTGAATCTATTTGCCAAAGAGCTGTTTGATAAACATAAACCGACCGCAGGGGAAAATAGCCTATCCCCTGAAGAGATGACCTTGGTTGAAGAAAACAACCAGTTAAAAGTGAAATTTGTGTTTTTGCATATGATGGGCAATGAAAATACTTCAACCGGAGATATTAAGCTAGAAAATGCAGAGTTTTATTTACTTATAAAAATAAAATAAGAGAATTAGCTTAACCTATAGGAACACTCTCCCATACATTCTGTCCCCGCAAACATGTAAGCCTGGCCCCGGATTACCGGATCATAAAAGCAGCGGCCTTCCAGGCACCCGCTGCTTTCTGTATCTCCACTCTAGACGCTCTCTTTTCCAGTTGTGAAATATATCCACAATCCCATACAAGCTACCGCTCCTGTTACCAACTTAGCCCATAAATGCATCTTTCATTTTTTCGAAAAAGCCTTTACGGGCTTGGTACTGATCTGAGCGCACAGTGTTATCAAATTTTGCTAACATCTCTTTTTGTTTTTCGGTCAACTTGGTAGGGATCACCACTTTAACCTTAACGATTTGGTCACCTCTGCCATATCCCTGCAGGTGAGGAATCCCCTTGTTGCGTAGATGGAATATAGCATTGGGCTGTGTCCCTTCAGGTATTTGGAATTTGGTTTTTCCATCCAATGTGGGAATTTCGATCTCATCCCCCAGGGCTGCCTGCACAAAGGAAATGGGAATCTCGATAACCACATTATCTTTTTCCCTCTTGAACACTTTGTGGGGACGCACCCGAATGCGTACAATCAGGTCACCGGGAGGACCACCCTGGGTCCCCAACTCCCCTTCTCCAGCAAGACGCAGGGCAGATCCATTGTCCACACCTGCGGGCACTTCTATGCTGACCTTGCGCGGGCGGCGTACCTTCCCCTTGCCGTGACAAGTTTCACAGGGGTTTTCTATGGTTTTCCCTGTGCCCTTGCAGTTATCACAGGTGGTTACTGTAGAAAATTGCCCAAAGGCAATATTCTGTGTTACACGCACCTGTCCTGTACCCCCGCATTTATAACAGGTAACCGGCTTGGTTCCCGGAGCAGCACCGGAACCTTCACAGTCATCACAATCTTCCCAGCGCTGGATAGTCACCTCTCGCTCTACCCCAAAAGCCGCCTCTTTAAAGGAGAGTTCTATATTCATCTGGAGATCATGACCACGCCTTGGCCCCGCTCTTTGCCTGCCGCCGAAGGAACTGCCAAAACCTCCTCCGCCGAAAAAAGCATCAAAGATATCTTCAAAGCCACCAAAACCGTTAAAGTCGTAGCCCGCTCCACCTGGGCCAGCTCCAGCACCCATGTTAAAAGCGGCATGGCCAAACTGGTCATAGCGGCTTCGCTTTTCTTGGTCGCCTAGTACGTCGTATGCCTCATGAACCTCCTTGAACTTTTCGGCAGCCTCTTCCTGGTTATCAGGGTTCATATCAGGGTGGTATTTACGAGCCAGCTTCCGGTAAGCCTTTTTGATTTCCTTTTCTGAGGCATCCCGGTCCACCCCTAAAACCTCATAATAGTCCCTTTTATCCATTATCCTCACCCTCCGGAACCTGTCCGGTTCACCTTATTTATCTTCATCATCCACAACCTTGTAGTCAGCATCTACAGTCTTTCCGTCTTCACCGGGGTTTTCTGCACCGGCTGCACCACCTGCACCACCTGCAGCACCCGCATCATCTGCTGCCTCCGGGCCCCCAGTCTGCTGGTATATCTTGGATGTGGTGTCATAGATGACCTTTGTCAATTCCTCGGTCTTCTCTTTGATCTCTTCAAGATCCTTTCCTTCAAGTGCCTTCTTCAATTCGTCCTTGGCATTGTTGATCTTGTCTTTGTCATCTGAACTGACTTTGTCACCCAGGTCCTGGAGGGTTTTCTCCGCCTGATAGACAAGGCTGTCCGCTTTGTTTACTACTTCGGCTTCTTCACGCCGCTTTTTATCTTCTTCTGCAAACTGTTCTGCCTTCTTCACCATTTCGTCGATTTCCGAATCGTCCAGATTTGTAGAAGCAGTTATGGTAATCTGCTGTTCCTTACCGGTTCCCATATCCTTAGCTGATACGTTAACAATCCCGTTAACGTCGATGTCAAACTCAACCTCGATCTGTGGTACTCCTCTGGGTGCCGGCGGAATTCCTACCAACTGGAAGCGGCCAAGTGTTTTGTTGTCACCGGCCATCGACCGCTCCCCCTGAAGAACATGAATATCCACACTCGTCTGGTTGTCAGCAGCAGTTGTGAAGATCTGGCTATTAGATGTAGGAATCGTGGAATTGCGCTCGATGATCCTAGTCATCACGCCACCGAGAGTCTCTATCCCTAAAGAAAGGGGTGTGACATCCAGCAAAACAATGTCTTTCACATCACCAGCCAGCACACCACCCTGGATCGCAGCTCCCATAGACACAACCTCGTCCGGGTTGATGCCCTTGCTGGCTTCCTTACCCAGTATTCTCTTGATGGTTTCCTGAACCAGAGGTACCCGGGTAGAACCCCCCACCAACAGAACTTTGTCGATCTCGTTGGGTTCCAGATCAGCATCAGCCATAGCTTGCTTAATAGGACCCACTGTCTTTTCCACCAGGTCAGAGACCAGTTCTTCAAACTTAGCCCTGGTCAGAGTCATCTCCAGGTGCTGTGGCCCAGCATCTGTTGCCGTAATAAAAGGCAAACTGATGGTTGTCTGGGGGATCCCTGAAAGCTCATGTTTGGCCTTTTCCGCGGCCTCTTTGAGGCGCTGCCCCGCCATTGTATCTTTAGAAAGGTCAACCCCAGTTTCCTTTTTAAACTCACTGACCATGTAATCTATTATCCGTTCGTCGAAGTCATCTCCACCCAGGTAATTGTTGCCACTGGTAGCCATAACCTCAACAACATCATCACCCAACTCTAGGATAGAAACATCAAAAGTTCCACCACCTAGGTCATAGACAAGGATGGTGTGGTCTTGATCTTTATCTATACCATAAGCCAGTGCTGCTGCAGTAGGCTCATTGATAATCCGCTGCACATCAAGACCAGCGATGCGCCCCGCATCTTTGGTAGCCTGCCGCTGGCTGTCACTGAAGTAGGCTGGAACAGTAATTACAGCCTTTGTGACGGTTTCTCCCAAATAAGCCTCTGCATCTGACTTAAGTTTCTGGAGCAACATAGCTGAAATTTCCTGGGGAGTATAGTCATGGCCATCAATATTTATAGTATGATTGCTTCCCATCTCTCTTTTAATAGAACGCACTGTACGGTCTGGGTTTGTGACCGCCTGCCTCTTGGCCAACTCTCCTACCAGGCGCTCCCCGTCTTTAGTAAAAGCAACTACTGAAGGAGTAATGCGAGCACCTTCAGGTGTCGGAATAATTGTGGGCTGCCCGCCCTCCATGATAGCTACACAAGAGTTAGTTGTTCCCAGGTCAATACCAATTATCTTACTCATCTATACATGCCCCCTTTTGGCAAGATTTTGATTGTGATTTTATTTCTGTTTCCGGTTTTTTTGCTACTATAACTAAAGCGGGACGCAGTACCTTGCCATGCAGAAGATAGCCTTTCTGCACCTCCGCGGTCACAGTGCCTTCGGGAAATTCTGTGGTTTCTATCCGCTTCAAGGCATCCTGATAAACCGGGTCAAAGGGTTTGCCCACTGATTCCACAGGCTCTACACCCTCCTGAGACAGCAAGTTTTGCAGCTGCCTGTAGATCATCTCAATCCCTGTAATTATATTGTCCGGCAGCTCTTTTTTTGCAGCATCCAATGCTCGTTCAAAATTATCTATAATTGGGATAATGTCCTGCAGCAGCCGCTCATTGGCGATGCGCCGGATTTCCGCATTTTCCTGCTGTTTACGACGGCGATAGTTTTCAAAATCCGCAGTCAAGCGCAAGTAACGCTGCTGCATCTCTTTGAGCTCATCTTCTTCCTCTTCCTTGTCAGGTTTCTCCTCAAGATCTACCTTCCCTACATCCTCAATGAAATCTTCTGCCTCTGCGGCTTCTGTTTCTTCTTGAGTTTCAGGTGGCACCTCCTGGTCCTGCAATTCTTGATCACTATTCAAAACTTATTCCCTCCTTGATAGGTTACATTATCCCTTTCTATATATAAATAGTTATCCACTACAGAATACTCTACATTCCTCTATTCACCTGTACTGCCTCCAGCCATTTACACACGATCAAAAGAATGCGTCCTTGGATAGAACCTCAGACAAGATATCGGTTATGTATTCTATAACAGCAACTGCCCTGGCATAATCCATTCTCATGGGACCCAGGAGCCCAATGGTCCCTACTGCATTCCCCCTGATACTGTAAACAGCGCTGACCACACTGTATCCCGCTGCGGGATCATAATTGATTTCTCTGCCAATTCTCACTGTTACTTCCTCGGGACCAGTTTTATTAAGGATTGCCCGCAGGATAGCATCCTCTTCTATGAAGCTCATCAAGTTGCGTACCTTTACAATATCACTGTATTCGGGTTGTTTTAAAATATTGTGTACACCACCTAGATATACAGCCGTATCTGTATTTTCCTGGAGCACTGCTTCCACGATTTCCATGATCCGGTCGAGAACTAGCCGCTGCTTGATCAGCTCGTCATAAACACTATGTAAGATTGTACGGGAAATTTGCGGAAATGTCAGCCCGCGGAAATAGGTATTGAGAACATCTTCAATATGTGCAAGATCTGCCTCTGTCATACCTGATGGCAGATCCACCATTTTGCTCTCTACCCATCCGGTTTCTGTCATGATCACAACCAGTGCTTTCTTTGGTGTCAAGGGAAGAGCTTTAATTTTTCTCAGAGCAGCATTCTCCAATTGAGGCCCCGACAACATAACCAAGTAATCGGTTAGCTGTGTTACTGTATTAATGGTACACTGGATAATATTAGCCAAAGCCTTTGCCTTTCGAGCAAAAATGGCATGGACAATTTTTTCCTCACGGGGCGTCAGAAACCTCTTCTTCATCAACCTGTCAACATAATAGCGGTAGCCTGGTTGTGAGGGTATCCGCCCAGCCGAAGTATGTGGTTGCTCGATCAGTCCTAATTCCTCTAGATCTGACATCTCATTACGAATAGTTGCTGGACTGACACCTAACCGGTATTTACGGGCAACACTGCGGGAACTCACGGGTTCCGCGGTAATAATATGGCTTTCTACAATAGCTTCCAGAACCTGCTGTTTCCTTATATTTAAACCCACCGGCGTCACCACCCTTATTGATTAGCACTCTTATCAAATGAGTGCTAAGTTCTAGCAATAACATACCACCACACCGCCCCAATGTCAATAGTACAAACGCGGCGAACAGATCAGGGACGGAATAGATCAGGGGGACGGATCTTCTGATCTATTTTTGATTCCTCAGCATAGATTCCGTCCTCAGGCATCTTTAATATAAAAGGACAAAAGGACGTCCCTTTATCACTTTCCAGCGACTAACCACCAACCACTAAACAAAATAGGACAAAACGTAGTTGGCCAACAGCCGGCCGCGGTCCGTAAGAAAGATAGCCTCCTCACTGACACCCATCAACCCCTCACCAACCA
>DUMY01000225.1 GCA_012839645.1 Syntrophomonadaceae bacterium
GTGGAGGGCTCAAGGATGTTTTCCTGCAGAGGGATATGATAACTGTAGGGGGAGGGGTAAGGTTTCCCGCTTTGGCTAGGATGGCCTTGAGGTCATCTTTAAGTGGCTTGGAATTTGCTGTTGGGATTCCGGCTACCCTGGGAGGGGGTATAATGATGAATGCCGGAGCCTTTGGGCAGGACATGGGGAGCCTTGTCCAGGAAGTGGAGACCATTGATCATCAGGGAAAACAGCAGACCTGGTCGAAAGGTGAGCTTTGCTTCGGCTACCGTTCTTCCTCTCTTCAGGATCAAAATTTGATTGTTTTGAAGGCTGTGCTCAGGCTAACGCCCGCATTAAAAGAAGATATTGCCGCTCGTATGGATGCAAACCTTGCCTCCCGATGTAAGATCCAGCCGCTAGATTTTCCCTCAGCCGGGAGTGTTTTTCGTAACCCTCCTCATGATCATGCAGGGAGGCTGATTGAGGAAGTGGGGCTTAAAGGACATCGTATTGGTGATGCTATGGTTTCGCCGAAGCATGCCAATTTTATTGTAAACTGTGGTTCTGCTGCAGGGAGGGACATTTTGGCGCTAATCAAGACCGTTCAGAAGCAAGTTTGTGGCGAAAAAGGTATCATGTTGGTTCCCGAGGTCTTGATTATGGGGGAGGAAGGGTGAGTTGTGTGGAGAGGCTGCAAATTACCGGGGGTGTAAGGCTCACAGGGTCCGTGAGAATAAATGGGGCTAAGAATGCGATTTTGCCGCTTCTGGCTGGCTCGCTGTTAAGTGAGAAAAGTGTTGTTCTTGAGGGAGTGCCCTCGTTAATTGATGTTAAAACCATGAAAGAGGCTCTGGAATCTCTGGGTGTAAGGGTTAATTGGAGGGGAGATACCATGCAGATAGACCCCTCGGGTATCAGTTCCCTAGAGGTGCCTCCTACTTTGGCAAGGCGTATGCGAGCCTCCAATTTGGTGATGGGTCCCCTATTGGGCCGCTGCGGGAGATTTAAAGTATCTTACCCTGGTGGTTGTACTATTGGTTCGCGCCCCATGGATTTGCATTTAAAGGGTTTTAAGGCTTTTGGGGCTGTGATTGAAGATAACCACGGCTGTATTGCAGCTGCGGCTGCGGGACTTCAGGGAGCGGACATTCACCTTGATTTTCCCAGTGTTGGTGCAACTGAAAATATTATGATGGCGGCAACCCTTGCCCAGGGAACAACGATTATTAGAAATGCCGCCCGGGAACCAGAAATCGTTGAATTACAGAACTTTTTAAATAAACTTGGTGCTCGTATTCAGGGAGCTGGATTGGATACTATTCGCATCGATGGTGTAAAAAAGCTTGATCAAGAGATTTCCCACCGTGTAATACCCGACCGCATAGAAACCGGAACCTTTATGGTGGCAGCTGCCATCACCAGGGGAGAGGTGTTGATTAACAATGTGATACCTGAGCATATAGAGGCAGTTACCGCAAAACTGCGTGAAACAGGTGTTTCCATTATAGAAGAAGATGAAAGGGTCATTGTTGCAGTGCCTTCTAACTGGAAGGCAGTGGATATCAGGACAATGCCTTTTCCTGGTTTTCCTACAGATATGCAGCCACAAATGATGGTTTTTTTATCTTTGGCTCAAGGAACCAGCATTATTACGGAAAATATATTTGAGAACCGTTTCCGGCATGTAGGAGAACTGAGGAGAATGGGTGCCCAGATACGTCTTGAGGGAAGAAGTGCAGTAATTACAGGTGTACCAGCTCTAACAGGAACGGTAGTGGAAGCGACAGATCTCAGGGCAGGTGCAGCACTTGTGCTGGGAGGTCTTGTTGCAGAGAACACAACGAGTATCGAAGGGGTAGAGCATTTGGATCGCGGGTATGAAAATTTTGAATCTAGGTTGAGGATGTTGGGAGCACAAATTTGTCGTGAGCCAATTTAGCATTGTGATTTTTTTTAAAGATAGGGTGGACAAGGATGTCTCCTTCTACAAAGAGACGGAAAACTCGCAGGAAAAAACGGGACTGGCGGAAACTGGTCAGGTTTTTTAGGAATCTGCTATTGATTGCTTTGAGTATCCTGGCGGTCTATTACTTCAGTCAGTCACCCTTTTTTGCTCTGAAAGAAATTGAAGCTAAGGGAAACACGAAGGTGACACAGGAGGAAATAGTTCGGAAAAGTGGTTTGAGTCCGGGAATAAATTATTTTGAACTGGATACACATCTGGTTAAAAAGCGCCTGCTTTCCATGCCCTTGGTTGAAACAGTAACAGTAAAAAAGCGCCTGCCGGACCGGGTAGTTATTGACATCAAGGAGCGGGAAGCATTGGCACTATTCTGTGCGCAAGAGAGTTTTGTTGTTATTGATGGGGAGGGGTACTGCTTAGAAAAGTGTACCACATCAAAGAGCTATAATCTCCCGATCATTACAGGTCTTGAGCCGGATTCCCTAGAACCAGGAGAGCGAGTCAGTAAGAGCAGCCACCTGGAACCTGTGCTTGCTGTTCTGAGTAAGGATGTACAGCAGCTAGTCTCTGAAATAAACATTGCCAAAGCTGATAACTTGGTTGCTTATACACGCCAGGGGGTTCCAGTGCTTCTGGGGACTCCGGAGAAGCTGCTGGAAAAGCTTGATGTGGCAGCATCCTATCTAGACTTACTTGGGCCTGTTGAAGGAATAGAGTATGTTGATATTAGGACTATACAGGCACCCGCAGTTAAGTGCCAGATGGATGATAATGACGGGGTAAATTTATTTTCCTTACAAGAAAATTAAAGGAAAACATCGATTTGTGTTGAAGAGATTGTTTATGTTTATGAATCAGGCTGGAGGTCTGGAGGTGCGGCAGTTGGCCCTGGATAATACGATAGTGAGCCTTGATATCGGAAGCAGAAAGGTTGCAGTCATTGCCGGGGAAGTTGATCAGGACGGACAAATCCAAGTTGTTGGTTTTGGGGCTGTGGAATCTGCCGGAATCCGTAAGGGCAATGTGATTGATATTGAAAACACAGTGTGTGCTATTGAGGCAGCGATTGAGAAAGCGGAGCAGATGAGCGGCCGCGAGATTGACGGAGGATATGTGGGAATAACAGGGCTTACTGTCTCCTCTCTCAATAACCGTGGTGTTGTTGCTGTTTCTAGTCCTGATCAGGAAATAACGCCAGAAGATGTAGAGAGGGTTCTTCAAGCGGCACGAGTAATTGCTCTTCCTCATGATAGGAGAATTATTCATATTATTCCCCGTCAGTATATTGTTGATGGAAATGAAAATATCCTTGACCCTGTAGGTATGATTGGGTCAAGATTAGAAGTGGAAACTCATATTGTTACCATTGTAAATGCTGCTTTACAGAATATTATTAAATGCTGTGAGCGAGCGGGTTTTCACCCTTGGGAGCTTGTTTTGAACGGCTATGCTTCTGGGGAAGCTGTGCTTTATCCAGCAGAAAAAGAACTTGGTGTAGTTGTGGTCGATATGGGAGGAAGCACAACAGATATTGCTCTATATGATGAGGGCACCTTATGGTATACAACGGTTATACCGGTAGGTGGTGATTACATCACCAGCGATCTGGCTGTTGGCTTGAGAACACCGCTGACACAGGCGGAAATTATTAAGAAAGAACATGGAGGAACACTTCCTGCCTTGACATCAGACAGTGAGTTTGTTGATGTTCCCAGTGTAGGGGGTAGGGATACATTCCGCGTATCCAAAAAAATGATCGACAGCATCATTGAACCTCGTGTGCAGGAAATCATTGACCTTGTAAAGAATAAGTTGGATAGCTCCGGTTATCCGGGATTGCTGCCAGGTGGAATTGTCTTGACAGGAGGGGCTGCTTTAACCTGTGGGATTGCTGAACTGGCAGTGGATCTCTTGGAAAAACCGGTTAGGGTTGGATACCCAGAAGGGATTGGTGGTCTGGCTGATGTGGTCCACAGCCCGGAATATGCTACTGGTGTCGGGCTGCTGCTTTATGGTGCCAGACGCCAACAGTTTATAGATGAGAATGAAGATAGCTTATCTATAAAAGCGATGTACAGCAGGATAAAAAAATGGCTTCAAGATCTTTTTTAATAAGTGAGGGATCGATAGGGAGATGTTAGAATTGGAGGTAGACACAAATCAGTTTGCTGATATCAAGGTCATTGGTGTCGGCGGCGGTGGAGGAAATGCTGTCAATAGGATGATCCAGGCAGAGCTCAAGGGTGTGCATTTTATTGCGGTGAATACAGATGCCCAGTCTCTGAATTTATCTATGTCAGAGCATAAAATCCAAATTGGTTCTAAACTTACCAAGGGATTGGGAGCGGGTGCAGATCCGGAAATCGGAAAGAAGGCGGCAGAGGAAAGCCGTGATGAATTGACGCAGGCCTTGGGTGGGGCTGATATGGTTTTTGTGACAGCTGGTTTGGGTGGGGGAACCGGAACCGGTGGGGCGCCTATTGTTGCTGAAGTAGCCAGGGAAGTTGGTGCTCTCACAGTTGGTGTAGTTACCCGGCCTTTTACTTTCGAAGGGAAAAAACGAGCTAACCAAGCGGAGCATGGTATTCAGGAGCTGAGAGACAAGGTAGATACCTTGATCACTATCCCCAATGACCGTTTGCTGCAAGTGGTAGATAAGTCCACATCAATCAATGAGGCCTTTCGCATTGCAGATGATGTTTTGCGGCAAGGGGTACAGGGTATTTCTGATCTGATAGCTGTTCCCGGATTGATCAACCTGGACTTTGCTGATGTTAAAACCATCATGTCGGAAACAGGTACAGCTTTGATGGGGATTGGCAGTGCCCAGGGAGAGAACAGAGCAACAGAAGCAGCGAAAATTGCCATTTCAAGCCCTCTTTTGGAGACGTCTGTTGAAGGTGCCCGGGGTGTTCTGCTCAATATCACCGGGGGTTCTGATTTAGGGCTTTTTGAGGTGAATGAGGCTGCAGAGATTATTTCCCAGGCAGTTGATCCGGATGCCAATATTATTTTTGGCGCAGTGATCGATGAGGATCTTGAAGATGAAGTCAGAGTAACGGTTATTGCCACCGGTTTTGATGCTGTTGCTACGGCAGAGAAAGAAAGTACTGTGGTTGATCTACGTTCCTTCACTTCTGATGATTTAGATATACCGGCATTTCTTCGTAAGCGATAGAACAGGTTAATTAATAGTCCATTAGACCAATAACCTCTATGTTATTGGTCTAATGGACTATTTTCTTATTAGAATGTTTACCGTGTGATGATTTTTCCATAATTAAACATTTTTCATGCCGAAAGCCAGGTGTTTTCGGCATTTTTATTGCTTACTCACTGGCAAATAATGACAATAACATTAGCAAGAATCCTATATAATAATCACTGGTATGGATAAAGGGCTCTATGCATATATATGGAAAGAACGGAGATTCGTCAATTATTTAATATACCAGGGTGAGGGCCATGCCCGGAAGTACTGCTGTTTATGTAGATATGTTGTTCTTAATTAATTTTTTAATGGATTTTGTGGTTCTCTGGGCAGCAGCAAAACTGGCTCAGGTCAGGGTATCTTTATGGCGGCTGGCGGTGGGAGCTGTTATTGGATCGTTGTATAGTGTTCTTGTTTTACTGCCTGACTTTCAAATTATGTCCAGACTGGAAATGAAATTTATGGTTTCTGTTGTGATGGCAATAGTGGCATATTCCCCATTGTCATGGAAAAAGTTTGGGCAGGTTATTCTCTACTTTTACCTTGTTGCCTTTACCATGGGTGGTGCTGTTCTTGGATTTATTTATTTAATGGGCAGCAGCTCCTTGACAGGTGTAATAAGTGATCTCCCACTTCACTACCTTTGGCTGCTTATAGCTTTGTTGACAGCAGTGGTTTTAGGTAAATACGGGATAACTTATGTTAAAAAGTCGCTGTTGCAAGATTTATTGAAGGTTCCTGTAGAGATCCGAATACAGGGGCAGCAATTCAATGTAACCGGTCTGGTGGATACAGGAAATCAATTGGTGGATCCTCTTACGGGGTCCCCGGTAATTATCGTGGAGTACGGTGTTTTAAAACCGTACCTGCCTACTGAGCTGCAGGAAATAATTGACACAAACGGGGAAGTGGATTTATCAAAACTGGATGCGGTAATTCCTGAAGAAGGGAAGATTTTTTCCTTTCGGCTGATACCCTTTACAACTATCGGCAAACGTCATGGAATGCTGGTCGGATTCCGGCCTGATGAAATAATTGTCTTGGCCGGGGATCAAGAGGTGCGAAAAACCGATGTTGTAATCGGCATCTACAACAGGAGATTATCGCCACGAGGGATGTACCGTGCACTGCTTCATCCTGATCTCATTCAGGCTGCTGCAAACTGATAATTTTAGTGAGGGGGATTCTGATGAGGGAAAAAGGGGCATTTTTTTGGCAGGTTCGGTTATGGCTGATTAGGGTTTTATGGAGGTTAAAATACCCATCTCATATCTATTATTTGGGTAATCATGAAGCACTTCCTCCTCCCTTAACCAGTGATGAGGAGATGACACTGTTAAATCAGCTGGAGACAGGTGATATCAGTGTCAGGAATGCTCTTATTGAAAGAAATCTGCGGTTGGTAGTATATATTGCGCGCAAGTTTGAGAATACCGGTGTAGGAATTGAGGATCTGGTTTCTATAGGCACAATCGGTTTAATCAAGGCTGTTAATACCTTTAAGCCACAACGCAAAATCAAGTTAGCTACCTATGCATCCAGGTGTATCGAAAATGAAATATTGATGCACCTGCGCAGGAACAATAAGACCAGATCCGAGGTTTCGTTTGATGAACCGCTGAATATCGATTGGGATGGGAATGAACTGCTTCTTTCGGATGTTCTGGGTACAGAAAGTGATGTTATTTACCGTCACCTGGAAGAGGAGGTGGACCGTGATCTGCTGCATATTGCTGTGGGCAGGTTAGCACCACGGGAACGCAAAATTATGGAGCTCAGGTTTGGACTGTGTGGTGCCAAAGAAAAAACTCAAAAAGAGGTAGCTGATTTGTTGGGAATTTCGCAGTCCTATATTTCACGGTTGGAAAAGCGCATTATCAAACGTTTGCGCAAAGAAATATGTTGTATGGAGTAGATATAAAACTTTTAATTATCCCCCTGGACAATCAAATATCTATTGAAATGCTGGGAGCATGCTGAAGATGTTCCCTTTTTCTTTTTACAGCTTTCATGTTTTTAAGCTATTTGGCGGTATAATTTGAGACATCCCCGGTAATAATGTAGAACGACCAAAGAATCGCTGGGGAGGAAGCAGGCGGAATGGTTAATAAAGTTGAGATCTGCGGAGTAAACACAGCAAAGCTACCTGTTCTAACTAGTTCCGAAATGAAAGAATTGTTTCTGGCAATTATCGCAGGTGATAAAACCGCCCGGGAAAAACTGATCCAAGGTAATCTGCGCCTGGTACTCAGTGTAATCCAGCGCTTTACTAATCGTGGTGAATATGTGGATGACCTCTTTCAGGTGGGCTGTATTGGTCTCATTAAAGCCATTGATAATTTTGACCTCGGCCAGAATGTAAAGTTTTCCACTTATGCTGTACCCATGATTATCGGAGAGATTCGACGCTATCTCCGGGACAATAACCCCATCAGGGTCAGCCGCTCCTTGAGGGATACCGCCTATAAGGCAATCCAGATGCGGGAAGCGCTGATCAACAAACACTCCAGGGAACCCTCGTTAAATGAGATTGCGGAGGAGCTCAGCATCCCCAGGGAAGATATTGTCTTTGCTATGGATGCCATCCAGGAACCGGTCAGCCTTTTTGAACCCATCTACCATGACGGGGGTGACCCCATTTATGTGATGGATCAGATCGGTGATGAGAAAAATCATGATTTGAATTGGCTGGAGAAAATCTCGATCAGGGAAGCTCTCTGCAAATTGAATAATCGAGAAAAACTGATCCTGTCTATGCGTTTTTTTGAAGGGAAAACACAGATGGAGGTAGCCAAAGAGATCGGAATATCACAGGCCCAGGTTTCCCGGCTGGAGAAAGCGGCTTTAAACCACATGCGAAAATACATCTAGGGGGGATATCATGATACAGCGAAGGAACAGGATCGTGCTGTTTTTATGTTGTTTGTTGATTACCCTGCTGTTCATTCCTTTTGTCCTTGGGATCCAGGCAAAAAAAGCTTTTACAACCAATAACTTGGTCCGGTTGCATGTTATTGCCAACAGTGATAAACAGCAGGACCAAGAAGTGAAGTTTATAGTACGCGACCAAGTAGTCGAGGTTTTAAGAGAGCAGTTGAATGGGGCGAAAAACTATCAAGACGCGTTAAAAATCATCAGCAAAAACCGCGCCCAACTTGCCTCAGTTGCCAAAGAGGCTGTTGCCGCTGCCGGATTTTCATATCCGGTGCGGGTAGAATTGGGCCACTTTGCCTTTCCCGCACGGGCTTACGGAAATGTAGTGATGCCGCAGGGCGAATATGAAGCATTAAGGATAGTGCTGGGTGAGGGCAAGGGAGCCAACTGGTGGTGTGTCCTTTTTCCACCCTTGTGTTTTGTGGATATATCCGGAAACGCTCTGGAATATAATGGAGAAAGTGCAATTGTACGAGAAACACTGGCACAGCAGGGAATTGAGTGCGATGAAAATGAGGTTGACCTGAGGTTTCGCCTGCTGGACTGGATGCGCAGGGATGATGGATACCTGGCGACAGACAAGAGTTCAAAATAACAGCTTTACAAATAATTTGAGGTACCCTGGGCAGGTATTTGTTTTTCCCGCTAATTTTGCTGGTTATAACTGGCAAGATGATGTGTAAGCATTTTTTCTTTAGAAAAAATGTGGGATTTATCCTGTGAAGATACTTCTACACTAATTAAAGAACAAAACGCTCTGTTCCCTCATATATTATGTTGAGGGAGGTGGCAGCAGTGTTAAAGATTTCCGAACTGCGGCTCCATGATGTGATCAATGTCATCGATGGCAAGCGGTTGGGTATGATCAGAGATATTGATATCGATGTGGA
>DUMY01000226.1 GCA_012839645.1 Syntrophomonadaceae bacterium
ATTCGACCATTCCCTGGGCGAAGCGTGGCTATAATGCTGTCGGTATCGACCTATCTGCAGAAATGCTGGATATTGCTCGCCAAAAAGCAGCTGGTCATGGTTATACGATTGAGTTTCAGCAGTGTGATATGCGCTGTTTCCAACTACCCTATCGGGTTGATCTAGCTGTTTGCTTCCAAGATGGCTTCAACTACATACTGGACTCCAAAGACCTTGCAGATGCCTTTCAATCTGTCTTCAACAATCTTCATGAAGAGGGATTTTTCATTTTTGATCTCAATTACCTGCCGCGTATTCTGCCAGAGAAAGAAGAAGTATATATGGCAGAGGAGGATGAGTATTCTTTGGCTTGGCGTACCAACTACTTGGAAAAGGAACAGTTATGGGAGATTAATATCACCGGTATAATAAAAGAGGAAGGGGAGCAGGACGAACACTTCTGTGAAACCCACAGGGAAAAAATCTATGACAGTGAAGATGTTTGGCTGCTCTTGAGTGAATCAGGGTTTACGGTATTAGGAACCTACCAGGCATTTACCTTCTCTCCTCCTCACCGGGGCACACCCCGCCTTGTTTATGTTGCACAAAAATCCATACCAGAGAAATGAGGTTATATGATGAGACGCGGTAAATTTTACTTCATTACCGGGGGCGCTAGAAGCGGTAAAAGCAGTTTTGCCGAAAAAATAGCAGAGAATTCCGGAAAAAGGGTGACCTATATTGCAACAGCAGAAGCACTGGATGAGGAGATGGCAGCAAGAATAAGTGAACACCGGAAAAGAAGACCCCGGTCATGGTCCACAATTGAGGAACCCTACCGGGTGACATCTGTTCTGGAAGAGGTAGGTCAGAATGAGGGGGTAGTGCTCATCGATTGTCTCACACTTCTGATCTCCAATCTACTGTTTTCGCCTTCTGCAAAAGAGGGCAGCCAGCCATCTGAGCAGGATGTGTTATCTGAGATCAATAACCTAGCCCGATCAGCCAGGGCGTCCCGTGCGGATGTTGTCATTGTTTCTAATGAGGTGGGGTTGGGTGTGGTACCGGAGTATCCACAGGCACGCCTTTATCGTGACCTGGCGGGGTGGGCGAACCAGATAATGGCCGAGGAAGCGGATCATGCTTATTTTTTGATATCAGGAATGGCTCTTGACATTAAGGCACTGCATATTAATCCAGAAGATGTATAAATAAATTTTTGTGTCACCGAAGGGAAATCAGCCACAATGAAATATTTCATGATAGCTTTAACATTTCTAACCCGTATACCACTGGCTAGTAAAAGCATCTATCAGCAGGAAGACTTTCAAAAGAGCATCTATTTTTTCCCCATTATTGGCTTGCTTATCGGGGGTATTTTGTGGGGGAGCTACTACTTGCTGGATATGATTTTCCCTCAACAAGTTACTGCTGCACTGCTGCTCCTCATCTATGTACTGCTTACAGGTGGACTCCATCTGGATGGGCTCATAGATACAGTTGACGGCCTTTACGGTGGCATGACACGAGAACGCAGATTGGAAATCATGAAGGATACTAATCCCGGTGCCTTTGGAGTTCTTGGAGCTGTATTAATCCTGGTGCTCAGATACAGCATATACGCCCAATTGAGTAAGGGGATGCTCCTATTTCTGATAGCTGCTCCTGTTTTAGGGAGACAGTCAATGGTATGGGTACAGGTTTTTTACCCCTATGCCCGCCAGGAAGGCCTAGGTAAACTGTTCAGTGTCTATCACAATTTCGCTCTCTTTGGAGTCACAACAGGTATAAGCCTGGTGATCAGCTTTTGTATTGCTCAAATAGCAGGAATATATGTTTTTTTACTGACAGGATTATTTTGTTTTTTTTTGGCCAGCCAAATTGCACGCCTCTTGGGTGGGCTTACCGGAGATACTTATGGTGCAGTTTGTGAGCTGTCAGAGATTTTCGCACTGCTGGCCGCTTTTATTTTAGTATGAAGAGGAGGCTTCAGGTTTGACAAGACTGCTTCTTGTACGCCATGGTGAAACAATTTGGAATAATACCTCTCGATATCAAGGGCATACAGATATAGAACTCACTGAAACCGGTAGGGATCAGGCGCGATGTCTAGCAAAAAGACTAAAAACAGAAAAGGTTAAGGCTGTATACTCCAGCGATTTAAAACGGGCGTTTGAAACTGCATCTATTCTTGCTTCACCGCATAACCTTCCTGTAAAAACGACAAAGGAACTGCGAGAAATCAATTTTGGAGTCTGGGAGGGCTTAACCTACCAGGAAATCATGGAACAATACAGGGATCTAGCATCAGAATGGTATAAGTACCCTAATAAGGTTAGGATACCTGGTGGTGAAACCTTTACAGATGTAAAAGAAAGGGCATACAGTGCAATTCTGGAGTTAGCGCGTCAAAATGACCCCGGGACGATTATTGTAGTGGCACACGGCGGCACCATCAGAGCAGTAATTTGCGGTCTTTTAGATCTTGATCTCAATCATGCCTTTAGGATTCGCCAGGATAATGCTGCACTCAATATTATTGAATATAACCAAGGGGGTTATACTGTACTCTCACTGTTGAACGGGATAAGCCACCTGGAATAATAGAGGTCGGAAGCCGGTTTTGCCTTCTGAGGGGATTGCCGCAGGTTTTTCTAACGACTAACTTATTGTTTCGGCAAGATAAAAATGCTAATATTAAGGTAATAGAATGTTACAGAAAGGAGCTTTCGTTTTGATCGCTGATAGATTTGCGAAAATTGGACTTACTTTTGACGATGTACTCCTGATACCTGGGAAATCTTCAGTTCTACCCCGGGATGTAGATATTGCTACAAATTTAACCGGGGAGATCAGATTAAATATACCCATTGTCAGCGCAGGAATGGATACTGTATCCCAAAGCAGAATGGCCATTGCTCTTGCTCGAGAAGGCGGTATAGGGGTTATTCATAAAAACATGAGTATTGAACGCCAGGCAGCTGAAGTGGACCGGGTTAAGCGATCCGAACATGGCGTTATTACTGATCCCATTTTCCTGAGTCCCCAACATTTACTTACCGATGCGCTAAGCTTGATGGAGCATTATCATATCTCTGGGATACCTATTACTGTTGACGGGAAACTGGTAGGCATAATTACCAACCGGGATCTTCGTTTTGAGGATTATTTGGAACGCCCCATCAGTGAAGTGATGACCAAGGAAAATCTAATTACAGCCCCTGAAGGGACCACACTACAGGAGGCCAGAAAGATTCTGCGCCAGCACAAGATCGAAAAACTGCCTATTGTTGATGATCAGTACAACCTACGGGGTCTGATTACTATCAAGGATATAGAAAAGGCACGCCAGTACCCCAATTCGGCCAAGGATGATAAGGGTCGTCTGCGGGCGGCTGCAGCTATCGGTGTGGGTGCTGAATATAAAGAACGCTTAAGTGCTCTTGTAGAGGCTGGGATCGATGTAATTGTTATAGATACCGCACACGGACACTCTAAGGGTGTTTTACAGGTAGTGGAAACCATTAAGGGCCTTTATGAGCACCTGCCGCTGATAGCGGGCAATATTGCAACAGCAGAGGCCACAAGGGATTTGATTAAGGCTGGGGCTGATGCGGTCAAGGTAGGGATCGGTCCCGGGTCTATATGTACTACAAGGGTTGTGGCAGGAATTGGTGTCCCCCAAATTACCGCCATCCATGAGTGTTCACATGAGGCAAGCAAATACGGGAAGCCAGTCATTGCTGATGGAGGCATCAAGTACTCCGGGGATATCACCAAGGCTTTGGCAGCAGGGGCTAGTACGGTTATGCTGGGTAATTTATTAGCTGGTACAGATGAAAGTCCTGGTGATCTGGAGATCTACCAGGGAAGAAAATATAAGGTGTATCGTGGGATGGGTTCTCTGGGAGCCATGCGTTCCGGTAGTGCCGACAGATACTTTCAGGAGAACACTCCGGACAAATTTGTACCAGAAGGGGTTGAAGGGCGTGTACCATATCGTGGCCCAGTATCTGAAATTATCTATCAGTTGATCGGTGGATTGCGTGCCGGTATGGGTTACTGTGGAGTCAAGGATATAGAAGAGCTGCAGACGAAAACTAAGTTTGTTAGAATTACCAATGCTTCTCTACGGGAGAACCACCCACACAGTGTTGACATCACCAAAGAGGCTCCTAACTACAGCTATTAGGCTGGCTTTATACAGAGGATGAGAATCATGTTTGATTCTGTGGAAGAACTTCACAAAAAACTGAATGAGTGTAACTACCTCACGGACCGGAGTGTAGCCACTGTTGTTTATCTTGCCATCAGACTACAAAAACCCCTTCTCGTAGAAGGACCTGCCGGGGTTGGGAAAACTGAACTGGCAAAGGTGCTTGCATCTGCTACCAACAGCAGATTGATACGTCTTCAGTGCTATGAAGGGCTTGACGAATCCAAGGCTCTCTATGAATGGAACTACCAGAAACAGCTGCTCTGCCTGCAAGTAAAACAGAATCAGACCAAGTCTTGGCGTGAGGCTAAAGATGATATCTTTACACCGGAATTTCTTCTGCGTCGCCCGCTACTTGAGGCTTTAGATTCAGAGGAGCCGGTGGTCCTGCTGATCGATGAGGTGGATAAAAGTGATGAGGAGTTTGAGAGCTTCCTCTTGGAAATACTTTCTGATTATCAGGTTACTGTTCCAGAGATGGGGACCATTAAGGCAAAGCGGATCCCTGTAGCAGTACTCACCAGCAACAATTTCCGTGATTTCGGTGATGCCTTAAAAAGAAGATGCATCCACCTTTATCTCGACTACCCGACCTTTGAACGAGAATTAGAGATCGTAAAATTAAAAGTGCCAGGAATCAGTCAAGCTCTTGCACAGCAGGCGGTTCTCTTTATTCAGACAATCCGCAAACAGAGTTTGAAAAAGGCACCTAGTATTGCGGAAACAATTGACTGGGCCCAGGCACTCCTCACCCTTGGTGTCCAGCAAATTGACAGCGAAATAGTGAACAGCACACTGAGTATTCTCTTAAAGTACCAATCAGATATCGACAAAGTCCTTCCCAAGGTTTCCTCCCTGCTTCCTGATTAGGAGGGCATCACTTTGCTCGAAGAAAAGATTTTGGAATTCAGCAGACTCCTGCGTAAAGGCGGGGTAAATATCTCTGTTACCCAGATTATAACAGCACTGGAGGCAGTTGCTCTGGTCGGTCTTGCCCCAGATGATTTTTATACTGCTCTCAGCTCTACACTGATTACAGATCAGGTGGACCAACACCTGTTTGATAAATTATTCCGCTTGTTTTTTGTTACTTTAGCCCGAGATGATCACCAGAAGGCCTTTATGGCTTCTACGGGGAAAGAGAAAACTAATATTCCTTCTAATTTAGTCCAAAATATTGAAGGCAAAGGAATGGGAAGAGGTGCGGGGGCTTCACCCTATATGCTGTTGGTCAAGGCTGTAAGGGAACAAAACTATTCTTTACTGCGCCAATTAGCACAAATGGGAATTGAGAGTTTGGAGCACCTTGAACAGGAAGCAGTAGAAGAGATGGATGAGCTTATGGTTCAGGTGAAAGTAGCCATCGGTTGGTACCAGGCAGTAAACACACTTGAAAATATTCGACTTCAGGAAAAGGTGAGCGAAGCAACATATTTGAGATGGCAGGACTGCCTTTCTTACCTGGAAGAGTATATCGAGTCCCATCTGGAGGATCTTTTTGTAAAAGAATACGGCAAAGAGATTCTGGAGAAAATAGCGTCTGCCGCCAATATTAGGGAAAAAGAGTTTTATAAGCTGGATCACCTGCAAATACTGGAGATACGCAAGCGGATCGGTAAATTGGCACGCAGACTTGCTACCAAATATGCCCGTCGCTACCGGAGGTCTAAACATGGGAAGATCGATCTGCGGAGGACAGCCAAAGAGGCACTGGTTACGGGTGGGTCCCCCATCCGCTTAAAGTACAAAAAAAAGGTGATCAGCAAACCGGAATTAGTGTTATTATGTGATGTTTC
This sequence comes from Syntrophomonadaceae bacterium, assembly GCA_012839645.1. Taxonomy (GTDB): domain Bacteria; phylum Bacillota; class DSM-12270; order Thermacetogeniales; family Thermacetogeniaceae; genus Syntrophaceticus. Next base: position 5,992 of record DUMY01000226.1, read on the forward strand.
CGGTTCGGTAGCTATGTTCAGCGATTTTATGCTCCAGCTTGTTTACACCATCCAAAACAGGTTCACTTATGTGAGATCCTTTCTCTTTGTTAACACCATCGATGAGGTTACAGAATATTTTAAAAATAACGATATTCAGGAAGCTCTGGATCTATCCTTCGCTAAAGCCAGGTATGCTATGAGTCCTTTTTCTGATTATGGTAGGGTATTTCGCCAATTTGAAAAAAATTATTTACCTACTATTTCGCCGCAGTGTACATTGATCATCCTGGGGGATGCCCGCAATAACTACAACCGTGATGAACATGAGTTTTTACAAAAGATTCAGGAGCATGTCAGAAGGGTTTTATGGTTTAACCCCCAACCAAGAGAGGACTGGAATAGGGGGGATAGCATTATGAATATTTATGCTCCCCACTGCAGGCAGGTTTTTGAATGCCGTAATCTTAAGCAGTTGGAGGAAGTTATTGAAGCAATATTATAAGCTTCCTATTGTTGACATGATTTATGTTTTATGTTAACTTGAAGATAAGAAAAAGTAAGGGGGGAGGAGGAGTGATTTCACAGAAGCAGATTGTTTTGCGTATGCTTGTTTCTCTCCTTGTAGGTCTAATTATCGGTTATGAAAGATCGTATAATATGAAGCCTGCCGGTATCCGTACCTATTCCCTCGTCTGTATAGGAGCCACCCTATTCATGATGGTCAGTGTTTATGGACTCCCTAGTTTAAGTTCAGCCTACAAGTTTTACGGATTTCGCTTAGATCCTGGTCGTGTTGCGGCTCAAATTGTTACAGGTATTGGATTTGTGGGGGCTGGAGTTATTTGGAAGGAAGGCGGAAACATTCGTGGCCTGACAACAGCAGCAAACCTCTGGGTAACAGCAGGGCTTGGTATGGCTGTAGGCCTGGGAATGTTTTTCTTGACCTTTGTCAGTGTTATCTGTATTTTTATGGCTTTATACAGCTCTCCTCTTCTCTGTCGGTTGGGACTTCTGAAATATCCGTCAGATGATGGGGAAAATGATGATGATTATGATGATTAATAAAAATGCACACTTGTTAACTACTGCTAAACAATCATAAGCAATCAAAAAGGTCGCTTTACCTCTCTTGGCTGGTTGAGCTATTTAAGCAAGAACCACTTGCTTAACAGGAGGTAAGGCGACCTTTATACTTTTATTATGTCAAGAAAGGTAGGGTTTTATACCTTTTATTTTTTATCCTCTCTGCCCGCAATCACCCTGTAAAAATGCATAAATCTATCATGGAGAAGGAAGAATGTAAAAGAACAGATGCATTGAAATCAAAGGGGGAACCTTCAGATGCCTGAACTTAGGCAGGAGCCCATTACAAAAAAGTGGGTCATCATTGCTACTGAAAGAAGTAAAAGGCCTTCAGATTTTTTAGATTTTTCTGTAAAAAAGGAAAAGCGAAAGGGAGGTACTTGTCCATTTTGTAAAGGAAATGAAAGTAAAACACCACCTGAGATTATGGCATACCGGGAAGAGGGGACTAAACCTGATACTCCTGGGTGGTGGGTAAGAGTAGTTCCCAACTTATTCCCGGCATTGGCGAAAGCAGGAGCAGAAGAGGCTGATGCACAAAATTTTTATGTAACAAAACCAGGTGTGGGTGCCCATGAAGTTTTGGTAGAATCACCGGAACATGATTCCTCGCTGGAAAGTCATTCTCTACAACATGTTAAGGAGATTTTTCATGCATGGCGTGACCGTTACCAAGCTTTGATCAATCAGGATCCGATTGAATATATCCAGATCTTTAAAAATGAGGGTTCCATAGCAGGAGCATCCTTGGAGCATCCCCACAGCCAGTTGATTGCGACTCCGCTGATTCCTCCTGTGGTCGATGAGGAGTTAAGGGGTGCTCAGGAGTATTACCAGCAGGAGGGAAAATGTATCTACTGTGAGATGATTAAACACGAAATAGAGGTGGGTACGCGTGTTGTTGTTCACAATGATCATTTTCTTGCTTTTTGTCCCTACGCCTCCCGCTTTCCTTTTGAAACTTGGATTATTCCTAAACAGCACCAGGCTGGTTTTGACTTAATTAATAATGACCAGCTGCAGAATTTGAGTTTGATCGTACAGGAAGTTACACAGAAAATCAAAGGATCACTAAATGAACCTCCGTATAACATGGTCCTACACAGCGCCCCTGCAGGTTACAGCCATGCTGCGGACTATCACTGGCATTTGGAAATTCTCCCGCGCTTGACTATTATTGCTGGGTTTGAATGGGGCACTGGAATTATTATTAATCCTACAACACCTGAATCAGCAGCAGAATATTTGAGAGAGGCAAACACAAATCTTGTCCAGGAAAAGGAGAGATTATCATGGCAGCAGGTACACTGAAAATCTTATTAACATCTGCGGAAGTGACTCCTTTTGCTAAAACCGGTGGACTGGCCGATGTGGCAGGATCTCTCCCCAAGGCCTTAAAACACCTGGGTCACGATGTTCGGATTGCCATGCCCAAATACAAACAAATAACAAAAGGAGAATACCTCCTGGATTATCCTGTAGAGATGGATCACCACCTGGAAACAGGAATTATCAAACAGACGAAACTCAAAGGGAAAAATGTGGAGATACCGGTATATTTGATTGATAACTATAAGTATTTTTACCGCGACAGCATCTATGGATATGGTGATGAAGCAGAACGTTTTAATTTCTTTAGCAAAGCGGTGCTCAATATGCTGCCACAGATTAAATTTCAACCGGAGATCATACATTGCAATGATTGGCAGAGCGGTATGATACCTTTGAGCTTGAAAACAAAATATGCTGAAGATCCCTTTTATAACAGGATTGCTACCCTTTTTACCATACATAATCTTCAATACCAAGGGGTATTCCCTAAGAACACACTTCGGCTTGTCGGGTTAGGGGATGAGTACTTCAGCCCAGAGCGCTTAGAGTTCTACGGCCAGGTCAATTTTATGAAAGCAGGTATTCTCTATGCTGATTTGATCAACACGGTGAGTAAGAAATATGCCCTGGAGATTCAAACACCTGAATTTGGAGAGCGTTTGGATGGTCTTTTAAGGAAAAGAGCACAGGATCTTTATGGTATTGTCAATGGAATCGACTATGAGGAACTAAACCCGGCTACTGACAAATATATTTACCACAACTATACAGCAAACTCCATAGATCAAAAAAAGGAGAACAAAAAGGCTTTGCAGCAGGAGATGGGGCTTCCTGTAAACGACACACCGTTAATCGGTATTATAACGAGGCTTGTTGATCAAAAAGGGCTTGATCTGATCGCTGAAATTTTTGAACAAATCATGGACCTAGATGTACAGTTTGTGCTTCTAGGAACCGGGGAGGACCACTACCAGAGGTTGTTCGCTGAACTTAAAATGAAATACCCGCAGCAGACCGCGGCAAATATCGGATTTAATGTGGAATTGGCCCAAAAAATTTATGCGGGTTCTGATATCTTTCTCATGCCATCTCGCTTTGAACCCTGTGGCCTCAGCCAGATGATCAGTTTGAGATATGGAACTATCCCCCTTGTCCGATCTGTAGGAGGGCTTGCTGATACTATAGAGGATTATAATCCGGAAACAGACACTGGCAACGGGTTTTCCTTCAAGCCATACCAAGCCCAGGAGCTGCTCAATACCATTAGGCGAGCTGTGGATATTTACCGTCAGAATCCTGAACTATGGCAGAGCTTGGTGAACAGGGCGATGAAAAGTGACTTTTCCTGGGAAAGATCAGCTAAAGAATATGTGGAGATTTACAGGAAGGCCATAGATAAAAACCTTACTGCATCTTACAATCAACGTGCTGTAGTATAGTATAGATAAAAATATCACAAACAGGGCTTTTTCCCCGCCCTGTTTTTTTGATTATAAAGGAATATGAATCTGGCTGGAGAAGTAGCAGTTAAGAATAAAAAAGAAAGGGATAGAAATTTGCAAGAAAACATTTTAGTTGTTCCCAATACTGCTGCTGTTCAGAAAAATACTAATTTTCATGGGTTCCGGCCAGGCACTGATCATAATCTTTGGACTCAGTTTGCCGCTGAAGGATTATTTCTTGACCGAGACATTGTAGAAGATGACACCCGCTATAAGCAGTTGATCGTTTACTTGGTGTTGAGGTGCAGACAGGAGATCTTTATTTATCAACGCATCCGGGAAACAGGTGAAAAAAGACTGCTTGATATGTATTCCTTCGGTTTAGGAGGTCATATAAATCCGGTCCACTCTCATAGTTTTCGAAGGTTAATTACTTCTAACCTGACCAGAGAATTAAAAGAGGAGGTTTCTTTTAAAGGGCAGTATTCCTATCGTTTTCTAGGTTTTCTCAATGATCAGGAAGAAGAGGTGGGAAGGTATCACTTCGGTCTTGTATTTCTTGTTTCTTGTCTTTCTCCTCATATAAGTGTACGCGAAAAGAACAAAATACAGGGCAAGCTGGTTCCGGTATCCCGATTGGTTGAGTATCAGGATAATCTCGAAAACTGGTCCTTAATACTGCTTCCCTATATCCCGGACCTAGTAGGAATGTGCACTGGGGACAGTCCCTCTTGCACACGCTGATGTGCACCAACGACAAACCACTAACTTTTGTAGGTTTGTATTCTATGGACTATAATAGATGTTGGAGGTTTTTGGTTTGCCGTTCTCTCGGAGTCACTTTTTTGAAGATTTTTGCAGACTAATAAAACACTAGAGAGGAAGCAGCAAATGGAAACAAAAGGCAGATTTAATATATGGACTTCAGGCTGCCAAATGAATGATCATGACTCTGAAATTATGCAGGCGCTGTTAGAAAAAGAGGGTTACCAGTGGACCCCGGATCCAGAAACTGCGGATATCGTCATTCTCAATACATGTTCGGTCAGAAAAACTGCTGAGCAGAGAGCCCTGGGATTCCTGGGGAATATGAAACATCAAAAGACCAAGAATCCCGAACTCATCATTGCGGTTGGAGGGTGTATGGCACATAATCCAGAGATCCGCGAGTTCTTGGTGAAAAAAGCTTCCTTTGTCAATATCATTTTTGGAACGCGTAACTTCCATAAACTGCCTGACTATTTGGAAGAAACTATGGAGAGCAAACAAAGAGTTATTGCTGATAAAATCGAGGAAGCCCCTGGATTACTGCCGGCACATCGCGAAAATCCTGTTAAGGGTTATGTAACCATTATGTACGGCTGCAATAATTTTTGTTCTTACTGTATCGTTCCCTATACAAGGGGGAGGGAAAAGAGTCGTCTACCAGAAGACATTATTGAAGAGGTGACGCGACTTGCCGCAAATGGTTACCGGGAGATTACACTGCTTGGCCAGAATGTAAACTCTTATGGAAAAGACCTATCTCGTCAGGTCAATTTTGCTGGACTATTGGAGCGCTTAGATGAAATACCGGGTCTCTTCAGAATCAGGTATATGACATCACATCCCAGAGATTTCACTGAGGAGTTGATTGAAACCATCGCTGCTTCCCACAAAGTCTGTGAGCATTTTCATCTTCCTATCCAGTCAGGCAGCAACAAAATTCTTGAGTTGATGAACAGGGGCTATACCAGGGAGAAATTCATTCGTCTAACCGAACGGATTAGAGAAAAAGTACCCCAAGCAAGTATTACAACTGATATCATAATAGGATTTCCCGCAGAAACAGAGGATGATTTCCAGGATACTCTGGATGTGCTCAAACAGGTTAAGTTTAATGCAGCTTTTACTTTTTTATATTCCCCTCGTCAGGGAACGCCTGCAGAAAAGATGCAAGAACAAATTTCTCAGGATATAAAAAAGGAACGTATGGCAAGGTTGGTCGATGTCCAAAATAAGATTACATTGGAACATAACCTGCCTTTAGAAAATCAGGTTGTGGAGGTGCTTGTGGAAGGAAAAAGTAAAAAGAATCCAGAACGGTGGAGTGGTAGGACCAGGACGAATAAGATCGTTGATTTTGAAGGTATAGATGATCAGGACCTGACAGGCAAACTTGTAAATGTTTTGATCACCTGTGCCCGAACCTGGAATCTCGTCGGTATGTCGGTATAATGAAAAAGGTGCACAAAAAAGAGGAATCCGTTCCTCTTCCAAGAATTAAACAGTAATAACTACAGGAGGTGCTTGTTTAAGTGTCAGTTACAGAAAAAGCACAGGAATTAGGGACTGCCCTGCGGGAAACCGAAGAAGCAACAATCCTGCAGGCAGCGGAGATGAATCTTGACAATGATCCAGAATCACTGAAGTTGATCACTGAGTTTCAACAGCGTTTTCAAAAGATCAAAAGCGCTCAGGATGCCGGAGAAGAGGTCAGCGGCGAGGAAATAGAGAGCTTTAATCAGGTCCAGGAGAAAGTAAAAACAGACAAGAACATCCAGGCTTACTTTGCTGCACAGCAGCAATTTAACCAGCTTCTGCAGCAGGTCAACAACATCATCAATCATGTTTTAAGGGGAGAATCCTGTCCCCCAGATTCTTGTAATAGCTGCCCAGGCTGCTCGTAAAATAGGCACGGAGTGGTAGTAGTGGCTAAAGCAACTCCCTTGATGTCCCAATACCAGGCGATAAAAAGCGAATATTCGGACTGTCTGCTCTTTTTTCGCCTGGGGGACTTCTATGAGCTTTTCGGGGATGATGCCAAAAAAGCTGCAAAAGAACTGGATATTGTTTTAACCAGCCGTGGAGCAGGTAAAGATCAAAAAGTACCTATGTGTGGTGTCCCTTACCATGCGGCAGAAAATTACCTCAATCGTCTCCTGGAAAAAGGATACAAGGTTGCTATTTGTGAGCAGCTGGAAGAGGCCAAGCCAGGGAAAGGGATTGTTAAGCGAGATGTTGTAAGGGTGGTCACACCGGGCACCATATTAAATTCGGCTTATCTAGACCAGGCAAATAACAATTATATCCTTTCTCTTTTTCATAAACGAGATCATATTGGCTGTGCTTGGAGTGATATTAGCACAGGCGAATTTCAGATTGCTCAATTTTCTGCAACAGAACAATCTGGTCAGTTGATAGATCTGGTGGACCGTTTGCAGCCTGCAGAGTGTATCTATAAGCGTGGACAGCTATCTTTTTTTCAATCCCTGCTGAAAAACTGCTGGGGTTACCAGAACATGATCCTTACTGAGGTAAATCGTGAAACATCAATTGATCTCATAGAAAAGCAGTTTGGTCAGGAAAACCTGGTTGGTATTGATCGCAAATCTCTGGGAGAGGGACTGGCTGCTGCGGCTAGCCTGGTGGGTTATCTTCAAGAGACGCAAAAAACTGAAAAACTACCCTTTCGTACGATAACTGTTTTTGTACCAGGAAGTTATATGTACCTGGATGCTATGACAATTAGGAATCTTGAGCTTTTTACAACCCTGTGGGAAGGCAAAAAAGAAGGCAGCCTTTTCTGGGCACTGGACCGAACCTTAACCGGGATGGGCAAACGCCTATTAAGAAACTGGTTGGAACTGCCTCTTCAAGATATAACAGCTATCAAAGAGAGACAGGATGCAGTGGAAGAACTGTCCAGTGGTTCTTTATTGCGCCAGGATCTGCGGGAAAATTTGAGTAAAATTTATGATCTGGAGCGCATCATCAGCAGGGTTGATTGGTTAGTGGCTAATCCACGAGATTTGATAGCTCTGGCAGATTCCCTGGCGGTAATTCCTAAGATAACAAACATCCTCAATCAGGTGACAAGTGATCACCTCAGGAATCTTTGTGGATCACTGGACCCCATGAACGAATTAAAAGAACTGGTTTACTGTGCACTTATCGAAGATCCTCCAGTTAACCCGAAAAAAGGGGATATGATCAAGAACGGCTATCACCCTGAGGTTGATAAGCTCCGCAAAATGATCGATGAAGGGGAAACCTGGATCAAGAATTTTGAGACCGAGGAACGTTCCCGTACCGGGATTAAATCGCTAAAAATAGGTTTCAATAAAGTGTTCGGCTATTTTATAGAGATAACTAAACCAAATTTACACCTGGTTCCTGATAACTATATCAGAAAACAGACACTAACACAGGGTGAACGCTTTATTACACCGGAATTAAAGGAACAGGAAGAACTTTTTCTAGGGGCCACAGATCGCCTGCAGGATTTGGAATATCAGTTATTTATCGATATTCGCAGTCAAGCAAAAGAAATGTCAGATCGAGTACGCAAGAACGCGCAGCTGATCGCGCAGATCGACTGTCTGGCGTCTTTTGCGAAAACCGCTGCTTGCAATAATTACGTAAGACCAAAGTTCAACAAAGAAGGCATTATCCGCATTAAAAATGGCCGCCACCCAATTCTGGAACAGCTCCTCCCAGAAGGTTCATTTGTTCCCAATAACCTGCACATTGGAGAAGCAGACAATAGGATCCACATTCTAACAGGTCCTAATATGGCAGGTAAATCCACCTATATGCGCCAAATGGCTACTTTGATCTTAATGGCTCAGTGTGGGTCCTTTATCCCCGCGGAAGAAGCTGAAATTGGAATTGCTGATCGTATTTTTGTCCGCGCTGGGGCAATGGATGACCTGGGCAAGGGTCAAAGTACCTTTATGATGGAGATGAATGAGGTTTCATATATTGTTCATAATGCCACAAAGGACAGCTTTATTGTGCTCGATGAGATCGGACGGGGCACCGGCACCTTTGATGGATTGGGGATTGCCTGGGCCATTGTAGAATATCTACACGATCAGATTGGACCCAGAGCAATTTTTGCTACACACTACCACCAACTTACACAACTGGCTGATGAGTTTACAGGTGTTGTTAATTACTCGGTGGCAGTGGCTGAAAAGGGTAGCGAGATCATTTTCTTGTACAAAGTTGTACCTGGCGGAACGGATAAAAGCTACGGTATCCAGGTGGCGCGACTAGCCAATCTTCCCAGTAAAGTGGTTAAGCGTGCCCAGGAAGTAGCTGACTTTATGGAAGCTGATGGTAAATCCAAAGAGCCAGATGCTCCAGCTCCTGTTCAGTTGGTGCTCTTTGATGATAAAAGTGTAATTATACAGGAGTTGCAGAGCTTGAATTTGATTCAGATGACACCGTTGGATGCATTGAATATTCTCTCCGACTGGCAGCAGCGCCTGTCGCAAATAAAGGATAAAGCGCCTTCCAGGAAAAAAGGACAGCGATAAGAAAGATGAAGTTTATTATAGAAAGGTGATATGTGTATGTTTATTGGTCTTGACGTAGGAGGCACCTATACAGATGCGGTTTTGATGGATGGTCGAAAAATAACTAAAAAAACTAAGGTGCCCACGGATAACGACAATTTATTTGATTCACTTCTCAACGCTCTCGACCCTTTATTGGAAGCAGTGAAGGGAAAAAACCTGGAGCGGATTGTATTGAGTACAACCCTGATTACCAATTTAATTGCCACGAAAAATGTTGATCCAACGGCTCTGGTGATTATACCGGGCCCGGGACTGAATCCCAGTACATATGATTACAAGGTTCCCCACACCTTTTTGCTTTCAGGAGCCATTGACTACCGCGGACGCGAAATTGATCCTTTAGATGAACAAGAAATCAAGACGTGTGCGCAGAAGATTAAGGAAGCTGGGCTTAAGCGTGCTGTAGTTGTGGGGAAGTTTTCCCAGCGCAATAAAAAACATGAAGAAAAAGTGGCTTCCTATCTGCAAGAGGAAATACCTGGCATAAGAGTAGCCATGGGCCACCAAGTAACCGGGCGTTTGAATTTTCCCAGGAGAGTTTTCACATCATTATTGACCATAGCTACCCAGGAGAGGTTTCGTACCTTTTATTCTGAGGTATTGAAACTCCTTGAGCAAAGGGGAATTAGTGCTCCTCTTTACATTTTAAAAGCAGATGGAGGCACTATCTCCTTCGATCTTTCTGCGAAAAAACCGGTGGAAACCATCTTTTCCGGGCCCGCGGCCAGTACACTCGGTGGGCTGGCACTAACCCCCAAAGGAGAGACTACAGTTGTCGTAGATATCGGTGGAACGACCACTGACCTTGCACTGATTCTTTCCGGGGAACCGCTGCTTGCCTCCAGGGGTGCGCACATCGATGACAAGCTCACCCATGTCAGAGCTTTTGCTACCAGCTCTGCTGCTGTCGGTGGTGACAGCTGTTTGCAGGTTCAAGATGGTCTCTTACAGATCATGCCTTACCGTAAAGGTGCCGCTTATTGTTTAGGCGGTACACACCCTACACCAACTGATGCTATGCGGGTAACAGGCATTACAGACATTGGTGATGAAAAACAAGCCGTCAAAGCAATGGAGCTATTGGGTAAAGACCTGGGCATCGGTCCTCAGAAGGCGGCTGAACATGTTTTAGAAAAGACAGTCCAACGCATTGCAGGGGAGATCGAGGCTATGTTCATAGCCTGGGAGCAGGAACCTGCTTACCGTATCTGGGAACTGCAGCAGAGAAAGAAAATACGGCCCCAGAATTTAGTGGGTATTGGAGCTGCATCCCCGGCATTACTGCCGCTTTTAGGAAAAGAAATGGGCTGCAGTGCACTGACGCCTCCTGATGCAGATGTGGCAAATGCCATTGGAGCGGCTCTTGCCAAAACAAATTTACGCCTTACCTTTCACTTTGATACACAAAGAAACTTCTATTTTATCGAAGAAACGGGTGTGCAAGAGAAGCTCACAGATATCGACTCTCTTGCAGATGCTGAAAGTTTCTCTATGAGAAGACTCAAAGAAGAAGGGGAAAGGATTGGAATTTCAGCGAAAGAAGAACCTGAACTTGTCTACAGCGAGCTTTTTAATATGGTGCGGGGCTGGAGAAGAGGCGGGCGTTTGATCGATGTCTGTGTTCAGTTCCCTACGGGAATTATTGAGTATCTAGAAGAAGGTGATGCATAATGGAACGGAAAACAGGCTTAGTTTTCTTTCCGGCTTTTGACTGGGCAATTTCCCCAACCCATCCAGAGCGTGAGGAAAGATTGCTCTATACAAGGGATCAACTGTTTGAAGAGGGGATTATGGATCTCCCGCAGATCAGCGAGTATAAACCAAGAATGGCCACACACAAAGATATTGCCAGGGCTCACTTCTGTGTGCCAGATGTGGCAACACAAATAACAGAAGCACATCTTTTTGCCGTGGGCGGTGCTTTGGTTCTGGCAGATGCCTTGATGAACAAGGAGATCACCAACGGTTTTGCCTTGGTGAGACCGCCGGGACACCATGCTATGAGGGTGGCCCATGGGAACAGGGGTTTTTGTAATATCAACAACGAAGCCATTATGATCGAATACCTACGCCAAAAATACGACTTAAATAAAGTAGTTATTGTGGATACTGATGTCCATCATGGTGATGGAACACAGGATATGTTCTATCATGACCCGGATGTGCTCTTTATCTCCTTTCACCAAGATGGGCGCACTCTCTATCCGGGGTCAGGTTTTTGCGATGAACTTGGAGGCCCAAATGCCTTCGGGATGAATATTAACATCCCTCTGCAGCCAAACACTACAGATGAGGGGATTCATTATGTTTTGGAAAACTTAGTTCTGCCGATAATCGAGGATTTCAAGCCTGATTTAGTAGTTAATTCAGCAGGACAGGACAACCACTATACAGATCCCCTGGCTAACATGCGTTTTACAGCACATGGCTATGCCAGTTTGAATGAAAAATTGAATCCCGACCTGGCTGTTCTGGAGGGCGGCTATGCCATTGAAACAGCCTTGCCTTATGTCAACACCGGGATTATTCTAGCTATGGCGGGACTTGATTACTCCTGGGTGCGCGAACCCGAATATCGACCTGAGGATTTCTACGAAACCAAAGATCGTATGGATTACACCAAGAAATTGGTCAGCTATCTGTGGGAAGTATGGAAAAACCGCGAAGAGTTGGGTGCGGAAAAATACCCCCGTAATGGTGACTTCCTGGAGCTGAGCAGGCATATCTATTACGACACGGACAGCATCAGGGAGCAGCAGTATGAAGATATCAGGCTTTGTGACGACTGCCCGGGTTATCAGGTGATCAGATCCCGTGGGATGTACCCCTATGGAAGCTCAAAACTTATAGAGGCTATTGGTATTCACCCTAGAGCTTGTAAATCTTGTCAGGAGGAAGCCAGGAAGCTGTACGAGGAAAAGAAGAAAGACTATCAAGGGGTCGATGTCATCTATTTGCAGGATAAGGTACAGGATCGTTATTTTCAATATTCCAAAGATGGAGATGTGGAAGTGACAGATGAGCAGCAGACTACAAGGTGATATCTATGGGAACAATTGAATTATTAGCCCAGGATGTGGTCAACCAGATAGCAGCGGGTGAAGTAGTGGAAAGACCCGCATCGGTTGTCAAGGAACTCATCGAAAATGCTGTCGATGCCGGGGCAACCCAGATTACCATAAAAATAAAAGAAGCAGGTCTTAAAGAGATTAACGTTATTGATAACGGGGTGGGTATGACCACACAGGATGCGGAAATGGCTATTGCTAGATACGCCACGAGTAAGATCAGACAGACAGATGATTTAAACCAGGTAGCTACATTGGGTTTCCGCGGAGAGGCTCTAGCGGCTATATCCGCGGTTTCTCGATTTACTTTGTTAACGAAAACCCCGGATGCTGTTGCTGGCACACGGGTTGTTGTGGAGGGTGGGGATATAAAAGAGGTGACTCCTGTAGGATGCCCCCGGGGAACCCAGATTCTCGTAGAGGATCTCTTTTTCAACAGCCAACCACGTCGCAAATTTTTAAAAAGCCCACGTTCAGAGACCGGAGCCATCGCAGATGTGGTCACTCGCTTTGCCTTGGGTTATCCTGGAATAGCCTTTCGTTATTATTCAGGAAAGAGGCTCAATCTTTCTACACCAGGACAGGATGATATCATGGAGATAGCTTCAATTCTCTATGGAAAGGAATCAAGAGGACGATTTCTACCGATATCCCACTCTGAAGAAGGTATACACATACATGGCCTTATTTCAGATCCTGGTTTCACAAGAGCCAGCCGCTACTACCAGTCATTTTTTGTGAATAAGCGCTTGATTCGCAATTACCTGCTCAGCCGTACATTAGAGAATGCCTATCAAGGTCTGGTCACCAGCGGCCACTATCCTTGTGCTGTTATCTTCATAAAAATTGATCCAAAATCAATAGATGTTAATGTACACCCGACAAAAAGTGATATACGCTTTTCCGATCCACAACTGGTTGCCCGGGCTTTATATCACGGGATTAGGAATCCATTGGCTGAATATTTACAGCAGCACCGGATGCCTGATTTCTTTTTGAGCACACAGGAGCAGGTATCTCATCAGAAAAAGCATCCTCAGATTCAGGAGAGGACATTGCCTTTTCAGACACCACAACCTCCCATCAAGGTAAATGAGCAGCCCTTATCTAAGAGACGGGAGATTCCTGGTGATATACTGCACTTGCTAACTGATAAACAACCCTTTTTCCAGAAAATGCGCCTACTGGGACAGGTACAGGGAACCTATATCATCGCTGAATATGGAGAAGCTGTTTATATTATCGATCAGCATGCCGCCCATGAGCGCATCAGGTATGAAGAAATAATAGAAAATATAAAACAAAAAGGGAGCTTTTCGCAAAAAATATGTCCTGAAATTATCCAGCTTACACCCGAGGAGGATACCCTCTATCATGAAAACAGTGTTTTATTTAAAAAGATGGGCTATATTCTTAAAAAACAAGGGAATAACAGATATTTGTTGATAAGTGTGCCTTGGGGACAGCATACTAATCCTGAATATGTTTTTAAAGAACTAATTGACCTGGTACGTCAGGCAATGACAGAAGCAAAACCCTTGCATATTGATGAACAAGCGGCAGTAATGTTGGCTTGTAAAAGTTCTATAAAAGCAGGCGATTCTCTAACAGGTGAGGAAATGAACCGCCTTTTGGTGCAGCTGGATGCCACTGATCACCCGGACCGCTGCCCCCATGGAAGGCCGACCTATATAAAACTGACAGGAAAAGATCTGGCCAGATGGTTTCATCGTTAATAGATGGATGTGATAAAATGCATTTTCCTCTTGTGGTTATAGCAGGACCGACAGCAGCAGGTAAATCTAAGTTAGCCGTAGATCTGGCCCTCAAGCTAAATGGAGAGATCATCTCTGCTGATTCGGTGCAAATGTATAAATATTTTAATATTGGTGCAGCCAAATTAACATTAGAAGAACAAAAAGGTGTTCCTCATCATCTTTTTGATATCCTGGAGCCGGATGAGCAGTTTAGTGTAGCCCAATTTCAAGCTTTGGCACGCAGAAAAATTAAGGAAATACAAGAAAGGGGAAGACTTCCTTTCTTGGTAGGGGGGACAGGTCTTTATATACAGGCAGTTATCGATCCCTTTGAATTCCCTGAAACTAAAGGGTATGAGGTGATCCGTAAGCGGCTGCGAAGGTTGTGGAATGCGGGCAAAAAAGAACAGATCTATCAGAAGCTCCAAGCTGTGGACCCTGTTTCTGCTGAACGGATTCACCCCAATGACTTCCGACGTATTTCCAGAGCCCTAGAGGTTTATCAACTGACAGGAAGGCCGATTTCCAGCTACAAATATAAAAAAAAGAAAAGCCTTTATTGTCTGGAGATGGTGGGATTAACATATAAGCGAGCAGAGCTCTATCAAAGGATCGAAAAAAGGGTGGACAAAATGTTCGCAGAGGGACTTATAGAAGAAGCACGTTCAATACTCAGCAGGGGGTATTCTAAGGAATTAAAACCCTTTAAGACCCTTGGTTATAAACAAGTGATAAAATACTTAGAAGGAAGTTACGATTTTGATGAGGCTGTTGCGGAAACAAAAAAAGCAACCAGGAACTATGCCAAAAGACAGCTGACCTGGTTCCGTAGGGATAAGCGTATTTGCTGGAGTTATCTGAAAGAGGGGGATGATTACCAAGAAATATTAGAGAGAATTTTCCGGCATCTTTGCAGGAGTATGAACATTTGTGTAGAATAGCAGTGGTAAAGATTAGAAATCGGAGGCTAGTAATATGTCCAAACAGCAGATCAATTTGCAAGACTTTTTTTTAAATCAGATTCGTAAAGAGGGTATCATGGTTACCATTTATTTGGTCAATGGGTTCCAGTTGAAGGGCACCTTACGGGGGTTTGACAATTTTACAGTTGTTTTGGAAAGTGATGGGAAACAGCAAATGGTTTATAAACATGCTATCTCTACAGTGATGCCTATGAGACCCGTCAATCTTTCCTATGATATAAACGAAAAATAGATAAATAATATCTACCCAGTGGGAGGATGGGAGGAGGGGGCAAGTTGGAGAGAGGTAAAAGCTCTTATAGTTTACTTATTATTGCGCTGGTGATGGTTTTCTTTTTATTTGGGTGCCAAGAAGATATTAAAGAAAACACTCTCAAAGTGGGGATACTCCCCAATGAAGAGGTTTTACCGCTTTATGTAGCTGAAGAGGAAGGGTTTTTTGAGAAACATGATGTTAACATAGAAATTGTTAATTTTCAGAGCGCAGCGGAAAGGGATGCTGCACTTCAAGCAGGTGCGGTTGATGGGGTAGAGGGTGATCTGCTCGCAGTTGCCTTAATACGCCAGGGGGGAACCCCGGTGAAAGCTGTTTCACTGGTAATGGGAGCAACTGTGGATGAGGGGCGTTTTGCCATGATGGCTGCTCCCGGCAGTGATATTGATGTTGAAGGGCTTAAAGGAAAAAAATTAGCTATTTCAAAAAACACAATTATTGAATATGTGGCAGATCAGATGATCATGATAAAAGGTATGGACCCAAAGGAAGTGCAAAAGGTTAATATTGCAAAAATGCCGTTAAGGGTAGAGAATCTGCTGCAGGGTCAGATAGATGCAGCGGTTTTACCTGATCCATTGGCATCTTATGCGGAATTAAAGGGTGCTAAGGTGCTGGTTGATGATACCAAATTATCGGAAAATATTTCACAGTCCGTCTATTTTTTCAGTGATGATGCTATAAAAAATAAAAAGACAGCCATCCAAAAATTTATGCAAGCTTATTCTGAAGGGGCCCAAACCGTAACAGAAAACCCGGAGCGCTACCGCAATCTCTTTAAAGAAAAGATACAGATTCCTGTGGAACTACAGGAAACCTATCCAGTTCCGTCTTTTTCACCGCTGCAGCTGCCATCCCGGGAAGATACCCAGCGGGTGATCGATTGGCTAAAAGATAACGAACTGCTTACAGAACCTTATACTTATGAGGACATTGTAACAGATGAAATAATCAAATCAATATAGATAAAGAAGGATTAATAATGCTTTCTTTAAATAATGTGTCCTTGACGTATTCCAATGGAAATACAGCAGTACAAGCATTAGCTGGTGTTAACTTAAAAATAGAAAAAGGAAAAAGCTACGCTGTCATTGGACCTTCGGGATGCGGAAAGACATCCCTTATTTTTCTCATGGCGGGTTTGTTAATGCCCACTCAGGGAGAAGTTTGTCTTTATGAGCAGCAGGTGGTTAAACCCCACCGGGAAACAGCATTGATACTGCAGGAGTATGGACTGCTTCCTTGGAAAACCGTCTGGGAAAATGCAGCCTTGGGGCTCAAGTTGCGTAAGGTACCTGATCAGGAAATCGCTGATATATTGGGGCGGGTTTTTGCAGAACTAGAAATAACCGAGTGCATTGATCGGTACCCGAACCAGTTAAGCGGAGGACAGAAGC
Organism: Syntrophomonadaceae bacterium; assembly: GCA_012839645.1. GTDB lineage: Bacteria > Bacillota > DSM-12270 > Thermacetogeniales > Thermacetogeniaceae > Syntrophaceticus. Next base: position 22,655 of record DUMY01000226.1, read on the forward strand.
AGCGAGTGGCCCTGGCCCGGGCGTTATCTCTCCAACCAAAAATTCTTCTTATGGATGAGCCGCTTTCTGCCCTTGATGCCTTGACGAGAGAAAACCTGCAAGAGGAAATCCTTAGATTGATTAAGAAGCATAAGATTACCTGTGTTTTGGTTACGCACAGCATCGAAGAAGCAGTTTACCTGGGGCAGGAGATTATTATCCTCTCTGCACGCCCTGGGAGGATCAATGCTATTGTAGCCAATCCCGCCCAGGGAATCGAAGGCTACCGGCATAACATGAGTTTCCATGAAAAGTGTACAGAAGTGCGTGATTTACTGGAGGTTCACTCCCAAAGTGGCATCAGATTACAAGAACAATAAATTCATAATACTTACAATAGCAATACTGATTCTATTCCTGGGTTGGGAGATTATAGCGCTTCTGCTGCAAAACCCTGCATTACCGTGTCCTATTCCGGCAATTGCTGCATTTTTCCAGGTTTTTCCGCAGGGGCTCTGGAAGCACTTTTTGGTCAGCACTTATAGGGTACTAACAAGCCTTTTCCTCGGGCTTGCCCTGGCTGTTCCCCTGGGGCTCTATATCGGGAGAAACTCCAAACTCGATAAGTGGCTGTCACCACAACTGTACTTGATCTACCCTATTCCCAAGATTGCCCTGCTTCCAGTAATCTTTGCCATCTTTAAAATCGGCGATCTGTCTAAAATTATTCTGATAGTTATAATTATTTTCTTTCAGATACTGATCACAACAAGAGACGCCGCAAAGAAGATACCTGCAAATTCTATTCTTTCTGTTCTCTCCCTGGGAGCAACTCCCCGGGATATATATTCTCATGTAATTATTCCAGGTTGTCTGCCGGAAATCTTTACTGCCACCCGGATCAGTCTGGGTACAGCAATCAGTGTTCTTTTTTTTGCTGAGTCCTTTGCTACTGTTGAAGGTTTAGGATACTTTATCTTTGAGACATGGAGCAGGGTCAACTATCCGGAGATGTTTGCTGGGATTATCGCCATCAGTCTACAGGGCTTTTTACTTTTTCTGCTGGTAGATTTATTCCAGCGCCTTGTCTGCCCCTGGTTATATACTTAACACTTTTTTGCTTGCACTTGCGTATAATGTTTAAGGAATAAGATAACCAGAGGTGATAGCCGGGTGTTTTTCAGGTTCCCGTTGAGGATAGGGGGAAGTTCTCCTCAGGCTCAAGCCTTGCGAACCACCCCGAAGCAGAAAAACCGGCCATCAGCAGATCAAGGACAACAGTTAAAACCAGCACTTGTGCTCCAGGAACTGAACGGATTGGTCGGCCTGAGCGAGGTTAAAAACCTCGTTTCAGAACTTTCTGCCTATGTTCAGATCCAACGACGCCGAAAAAGAGTATCTTTGCGTACAGAGCAGTTGGTATTACATATGATTTTTAAGGGTAATCCGGGAACTGGCAAAACAACTATTGCCAGGATTATGGGCAAACTTTTCTGCTCTATGGGGGTTCTCTCCCGGGGACACCTAATTGAAGTAGAACGTGCAGCAGTATGGCCAATGTACTCACCA
>DUMY01000227.1 GCA_012839645.1 Syntrophomonadaceae bacterium
CCACATACCAGTCAGCCTCAGCACGTGCAGCAGCAGAGGCATAAAGCTTTTCATACCCCTTGCCATCCCTTAAGTTGTTGAAACCTTCCTTAATGGCTTTATCTGTAACAGAGGAGATCCACAGCCTTTTAATCGGTTTATTGACACCGGCCTTTTCGATGATCCATCTGGCAACCAACTCGCCTTCACGTCCGGCGTCAGTGGCAATGACAATTTTATCTACTTCTTTTTTATGCATTTGTTTTTTAACGATATTGAACTGTCTGCCGCTCTGTTTGATCACAACAAGCTTCAGTTTGGAGGGCAGCATCGGCAGGTCTTCAATTCTCCATGACGCATATTTTTTATTGTAGGCATCGGGATCAGCTAATGTGACCAAGTGTCCCAGAGCCCAGGTAACGATATATTTATTGCCTTCAAAATAGCCTTTTCCCTTTTGCCTGCAGTTCAGGACTCTGGCTAGATCCCTTCCTACAGAGGGCTTTTCAGCTAAAACTAATGTTCTGCTCATGTTAACAATCCCTTCTCAAAAAACCACAGTGCAGGTGGCCATAGGTATTTCTTCTTTGTTGTATAAATTCTAGCACAGAATTGATGGAAGTGCATTCCACCGCGTACCGAAGTGTCAAAGGTGACAAAAGGATCAAAAGGAGATGGGTAATATTTAATAACTCTGTAAAATACCATTTACTAAGGATTCATAGGGAGGTTAATGTTATGAGTAAGGAACCGCCAGAAACAAAGGGATGCGAAACACCGGCTATCTATAAGTGTGCTTACCCGGCTCCTTATCCGGAAGTGCGGGTTGCTGGGCCAAACCCCAAATATGCCCAACTGCTGCTGGAGGATTATGCGGGTATGGTGAGTGAATTGTCGGCTGTAACCCAGTACAGCTATCATCATTTTGTACTGGAAGAAAAAAACAGGGAGGCGGCAGATCTGCTTTCCTGCATTTCACTGGTGGAAATGCACCATCTGGAAATACTTGCTGAAACCATATTGCTGCTGGGTGTTGATCCTCGTTACAGGACCATAGAAAGGAATGGTACTGAAAGGTATTGGGATGCTTCCTTCGTTTTCTATGGAACTGCTCTTTGTGACCGGCTCACAGCGGATGTTGCCGGTGAATGGGCAGCTATCGCTAACTATCGCAAACACAAGCGCATGATCGAGGACCCATATGTAAAGAGAATCTTGGAGAGGATCATTTTAGATGAACTTCATCATGTTGTTCTGTTCAATCGATTGATTGATAAGTATTGTCAACCCCAACTGCCTTGAAATAAAATTGGTTGCTGGATGTCTAAAGCTTGTAAATACTGCCATGCGTTAGAGATGGCAAGGGATGCTTCTCTGCCACCTCTAACGCTTACTTCCACTGTAATCTGCAGATCCGTCCCCGTGATTTGCCTGTTATGATAAAATAAACTGCAGTTGGTGTAGATAGGAGTGATTGCCATTATAATCATTGACCGTTTAGAAGGGGATTGGGTGGTGGTAGAGTTTGAGGGGGGGACTTTTAATATTCCAAAAGCCCTGTTTCCTCAAAAGGTGAGAGAAGGTGATGTAGTTAGGATAACAATTGTTGTTGATGAGGAAGCTACAAAAGATAGAAAGAAAAGAGTGGAGCAGTTAGCAGATGAACTTTTTGAAGACTAAAAGATGCCTTTTTATTTCTCTTTTACTTGCAGTTGTTTTAGTAACTGCGGGATGTGTAGGACTTTCGGATTTTAGCAGCGATGCTGTTTCTTACAGCCACCAAGCCGATGAATTAGCAGTCCATTTTCTTGATGTTGGACAGGGTGATTCAATTTTAATTCAGTTTCCGAATGGCTGTGTGATGCTGATTGACGCAGGACCCGATGGAAGTGGAACACCTGTTATTTCTTATTTGAAACAACAGGGAATAAAAAAGATCGATTACCTGGTGGCTACTCATCCCCATGCTGATCATATCGGCGGGATGGCTGCAGTTATCAAAGAATTTGACATAAATAAGGTGTACATGCCGAAAGTAACCCATACATCAAAAACCTTTGAAGATATGCTGCTGGCAATCAAAAGTAAAGGATTAAAAATTACACCTGCCCGTGCAGGAGTAAGTATTTTCGAAGAGGATGGCTTACAAGCTATTTTTACTGCTCCATGTGGCTCTGACTACGACAGCCTGAATAACTATTCAGCGGTAGTTAAGATTCAGTATGGGAGCACATCTTATTTATTAACCGGGGATGCAGAGGATCTATCTGAAAAGGAGATGCTTGCCAGCAGTATGAATCTGCAAGCTGATGTGTTAAAAGTGGGTCATCACGGCAGCAGCAGCTCAACTACACCGGAATTTTTGAAGTTGGTATCTCCAGAATATGCTGTTATTCTTGTTGGTGCCGAGAATAAATACGGTCATCCTCATCAGGAAACACTGGATAATCTGGTTGATGCGGGAGTGATGGTTCACAGAACGGACAAGGAAGGAACTATTATTTTTGTATCTGATGGAAAGATTGTGAGGAAGATTTGACCAACCGAGTACAGGTGAAAGATTAGCAATTAAATGTAGAGCAGAAGATATTTCATAAAAAGGGAAACCTTGATGAACAAGGATTCCCTTTTTTATGCAATACTAATTATTGTCCTTGGGTAAAGGATGCGCGTATTTGCTGTATGTCTTGTGGATTTGCCTGCTGTGCAGGTTGGTAGTATCCTTTTTGCTCTGCCAGCTGGTAGAGTTTATACTGAAATTGCTCATCAGCATCCCGGGTCTGCTGCAGCACCTGCCTGAGCTGCTGGTTTGAGGTTTGGGCGATGGCATTGGCGTATCCGGTTAAACTGCTGTTGATCATGGATAAAACATCATTGACCATGTCTTTTTCCTGCATAGGTTTTGTTCCCTCCCTTTTTATTGTAAGAATGAAAGGAATTTTTGTCGTGTGTTTTCGGCATCCTGTGCCGACTGTTGAAACATCTGCTTGATTTGTGGATCTTGGCATTGTTGTGCATAAGTTTTTAGTTTCTGGGCGGCAGTTTCATGTGAACCGATGAAGTGTCTCAGGTTCTGCAGTTCCATTTGGTTTAATTGTGGC
>DUMY01000228.1 GCA_012839645.1 Syntrophomonadaceae bacterium
GGTAAGTTTTACAGCCACTTCCGGTGGGATAAGGCAGGGTACCGGTAACATATCACCGGTGTTTAGATCCTGGCAGCAATCTGCCATTAGCGAAAACTCCCGTTCTATCAAAATGGTAAGGACCAGCCACGGGGACGGTGACTTTGGCAGGTATCACCACTCTACTATCACAGACCAATAAGCATCACCTAAAGGAAAAACTTCCCTCAGTGGTGAACTAATGTACATGCGACACTGTGCGCAATAAATTCTTTATTTGATTTGGGGGGTGGCACATTGGGTAGGCTACCTAGAAAGAAAAGTACAACCGGCATATATCATGTAATGGTTAGAGGTATTAATAAAGAACCAATATTTCGTGAAGAAAAAGATCGCTCGCGCTATTTAGAGGTTCTGGCTAAGGTAAAAGAAAATGCTCCTTTCGTTATTCATGCTTATTGCTTGATGGACAATCACGTCCATCTTCTCTTGCAGGAACTTGAAGAGCCTATCGGGGATACACTGAAGCGGATCGGTTCCTCTTATGTCTACTGGTTTAACTGCAAATATGAACGTGTCGGGCACCTATTTCAAGGGCGTTTTCGTAGCGAGGTTGTTGAGGATGATTCATATTTTTTGACCGTTTTACGTTACATTCATCAAAACCCTGTGAAAGCTAAAATAACGCGGCACTGCTGTGAATACCCTTGGAGTAGCTACGCGGTTTATGCTGGCGCTGCTCAACGGGGTTCGGTGTTGGTGAACACCGCTTTTAGCCTGGGAGTGATGGGTGAACGCGAACAGTTGTTACGGTTCATAAACACTCCAAATAGCGATAGATGCCTTGACATTGAAAATGTCATTCCGTTGTCAGACAGCGAGTTCCTTATGCTGGCGGGTGAATTATTGGGCGGGAAGCCAATAGCTTGCCTGATAAAAATGTACCCTAGGGAACGTGACCAGATTTTGAGGCAATTTAAGGCTATAGAAGGGGTTACCATTCGTCAAATTGCCCGCCTAACCGGTTTAGGCAGGTGGGTAGTGTCCAAGGCTTGACCAGCCAAAGTCACCGTCCCCGTGGCAGGACGAGAGCGCCATCTATAACGCCCTCTTGAAATTCAGTTGGCTCAAACAAAAAAAGCAGCGGGAAGATGACGAAATGAGATTATAAGAAACGACAGTTTTTTATCGACAGTTAGTGGTATAATTGATACCCGGCAAGGGGTATATCGCTGGTCGTAACAAGCATGCTGATTTGTTTGAATTTGACTATCTTGATATAATTAAGGGAACTTGAGAAGCCCGCGGGGATAGGTTATGCTTGGAGGTAGATGAAATTACCAAAACGCTCAAAAACTTCCCAATCAGAAACCGTGCCATATATTGACAAGGGCTTTTATAAGTGACATACTTACGCAAGATGGCGCAAAAATTGTAGGAAAAGGAGGTGTACCTCGCAATAGGACAAATACAAGGTTGGGAATTTCATTAAGAAAGCGCCTGAGCGATCCCAGAAAACAGAAGATGGTGCAGCCATAAAGTGGCATGAACATCTACCTTGACATTATGCCGGAAAGATTGGGAATTTTGATAAGGCTGCTCGTGCAGTGTATTTGACTTTTTAATTAATTGATTTTACACCAATGAATAGGAGTTGTTTAACACAATGGGTAATCTACAAAGCTTACTTCCATATGCTCCGGCACTTGGAGCAATTTCATTACTTTTTGCGGTTTACCTGGCAGGTAAAGTAAGTAAAGCAGATCCCGGAACCGAGACAATGGTAAGGATTTCCGGTCACATCGCCGATGGAGCGATGACCTTTCTAAGAAATCAATATACCGCAATTGCTATTTTTGTGGTGGTTGTCTTTCTGGTACTTGGATTCCTGCTCCCTGCAAATTCTTGGCAAACCGCTATTTGTTTTCTGGTCGGGGCGCTTTGTTCCGCGGCCGCGGGATATTTCGGCATGAAAGTGGCTACTAAAGCTAACGTTAGAACGACACAAGCTGCCCGCACTTCTCAGAATGCTGCCCTGGGAATTGCCTTTTCCGGTGGAGCCGTTATGGGTATGTCTGTTACAGGTCTGGGTATTCTGGGGCTAGGCATTCTTTACATGATTTTCAGAGATCCCACCATTGTAAATGGCTTTGCCATGGGTGGTTCTTCTATCGCACTGTTTGGCCGCGTAGGTGGCGGTATCTATACTAAAGCTGCTGACGTAGGGGCTGACCTGGTCGGTAAAGTAGAAGCCGGACTCCCAGAAGATGATCCCAGAAACCCCGCTACCATCGCTGATAACGTAGGCGACAATGTTGGCGATGTGGCAGGTATGGGATCTGACCTCTTTGAATCTTATGTGGGTTCTATTGTCAGTGCTATGACACTGGGTGTGTTGGTATTAGGATTTAACGGCATTCTGCTGCCGCTGATCATTGCTGCTGCCGGTATCATTGCCTCTATTATCGGTACATTCTTTGTCAAGACAGATGATGATTCGAATCCGCTCAAAGCACTGAACATGGGAACTACTGTCGCATCTGTCCTCCTTTTGGTTGCAGCCTTCTTCGCTGTACGCATCATTACACCTGATCGACTAGGCCTATTCTGGGCTATTTTAGGTGGTATGATAGCTGGAACGCTGATCGGTTTTGTAACCCAATACTATACCGCTGCAGAATACAAACCCACACAGGGCATTGCAAAAGCAGCAACAACCGGCCCAGCAACGGTAATTATTGAAGGATTAGGTGTAGGCATGTTCTCTACATTTATTCCAATTGTTTTTATTTGCGCTGCAATCATTCTAGCTTACTTTACAGGTGGTTTATATGGAATCGCTCTGGCGGCTGTTGGTATGCTGGCAACAACAGGTATGGTAGTTGCAGTTGATGCTTATGGGCCAATCGCCGATAATGCCGGCGGAATCGCTGAGATGACTCCTGAATTACCTGAATCCGTTCGCGAAACCACTGATAAACTTGATGCAGTTGGTAATACCACTGCTGCCATCGGTAAAGGCTTTGCCATTGGATCTGCTGCCTTGACAGCATTGGCTCTAATGGCTGCCTATGCAAAAGTAGCCGGGATACAATCAATAGACATCTTAGATCCGATGGTTATTGTTGGTCTGTTAATCGGTGGTATGCTGCCCTTCTTCTTCTGCGCGATGACCATGGGTGCTGTTGGTAGGGCTGCCGGCGAAATGGTAGAAGAAGTAAGAAGACAATTCCAAGAGATCAAAGGTTTGCTGGATGGCACAGCCACTGCTGACTATGTAAGATGTGTTGAAATTAGTACGAATGCGGCCATTAAAGAAATGATTGCCCCTGGTCTACTGGCAATCATCGCACCGGTTCTGGTTGGATTCGGTCTAGGTCCCGAAGCACTTGGTGGTATGCTGGCCGGCTCCATCGTATCCGGTGTCTGTTTGGCAATTATGCTGGCCAACTCCGGTGGTGCCTGGGACAATGCTAAAAAACATATTGAAGAAGGCAACTATGGCGGTAAAAATTCTCCCGCACATTCAGCAGCCGTTGAGGGCGACACCGTTGGTGACCCCTGTAAAGATACTGCTGGACCTTCCTTGAACATTCTGTTAAAACTGATGTCCATCGTATCCCTGGTATTTATTGCACCATTCTTCTAAAACAGCATAAATAATCAGTCGTAATTTATAAAGAGGCTGTCCCAAAGGGATAGCCTCTTTTTACCACAGGCTGATTACCGACATATTTAGATCATTGGAATCGTAAGATGAAACCTTCTTGAAAATTTTTCTTGCCTGCTCAAAACTGCATATTAATTTTGAACCTGCAGTCAACAGCCGGCTGCTCTGGAATGATGACGGTCATAGGCCTTGAAACAAATCACCGCTAGGAGAGCTACGATGACTGCACCAATATAGGCATAGCTCCAGTTAAGATCCAGCAAGAAGCCACCGAAAGCAGGGCCAACAACCCTTCCCAAGCTGTCAAACCCCTGCATAGCTCCAAGGGATCTTCCCTGATTGGCAGCGCCCTTTGATACCGCAGAGGAAGTTGCAGGACGGATAAGCCCCATACCGCAGCAAAAAACAGCCAGGAAAATAATGGCGGTAATAATATTAAAGGAATACAGCAGGAGTGCCAGCCCTACAGCCATGGCTGACAGCCCGATAACTATGGTTTTCTTTTCCCCTAGGCGGTTGATCATCTTGCCCACAAGCACACCCTGCAAAATAACCATCACAATGCCGGCAACCATAAACGCCCAACCTGCTTCCTTGGCCCCCATACCTATTTTGTTCTGCATAAAGAGGGCATATGTAGCCTCATTCATGGAATGGGCAACACTGGCCAAGAAAAGCATGATAAAAAACTGAACCAAGGGAGTCCGCAGTTCACCCAGGATGGAACTAATGCCGCTGTCATCAGTAACTTCCACTTGCTGCTGCATCCTTTCCTCGGGTGTCAATGATTCTTTCAAGAAAATAAAAATAGTAATAACGTTGACAATTGCCAACCCCGCCGCAAAGAAGAAGGGAAAAGTGAAAGAAATCCCCGACAATATACCACCTAAAGCCGGCCCCATCACCATACCCAACCCCATAGAGGCGCCCATCAAACCCATACCGGAACCGCGCTTCTCTTCTGTTGTGACATCACCGATATAGGCCATTGCTGTCGGCATAACCGCTGCAGATAGAATTCCACCGGCAATCCGTGCAACAAAAAGAAGCCATATAGCATGGGCCAAGCCATAAAGAATAAAACTGACCGCATAACCGGTAATACCTAACATCAGTAACGGCTTTCTTCCCACCTTATCCGAGTATCTTCCCCAGATGGGAGCAAAGATAAACTGGCAGAGTGCATAGACAGTAAGCAATAACCCTAATTGGAAAGCACTGGCTCCCATGCTTTTTACATAGTAAGGAAATACCGGAATGATGATCCCATTACCCAGCATCATCAAGAAAAGCGCAAAAAAGACCAAAAAAAAGCTTTTTTTATCTTCCGTTGTTATACACCCCTTTCATAGTGATTATTATACTATAAAAGCACAGCGAAGAGTTAACATACGAATCACTAACACTAAGCAATTCATTTATTGCTGTTTTTCTATAGGGCAGCATACCTGTAATGTTATTTAACTACTGAACTGCATATTCCTATTGCAAAACAAAAAACCCCCAGTCCTAAGAACCGGGGGTTTTGTCAATGAGTCTTAACTGTCACCCTTCAGATAGCGATCAATCGCAGCAGCAGCTTTTTTACCGGCACCCATAGCTGAGATAACTGTAGCAGCACCTGTCACAATATCCCCACCGGCATAGACTCCGGGCTTAGTAGTCAATCCGGTTTCAGGGTCTGCGACCAAAACACCACGCCAGCCGGTCTTCAGATCGGGAGTGGTTTGGGATATCAGCGGGTTGGGGCTGTTGCCGATAGCCATGACCACTGTGTCCATCTCCATGATGAATTCCGACCCCTTGATCGGTACAGGGCGTCTCCGTCCCGATTCATCAGCTTCACCCAATTCAAAATTGATGCACTCCAGGGCTTTTACCCATCCATCTTCTCCGATAATCCTGGTCGGAGCACATAAAAGCTTCAGCTTGACACCCTCTTCCACAGCATGCTCGATCTCTTCGGCACGCGCCGGCATTTCTTTTTCAGAGCGCCGGTAGATGATGTAGACTTCCTTTGCTCCCAGGCGCAGAGCACACCGAGCGCTGTCCATGGCCACATTGCCACCGCCGATTACCGCTGTTCGTTTCCCTACTTTGATGGGTGTATCGTATTCGGGAAACTGATAGGCCTTCATTAAATTTGTCCGCGTCAGAAATTCATTTGCTGAGTAAACACCGTTCAGGTTCTCCCCCGGGATATCCATAAAGTTCGGCAGTCCTGCTCCAGTACCGATAAATATTGCATCATAGCCGTCTGCCAGCAGTTCATCAACCGACTGTATTCTTCCGATCAGTGAGTCCACCTTAAGATCAACCCCCAGCCCTTGGATATAGTCGATCTCTCCCTTGACGATCTCTTTTGGCAGACGAAATTGTGGGATTCCATAGATCAGTACTCCACCTGGATCATGTAAGGCCTCAAACATGGTAACCCCATACCCCAGCTTAGCTAGGTCTGCGGCAACTGTAAGCCCGGCTGGACCTGAACCCACCACAGCCACTTTTTTGTCCTGTGGTTCGGGGAGTGGTGGCATTTCCACACCGCACTCCCGCTCTCGGTCAGCCACAAAACGCTCCAAGCGGCCGATGGCTAACGGCTCACCTTTTTTCCCTAAAATACAGTTTTTTTCACACTGTTCCTCCTGTGGACAGACGCGGCCGCAAATAGCCGGGAGGTTATTGGATTCCTTGATCTTTTTGGCAGCACCGAGGAAGTCTTTTTCTCTAATCAATTCGATAAAACCGGGAATATCCACACCTACCGGGCAGCCATTACTGCATGGCTTCTTCTTGCAGTTCAAACAGCGCTCAGCCTCAGCGACTGCCTGCTCCTCTGTATAGCCAAGAGCAACTTCATCAAAGTTGTGGACCCGTACCTTCGGTTGCTGTGTTTGCATTACTTCACGGGTTTTTTTACGGGTTTTTTTTGTTGTCATTTTGTATTACCCCCTGCAATTGCACTGATGCCAGTGTTCTTTTGAGTCTTGCTCCTCCTGGCAGTACATCTTTTGCCTCTCCAACAACTGGTCGAAATCTACTTGATGGGCATCAAAGTCTGGGCCGTCTATACAGGCGAACTTGCTGGTCTCTCCTACTGATACACGACAGCCGCCACACATGCCGGTCCCATCCACCATGATCGGGTTCAGGCTGACAAAGGTTTTGATTCCGTAACCCCTGGTTAGTTCGGCAACCGCCCGCATCATAGGAACAGGGCCAATGGCAAAGACTAGATCAATTTGCTCCCCGGATTCCAGGAGATCACACAAAATGTCTGTAACCAGACCCTGTTTTCCACGGGAGCCATCATCGGTCACAATGTGTAAGTGCTCACTGACTGAATTCATCTCTTCCTTATAAAAGAGCATCTTATCGTTACGCGCTCCGATGATGGAGATAACTTTGTTGCCGGCTTCATGCAATGATCGTGCTATGGGATAGATAGGTGCAACTCCCACTCCTCCACCTATGCAGACCGCTTTTCCGTAATTCTTGATCTCTGACGGTTGGCCAAGGGGACCCAAAAAATTCAAGATAGAATCCCCTTCTTTCAGGGTCGCCAGTTCTTCTGTCGACTTGCCAACCACCTGAAAAACTATGGTTATCGTGCCCTGTACTCTATCGTAGTCTGCTATGGTCATCGGTATTCTTTCCCCATGATTATGTATGCGCAGTATGACAAACTGGCCAGCCTGTGCCTTTTTGGCAATCTCCGGAGCTGCAATACGCATCAGCTTGATCGTTGATGAAAGATCTTTTTTTTCTATTATCCTGTACATCTGGACACTACCTCCAATCTTCATGAATATTGCAAACCACAATACTGGTAATTATTCTTCCTGTATGGTCACTGGACCCTCATCATACCCCTTTTATAAATCGTCTGAGCTGCCACCTCACTGGAATGCTTGACGTTGTTCAGCTGCACTAATCTGGTAACAAGTGAAGACTGGTTGATCAGCACTCTGTCCCCACGCTGGATTTCTACATCCTCAGCACCATCAAGACTGAGGAAAGCACTGTAATCAGACCTTAATTCAAGATCGATCTGTTTTGAAGAACAGACGACCAGCGCCCTGGCCCCTGACAACTGCGGGCATATTGGGGTAATCACCAATGCCGGAAGTGCTGCATCCAAAATTGGTCCCCCCGCGGAGTAAGAGTAGGCGGTGGACCCGGTAGGTGTTGCACAGATCACCCCATCCCCCAGATAGTTTGTATAATGTTTACCATTTACCTGAAGTGTTAACAAAATGGTATGGGATGTATTAGTTCTAACTACAGCATCATTGACGGCCAATCCGCTGAAGAGTTCCCGTTCACCCCTTTTAAGGGAAACCTCGATCATAATCCTTTCTTCCAGGCTAAACTCCCAATTTAAGAGGTCATCCAGACATTCCATCAACTGGTAGGGTTCAATGCTGCTCAGAAAACCCACTGTACCCATATTGACACCCAGTATGGGGGTACCCCTGTAGGCATAACAGCGGGCGGTCTTGAGCAGTGTACCATCTCCCCCTAAAACCATCACCAGATCTGCCGGGGGGCAGTTGTCTTCTGCAACCTGGTAAAAGCCCAGGATGCTAGATGATGACCCCCGTGAGGAGAGTTCATCACCAATCTTTTGGGCAAGACAGTATGCTTTGTGGTCATCCTTGTAGACTATTGCTATCTGCAATGGAAACCAACCCTCCCCACCGCTGATCAATGTAAAATGTAATTAAACAAGCCGGAGCGAGAAATCCCGTCCCGGCCTGTTTTCGCTCTTAGCAATGTTCGATAATCTCTTCAACAGTGATTGTAACACTCATATTCCAACTGGTATAGGGGTGTTACAAAGTTGTCCCCGTGACAGCTGTTTTACGAGCTGTCACGGAGACGGAACCTTTGTCAGATGTCAAGTGTCAGCCTGTTAAAGAAATTATCCTATTAAAACCGGCAAAAAAGCAGTTCTTCTAGTAAAGACCTAATTTATCCTCAGACAGACTGATGAAGATGTTTTTCTTCTGGGTATAGTGGTCTAGCATCATATGGTGTGTCTCCCTGCCGATACCGGATTTCTTGTAGCCGCCGAAGGGGGCATGTGCAGGAAGGTTATTGTAGTTGTTTACCCACATACGGCCGGTTTCCACTGCTCTTGCCACCCGAAGTGCCCTGTTGATATCCTTGGTCCAAACAGCGCCACCAAGGCCGTACTCGCTGTCATTGGCCATCTTGATAACTTCTTCTTCGTCGGCGCTGTTTGGACCAAGGATATCAACAGGGCACTGCGTGTGGCACGAGCAGTGGAAACCGGCCGTATGTGGGTAAACAACTACAATAACCTTCCTGCACA
>DUMY01000229.1 GCA_012839645.1 Syntrophomonadaceae bacterium
AGAGAAAGGTTGCAGTTGGAGGGATATGCTTTCTATGGTACGAAAACTTGTTTGACAAAGCATAAATCCGCTCGAGAAGTTCTTTGTCCTGCTGTACGATTGCCAAATAGTTTTCGGCCAACCCCTGATCTATCCTGCCGGTATCATATCTTGCCAGCAAACTACGCCATGAATCCTTTCCCTTTCCGCACTGCAGAAGGTTTATTGGGCCAGTTCTAGAATCAATGACACCCCCTTGACGCAGGATGTGATAGATCAAAGCACGCTCTTCGGCAATCCCCCCTCGAGAACGTAGATTAAAAGAGGTTCCTGGGGTAAAAGAAACAAAGTTTAGTCTTCTATTCTGCAGATTTTGTGTGTTCACAGGTAACAGGGTCAAGCGTGTTGTCAGCTCCAGATCCCTTTCACCTGTTATATTAAGGCGGTTGATGTTCTGGCGGGCGATATCGCGATTTGCACAAATATAAACAATATCGATCCTTCTCTTCGGGTCCTGCCACAAGCGGTCAATCATCCGGGCAATAACACCCCGGGCCACCAGGGTTTTTCCAAGCCCGACCTCATCTGCTACCAGGAAGCGTTTGACAGCATCACAATCCTCGTATAAACGGCGGTATACATAATCTACTGTCTGAAGCTGAAAGTCTTTCAGGGTTTCCAGTATTTTTGCCGTATCAGGCTTTTGTTCCTGATCAGTGCTCAATCGGATGCACCTCCCTTGCACAAAGATAAAAACGCCCCCCAGATCTGGTCAAACTCCGGAGGCACCAGCCTGGAGCCGTCCTCTGTTTCTTTTAAATCATTCACCAGTTTAGCGATCCGGTCTATCTTCTCCGGGGCACGGCTAAATGCTCTTACAAGATCTTCAAGGAGTGGGATGTCATCATAACTGGAAACGCTACCCTTCCCGCTGCCCCCCAGAAAAGCATTTATCATCTCCGGGCCTGCTCCATTTTCATTACCCTCAGCCAACAATAATAAAAGATAGCGGAAAAAGCGCTCCCTGCTGGAAATGATATTTTGTAAAATCGCCTTGTCACGGTGAACAGGCAGACCATGGATCGGAAGATTCAATACAAAGTTCAGTTCCGCAGTACGGTTACCTGCCTGTGCAGTTAGTTTAAAAGCTATAAAACTGGTCAAGCTGGCCAGGGAAATGCCCTGAAATATAACAGTATCACCCAACAACAGCGGCTCAAGAGATTGTTCAGCCGTTTCTCTGATGGTTACCGGGAAGCATCTTCCTGTGACATCTCCAAGCACGAGATCCCGGGTGGTATTAAGATGAAGAGTCCAGGTTTTATCTCCAACCGCGAGTATATCCAGGAAAAGTCCAGCATCAGTAACTGCTTTTCTTGCCTCATTTAAGGCTGTCTCTAGCTGCTGTTCCACCGAATCCGGATCTTTTAATTGCTCCGGCCGCCTGTAAGGGTGAACCATACTCAAAATAGTATCTGGTTCCTCATCCTTACCGAGAAAGGTTTCAATCCCTATCTTACTACGCCTTCCCTGCAGTTCCACCAAAAACTCCACATTTGCCCCAGAAAAGGCTGCATTTGTTGCATTGGCGGAACCGGTCCACAACCTGGCATCCCAACCTTCTTCCAGGATATAGAGTTTGGCATGCAGCCCTGAAAAATCGTTTTCCCATTCCTGAAATTCGCTCTCCGGTTTTTCAGCAGCACTGTCCATAATATAGATACTGGTACCGGAGTCTTTTAAAGCGTTAAATGTTTCCCCATCTAAGGCATCCAGACTTTCCGGACGGGACAGCAGAATATTGTTATTCCCCCGTTCTATCATGGATTTGAGTGCCCTACCGGAAAGAAAGGGTGATAAAACCAGCAGCCTAGTGTAGTGATCAAGTTCAGGCAGCCTTTTATAACCTTTGATCCCTGCCGGGAGAAAACGCAGTTTATCCTCAAATCCCTCTGGCGTCTTGAACTTTACACGCAGAATTTCGTCAGAGATGATATCAATGTGTTCCTCTATTTCAGGATTGACTTTCCGCACAGCCATCTCCGGCAATGATCGTATAAAATCAGACAGCGGCCGGTTGCGACTATAAGCGTTTTTTCGATCCGCAAGCCTGCCCTCAAGCACCAAAGCCGTATCCCAGGAATAATCAAAGGTCAGGTTGCGAGTAAGGCAGAGGAAGCGATAGAATGTCACCTGCTTACCGTTCTCCTCACCCAGGAAACGCAGCACCCATACTTTGGGGTGAAACACACCCCCACCAGGAGGCTGCACCTCAACGACAGCACGCTCCAAGTAACTGTAAAGAAGTGTATCTTCTCTCGGAACGGAGATACGCCCTTCCTGACAGAATACTGCAAAGTGCCCTGCGGTCTGCCTCAAAGACTCCAGCAGAGCAACAGGATCCTGAAGTAATTCATCCTGTTCTTTCAGACTAGAAAAAACCATCGATACAGGAGCCATCAGCAGTGCCAGCAGATTCAGTGAAAAGGTGGTGGCGATGGCCCGATCAAGGGTAAAGCCTGCCGGCGGACGCAATTCCTCAAGGTATACACACCTTGAATTGGGATTAAGCATCTGCCTCACCCCCGGATTGAAAACCTTGGACAATGTCATTGGCAATTATACGGACCGTAGACCAGCGAAAATCGAGCTGGCGGTCACCTGAAGAGCCCCCCCATAAATCCAGGGCACGTTGATTTTCCAACCGCGCCCTGCCCTTTTTCATCTGTACTTCCCGCATTCTGATCAACTCTCGGGCCTCTCTCTTTGCTGCTAGATTCTGTATAAGACCTGTATGAAAGACTTCATATAACCACCCCTTGACAAAACTCTTCGTGCGGTACGGTATTTTAGCCTGTTGCAGGGACTCAGATCGCCAAAATCTTTCCTGTTCGCCATACCAAACCCGAAGCTCATCCATACGAAATGAGAGCCTATCTGCCCAATCGCTGAAACGGGTTTCGTAATTCTCCACCCATTCTGGGTTTCCTACCTTCTCAGCCAGCATCAGGTTGTAGAGTAGTGCTGCTCCATGCATTATTGCGGAAAAATTGCGAGCATCAGTGATGTTTTCCTGCAGAGGGCATGGTAAATCATTTACCAGCTTGCTTTTCCACAAAAATTCTGTATCAAACAGTTCGTCTGATATAACCATGTGAGCCAAAACACTATCTTTGTGATGTTGGAAGATGTGATCCTGTAAAAAAGACGCCTCCTTCCGGGTCAAGGCAAAGCTTGCCTTTTGCGGAAAATCCTCGGGAGGTTCCGGAATCCCCGGATCCCAATTCTCTCCCTGGTACCCCCCTACTGGGTTACCGTCATCATTTAAGATGAGCCTCATCTTGCGGCTGCGTGATGAACATAAATATTCATGGTACTGCTCCCGAGAGCCGGGAAAATATCGAATCCCCCATGATGCCAGCCCCGTCCAGTAAATAGTACTCGGCAGCCTCTGCAGTTTATCTCCTGATTCCTTGCCGATCAGACCTGCTGTATCATTGGATTTGAGCAGTGCAGAAATCAAATAGACCTCATCACACCGCGCCAGCCGCGCAACCTCCTCGGGAGTTACCTTCTTATTAGTGGAATTCAACCTCTTTTCCAGGTTCAAATAGATCCAGGGTACAAAGAGCATATAGCGAGCACGGGTCTGGATCGTACTTGTACCCGGGAAAAAATAATTGGCAAAAGCATCCCGGATTGTACCGATTCCCAGTTCATCCCTGGTATCCTGCTCACGGAAAAGCCCAACCACATCCAGCATCCTCTGGCGGTCACCTTCTGTAAAATCAACCCATCCTAGACGAGAAGACATCCCACAAACCTCCATAATACGCGTTCACTACTCATTTCTTTGATAGACTGTCACTGTTTTCCTGCCCCGCCCCCTAATACCAGCAGTTGCGAGAGCAAAAACAAAAAACCCCGGCTCATTACCGGGGCTACCACAATCTGCCATGTCAATCATTGATGTAGCTTAAGCATCAAATTACTTCAAAGGGTTCTACCATTTCTCTTGAATGACATAATTTTGCAGCATATTTTATGCTGGCTTTAATATCTTCAGTATTGATATGTGGATAGAAACTGTTTACTTCATCGATAGAATATCCTTCTGCCAGAAGATCAAAAATCAAATAAACCGCAAAATCCGGGTTCCTAATAAAGGTCGGAAGCTGGAAGTCGGGTTATCTGCTGGTGCCGCTCAGGCGGCATGAACGTCTATCCTTAAAAAAGGTAGGCTTTCCCGGCGGATGACCGCAAATATTATTTCTTTCTATTCTTCTATGGATCAGATCTGCCGGCCTTTTGATCAGGATTCGGAAGTCCTTCAGTTATTGTACAATTATTCAAAAACTGCTCTACCGCTTCCATCACATCAGGGACTTTCTCAAGAGGAATACGAGGTCCAGGAATGAAAGTGCCATCGAGCTGGCGAAAACTGACTCGAAGAGCGGACTGTTCATCATCTCCATCTGGACTTTCTACCGTAAACCTCAAGTATTCTCCAAATACTTTACTATCAACCTCTACAAAATCCCTGCCTTGTTCATCTCTACCTGTAGTAATATTAATGATGATCATCCACCTCCTTTAGTAAGGCCATTATCCATTATCGTTGCTTTGTCATAAGACAACAGAATCTAATAACCAACCACCAACCACTAACCGGCTAGACTTGCTTTATTGTTTCTAGGTGCACTGTCATCTTATTGGAAGAGATCAGTGCAACTTTACCCCAATCTCTCCACTGCCTCCTTCAGCATCTCACGGATCGGCAGGTTATAGGGGCAGCGCTCCTCACACTCGCCGCATTCCAGGCAGTCATCGGGCTTCACATCCATGGCCTGATACCGCTCTTTTGCCCAGTCTTTCAGATCATATCTTGTATAGTAGCCGTCGAAAAGAAACACTGATGGAATATCGATCCCCTGCTGGCAGGGAAGGCAGTACTCACAGCGCCTACAGAAACGAGTACCAAGTTTGGCCACTAATCTGGCGAGTTCCTCTCTCTCTAGTTCTGCTAAAGGCCTTAGCGTATTTCCTATAGCGGCATTCTCTTCTACCTGCTCAACTGAATCCATCCCAGGTATAGCAACTGTAACCGGATTCTCCAGAATAAAACCCAGAGTCAATTTTGCATTGGTCAAGGCGCCTCCGGCCATCGGTTTCATGGCAATAACACCTGTGTCCATTTTCTCTGCCAGTTCAAAAAGCTTACCTGCGCCACTAACCTCAACCGGGTTGAAGGGAAATTGTACAGTTTCTACCTCACCTGTTTGCATTATTTCCAAAAGAATATCCTTAATATGCCCTGTCACCCCGATGTGCTTGATCTTTCCTTTTTCTTTTGCCTCTTTTAAAGCAGTAAGTGCTCCATCTGCTGCCAGAACCTGCTCCAGGGCATCCTTGTCTTTGACATTGTGCAGTTGGTAGAGGTCAATATAATCCACACCCATGGTCATCAGGCTTTTTTCTATATCCTCAGCCATCCCTTTTTTGTCCCGAGCCATGGATTTTGTAGCAATGATCACCTGGTCTCTGTGTTTTTTCAGTGCTACACCAAGTTTTTCTTCACTATCAAAGTAATTTCTGGCGGTATCAAAGAAGTTAATTCCCAATTCTACAGCATGATTTACCACCTTTTCTACACTGGATACATCAATCCGCTGGATGGGAATGCCGCCAAACCCTATAACAGATACTTGCAACTCCGTTTTCCCGAGCCTTCTGTATATCATTTAACCCCCCCTGTATGATTTGTTTAAGCTGTAATGTAAAACATCATTCCTATTTTGAAACACCCTCGTATATGTATTCCAGCGCGGCAAGCAGTAATTCCTTCTGTTTAATCTTCTACTATTATAAAACATTCCAATCCTTCAAGATGGCTA
>DUMY01000230.1 GCA_012839645.1 Syntrophomonadaceae bacterium
TAAGTTCTAGCAATAACATACCACCACACCGCCCCGATGTCAATAGTACAAACGCGGCGAACAGATCAGGGACGGATCTCCTGATCTGTTTTTGATTCCTCAGCGTAGATTCCGTCCTCAGGCATCTTTAATATAAAATAACAAAAGGACCGTCCCTTTGTCACGCTCTAAACAAAGTAGGATAAAACGTAGTTGGCCAACAGCCGGCCGCGGTCCGTAAGAAAGATGGCCTCCTCAGTGACACCTATCAACCCCTCACCAACCATAAAAGATATCTCCTTCTTATAGAAATCTTCAAAGGGATGGCCGAAACGCTGCCCAAATTCTTTACGGGAAAGGCCATTACTAAGGCGAAGCCCCATAATAATGGTATCAATACGCTCATCTTTAAGTGATTGATGTTCCTCAACAGCCCGCGGAAATTCCCCGGACAATACCCTTTCCATATACCCCTGAAGATCTTGTTCATTGGCGTAGCGCACTTTTTCAAAGTACCCATGCGCCCCAGCACCCAGCCCCAGGTAAGGAGTGTTTTTCCAGTAACTTATGTTATGCCTGCACTGCCGGCCGCGTTTTGCATAATTGGAGATTTCATAGCGCATATATCCGGCTGCATTCAATCGGCGCTCAGTTTCTTTCCACATGTCTACCTGGATCTCTTCACTGCAAGCCTGTAACTTTCCGCTCTCTATGTCTTTGGCAAGGGGAGTGCCCTCTTCCAGGGATAAACCGTAGATGGAAAGGTGTTCCGGAGAAAGCCTCAGGACCTGCTCCAGGTTGCTTTTCCAGGATGCAAGGTCTTGACACGGCAGGCCGTAAATAAGATCAAGGTTAATGTTGTCAAACCCCGCTGCTCTTGCAGTACCATAAGCTTCACCAATCTCAACAACACTGTGTGTTCTCCCTAAAAGCTCCAACTCCCCTGAGAGAAAAGACTGGGCGCCGATTGAAAGCCGGTTCACCCCAGCCTTTCGTAAGTCTTTTAGTTTCTCCAGGGTTACGGTCCCCGGGTTGGACTCCACTGTGATCTCCACATCATCGGATAAGCGAAAACAGCTGCTGCAGTGAGAAAGCACACGGCAAAGGGAATCCGCTGAAATAACTGTAGGGGTTCCCCCTCCATAATAGATCGATGATAATTCCAAATTATTATGCCTAGCGGCATAGAGAGAAATCTCCATCACCAGCGCATCAATATATTTTTCAGCCAATTTCCCCTGGTCATTTTGGGGTAGAGGATGTGAGTTAAAGGAGCAGTAACGACACTTTTGCAGACAAAAGGGGATATGGAGGTAAAGAGCAGCCTTCACTCTCGATCAACCTGGAGCACCGCCAAGAACGCCTCCTGAGGGATTTCTACACGCCCCACCTGCTTCATACGGCGTTTCCCCTCTTTCTGCTTTTCCAAAAGCTTGCGCTTCCTGGTCACATCACCACCATAACACTTATCCAGTACATTCTTACGTAGAGCCTTGACGGTTTCCCTGGCAATCACCCTTGAGCCAATGGATGCTTGGATGGGAACATCAAATAGCTGTCTGGGAATCAACCTTCTCAGCTTATCCACAAGAGAGCGCGCCCGCTGCTCTGCCTGTTCGCGGTGAACAATAATAGAGAGGGCATCCACTACATCACCATGCACCATACAATCGAGCTTGACCAACTCTGCGGCGCGATATCCAGACAGTTCATAATCAAATGAGGCAAAACCCCTTGTGCAGGATTTAAGAATGTCATAAAAGTCAAAGATAATCTCTGACAATGGTAGTTGATATGAGAGCTGAACCCGCTGTGGGGAGAGATAGTTCATATTTTGATACTCTCCTCTCCGATCATGGAAAAGTTCCATCACCGCCCCTACATAATCCGCAGGTGTGATCACATTTGCGTGTACATATGGCTCCTCAACCACAGCTATTTCTCCTGTATCAAGCCAATTGGCCGGATTATCAACATTAATTGTCTCTCCACTGTGCTTTGTCAGGCGATAAACCACGTTAGGGGCAGTTGTAACCAGCTCCAAATCATACTCCCGCTCCAACCTTTCCTGAATGATCTCCATATGCAGTAATCCCAGGAAACCACAGCGGAAACCGAAACCTAAAGCAGCAGATGTCTCGGGTTCATAATAAAAGGATGCATCATTCAACTTCAGTTTCTCCAATGCATCACGCAAATTTTCAAAATCATTGGGTTCCACCGGGTAAAGACCGCAGAAGACAACAGGCAGCACCTTTCTGTATCCTGGTAGGGGGTCTAAGGCGGGTTTGTTCGCTTCTGTAATGGTATCTCCCACCCTGGTATCAGCAACTTCCTTGATCCCTGCCGCCAGGTAGCCCACCTCACCGGGCCCCAGTTCATCTACCGGACTCATCGCCGGTGAAAACACACCCACCTCATCGACTTCGTATGTCTTACCTGTAGCCATCATCATAATCTTCATATCTGGCCGCACCCGGCCATGAAAGACCCTAATATAGGATATAGCCCCTCGATAAGGGTCAAAATGCGAATCAAAGATCAATGCCTGCAGGGGTTTTTCCGCATCCCCTTGAGGAGACGGCACCCGCTGGATCAGCGTTTCCAGGAGTTCCTGTACCCCTTTCCCCTCCTTTGCGGAAACCTGTAGAATATCATCGGTATCCAAGCCGATCACATCCTCGATCTCCCGAGCAACCCGGTCCGGATCTGCCACAGAAAGGTCGATCTTGTTGATCACGGGAATTATCTCCAGATTGGCATCTAGAGCTAAATAGGTGTTGGCAATGGTCTGGGCCTCTACACCCTGGGAGGCGTCAACAATAAGAAGAGCTCCCTCGCAGGCGTTCAAACTCCGGGAAACCTCATAACTAAAATCCACATGTCCCGGGGTATCGATCAGATTCAAAAGATACTTCTTCCCATCCCTGGTTTGATAACTCATCCTGGCCGGGGTCAGCTTGATGGTAATCCCCCGCTCTCGCTCCAAATCCATCTGATCGAGAACCTGGTCCTTCATCTGCCTGGATTCTAAAGCACCGGTCAGCTCCAAGAAGCGGTCAGCCAAGGTGGACTTCCCGTGGTCGATATGGGCTATAATACAAAAATTTCTAATCAGTTCTTGCTTCAATGTCAATCACCTTTCTTACCAAACACACCATAAAACCCACACATCCCTACACCATAAAGGCATGGGAAATATCAATGAATATTACTGGCTTTTTTCTGTCCGATCTTCTTCTTTATCAGATTCATCACCAGTTGAAACTCCTCCAATTTTAATACCCAAGCCAACAGGAAATAAACCAGAACCCCGGCAGCTATGGCCCCACCCACAGCAATCAGCTGTGCAGTTTTAGTGGCAATCCCTAAAAGATTCTGGAGCCATGTGACAACCATATAAGCCACTCCCCCTGTAACCAGGGATGCAGCTACAGCACCAATAGCAGAAGAAGCGATCCTGTGTCCGTCAATATTACCGAGTTTTGCCCTCAACAGAAACAGCAGGACCAGCATATTGACGATCCCCACCAGTGAATAAGCCAGAGCCAGTCCGCTGTGTCCCATAGGCTTGACCAGCCAGATATTAAGAACGATATTTAAGAACACAGTGGCAATCCCCACCACAACCGGGGTTTTAGTATCTTTCAGGGAATAGTAAACCCTGTTTAAGACCTGGGAACCTGCATAGCCGATAATCCCAAAAGAATAGTAGAAAAGCGCCACTGATGTAGCTAAAGTACTCTCCGGTGTAAACTTCCCCATCTGAAAGAAGAGCCTGATCGCCGGAAGACCAACAGCGATCAACCCTGCCACACAAGGGAT
This sequence comes from Syntrophomonadaceae bacterium, assembly GCA_012839645.1. GTDB lineage: Bacteria > Bacillota > DSM-12270 > Thermacetogeniales > Thermacetogeniaceae > Syntrophaceticus. The sequence goes on from DUMY01000230.1 coordinate 3,805, forward strand.
TGTCAAAAAGTTGATCGCCCGAAACCCCAAGGAAAAGGTGCGGCGAAACTGACCCAACTCCTGGCGGGCGGACTGCTCGGTCAGAGTAGGAAAAATTGCCGTACCAATAGCAACTGCAAAAATTCCGATAGGCAGCTGCATGATCCTCTGTGCTGTACGCAGTGCTGCCAACTGTCCGCTGGGCAGCCCAGAAGCCAGATTCTGGCTGACAAAAAGATTAAATTGGGATACAGAAAGGCCAATCAGAACAGGAAAGACCAATACCCCAATCTGCCTGATACCCGGGTGGCTCAGGTCCAGCACCGGCCTATATTTAATCCCCAGCCTTAGAAGCGGTGGCAGCTGAACAGCAAAGTTCAACACCGCCCCCACCACAACCCCGATGGCAAAAGCTACAATGCCTATACGGGGACCAAACAGCCATCCGATAATCACGACAGAAAGATTATAAAGCACAGACCCTAAAGCCGGAGTACTGAAGTGCTTGTAAGAATTAAGGATCCCCACAGTCACCCCACTCAGACCCATAAAAAAGGTCTGAAAGAACATAATCCGGGTGAGGTAAACGGTCATATCGATCTCCCCGGCTTTAAAACCAGGCACCAGCAGGTGAACCAACTGCGGGGTAAAGACCATACCCAGGGTGATGGCAGCAACCATGAGGACAACCACCAGGTTGAGCATGATGCTGGCTACCTGCCACCCCTCATCCTCTTCCCCTTTAGCGAGATACCCGCCGAAAACAGGAATAAAAGCGGAACTGAGAGCTCCCCCGATCAAGATCATATATATAAAATCAGGGATAGAGAAGGCCGCATTATATATATCTGTGATCCGAGTTTGTCCAAAGATATAATAAAGCAGGGCATCTCGTACATAACCAAGTATACGGGACGCAACCATGGCAATGGTAATTATCCCTACGGCCCGGGCAACTTTTTCTCGTTCCGACATCTGTTCTCCTTTAAACAAAAAATGAGCACTTAAAGTAAATATTATCACTTTGTGCCCTGCAACGAAAGGGGTAAATACAAGTTACGGACAAAACACAGTCACTGGAACAACTACATACTAGCATATAACGCACAGAGCTAAGGCTCATCCATCATCCATCAACCGTTTTCCCACTCTTTCCTGAACACTATTGAGCACATCACAAAAAGCCTCAAAAAGAGCATCACACCAGGTATACAGAAAACCGGTCTTGGTATAAACCTGCTCATAGATCTTCTTGACAGATGACAGCAACTCATTTTCCAACATAGCAAAAGAAAGGTGCGCTTTCTCCCTCCCCTGCAGTTCTCTCATATTGTTATCTGTAAGCAGAATTCCCCCAACCATAATTGTAATGATGCTTATCACAATCAAAACCTGACAACCGCGATTCACCATATTCCCCCATATCGTTTTAATATAGTTTTCCACTGTATGGGAGGTGGTATACAACACTTAGTCATTTGTCTCCAGGATCAATTCCGCAAGGACCTCACCTAAGCTGCGCGCAGCTGCAAGGGCCTCCTCCAGGGTATTTTTGTCACTTCCCACTTCAATCAAAACCACCTTAGGGGAAAGATTCTGGTTGTAGCATCCATCTTTCAAGCGCACAGCCTTGACAAGACCCGGGTACTTTTCATCCAGACGGTTGGCTATCTGGCGGGCAAAGGCATAGTTTTCCCTCCAATGGGGGTTGGGAATACGCTGCCCATTCCCCATCACAAAGAGCAGCTTCGCAGATTCCTTGCCATCTATTAGAACTGTCTGCTTCTTTGCAATGCCTGCGTCGCGGTGCAGATCGATTAATATTTTTAGATCAGGATATTCATTTAAGAGCCGTTTAGCAGTGACCTTGGATTTGATGTAAGAGGTAGGATGGTCAGGGTAATCGTGAATTGTCAGGTCTTGTACCGCCCGGATACCATGCTGGGAAAGTGTTTTTACAATCTCTTCCCCTGCCAAAGCAATACCCCCGTTTTTTCCTTCATCTTTACTCTTGCCTTGTAGGGGGATATATGTCTCAGCATTATGGGTATGATAAATAGCCACTTCAATGGGTTTTTTGGCCATCTCCTTCTCCAAAAAGGATTCATCAATAAATAAGGTTTTTTCCACAGGTTGTTTAACTGTACCCCTGCTGCTAACTGCCGCAGTCCTTCCCCTGGTCATACTATAGGGAAGACCCTTTTCCAAAATACCCGGTGGATCCAAGGGATCGATGCCACATATCAGCTTTAATGCCCCACTAATAAAAGAGCCCTTTTGGCCATGACTGATTCCCCCACCCAAACCAGTCTCTAAAAGTTTTGTATAGGAAAACTCCCCAAACCCAACACCTATTATACAAACAAACGATAACAACAGAACCGAGATGTGCTGCTTGAGCTGCGGTCTTTGTTTAAGTTTTTTGCGGTACATTATTAATTCCCCCCTTGACACAACTCCCTGACAAATAATATTCCAACAAGTGGCAAATTATCACTCTTTCAAAAAGGCACAGTAAACATAACACCCAAAATCTAATGCTTGCAAACCGCATTTAATCGTGGTAGTATCATATTTGGCTAAACTTTGCCGTATAAGGGGGTGAAAGAGTGGCAAATATCAAATCTGCAGAAAAGAGAGCCAGAATCGCCAAAGTCCGGACACTGCGCAATACATCTCGGAAATCTTCTGTAAAAACCGCCATCAAAAGGTTTGAGGCATCACTGGCAGAAGGAGATAAAGAAAACATAGAAGCCAACTTCAAAAGGGCGATTCGTTTAATTGACAAAGCAGCAACAAAAGGCGTCATTCATCCCAATGTTAGAAATCGCAAAAAAGCACAGTTAGCAAAAAAGCTGAATCAAGCCTAAATATACTAAACATAAAAAGACGAAAACCCCTTCTGCAAGGGGTTTTAAGTTTTTCTGAGTTGTCACCGGAAAGACCATTCCCCGATTTTAAGCGGACCCCAAAAAAGATGCAATCAACAGCTCCGGAGAACCCTTCCCCATTTTTAGTGAGAGATCAAGCTCCAACAACTCCTCAAGAATTTTTTCCAATTCCGAGAGGTTATAATACCGGACCTGCTTCATTAGTTTTTTCGCTACAAAAGGGTGGACTCCCATCACACCGGCAAGCTCCCGAGGAGGAAGACCTTCCTTAAGCAGCCAAAACGCCTCTAGCATTTGAATAAAATGACGAGAAACCATAGAAACCAATAATACCGGGGGCTTACCCTGGGCAAGAAGCTCTTGTAAAACCTCAAAAGCCGCATTCCTCCTGCGCTCAGCTACAGCATCCACCAGTTCAAAGAGTGTCCGTCCTGCTGTCCTGCTGCCCACTTTTTTGAACACATCTACAGTAATTTTCCGCTGCTTTCCGCCCAGGTAGAGAGAAGCTTTTTCTATTTCATGGCTGAGAAGGGCAGAGTTGTCTCCACAGGTAAACCGCAGGTACTCTGCTGCAGCAGTAGGCAGCTCTTTGCCCCCGGCAGCGGCCTCCTCTTGCATCCATCTGACCAAATTTCTGCCTTTAAGGGGCATGCATTCTACAACCCACCCATACTCTACATCGATCATCTCTTTTTTCTTAAGTTTCTTTTCCAAAAGAAATACAGCCACCAGGCGTGGATTGCTCACCTTTAAATAGGATTTCACTGCAGCAATGTCTGGATTGTTGACAACTACCATGCGTTCTGCTGCACCCAGGGGCAGTATCTCCAGAGATTCGAAGATATCTGCTTCCCCTGCTTCTTCATCCCACTCCAGGTATTCGATCTCACTATTATTTCTAGCTTCCAGATAGCTCCTCAAGTCCTTGATCAACTCCCGGGCACGGAATCGGTCCTCACCGTGCAGAACCAAAAACGCGGGAATCTTTCCCCGGGCTAATGCTTGTTTTGCCTGATTGTAAGTCATTACTGCCATCTAAGTCCACCTCTAAAATATTTTTATTCTCGCCCGGGGGTCAAATCCCTGCATTATTATTTCTCTATCAATCCATATTACAAGAAAAGATCCAACATTTTTAGAAGATCAGCTGTAAACTGCTCACTATCCAACTGCTCTGCCGCCTGTGCTATAAACTCTTTAAGCTCCCGGCGCTTCTGTTCATTCAAATCAGAGGTCAGACCCTGGATCACCGTTAAGATTTCCCCCATATCCCGCGTTTCACCGCCGGATTTGATATTTTCCAGTAGTTCTTGGGCTTGCTGGACCTGATCAACCACCCCTGCTTCTCTGAGCTGATCTAATAAAGCGAAGAAATCCTGTTCACTCAAATCCTATCCCTCCTTGTACATTATCAACTTACTGACTGTACTAAAATATGCTTACCACCCGTATAACTTGCCCTTCTAAGCAGGATTATTATATTCTAAGCGAAATATTAAGTGTAAAGAGATATTTTATTGGGGATTGTTTTTTGGGGAAGGGAGGACAATAATGCGTGTTGGAATTTTAACCGGTGGTGGCGACTGCCCGGGTTTGAATGCTGTGATCAGGGCAGCAGCCAAAACCCTGTTCACCGGTGGGGTTGAGGTCCTGGGGTTTCGGGATGGTTATCGTGGAATTATTGAGAAAGATTGGATGCCCATTGACAAGAGAGCGATATCTGGGCTTTTGCATCGAGGGGGAACAATCCTGGGAACGAACAACCGCGATAACCCCTTCAACTTTCCGGTGAAAACACCGGAAGGAAACACAGAATACTGCGATGCCTCAAATCAGTTACTTGCAAATATGAGAGAACTAAAACTGGATAGCCTGATCTCCATCGGAGGAGATGGCACCCTATCTATTGCCAGAGAACTGGTAGCCAAGGACAAAGATACACACATTGTGGGGGTTCCTAAAACCATTGATAATGACCTGGCTGCCACTGACCAAACATTCGGTTTTGATACAGCAGTGGCTACTGCTACCAGTGCTTTGGATAAGCTTCACAGCACAGCGGAGTCACACCACCGGGTGATGGTTCTTGAAGTTATGGGACGCTATGCCGGATGGATCGCCCTCTGGTCCGGGTTCGCCGGAGGAGCTGATGTGATCTTGATTCCGGAAATACCATGGTCTCTGGAGAGCATCATCGAGAAGATCGAGGATAGGCAAAAAGAGGGTAAGCCTTTTAGCATCATTGTCGTGGCTGAGGGAACTCCAGGCCCGGATGGAAAACAAGTGATCAGAGAAAGGATCGAGGAAAGCGGCGACCCAGTGCGCTTGGGCGGAATTGGACAGGTGGTAGGCGCTCTCGTGGAGCAGGCTACAGGAATGGAAACAAGGGTGACAGTTCTGGGACACATCCAGCGGGGTGGTTCTCCTTCACCCATGGACAGAATCTTAGCCACCCGTTTTGGAGTAGCTGCAGCGGAATTGGCTATGTCAGGCCGCACAGGCATGATGGTTGCCCTTAAGGGAAAGAAGATCGTTTCAGTTCCCCTGGATGATGCGACGAAAAAACCGTCCTTTGTTCAACCGGAAAATGAGGTGGTTCAAGCCGCTCGCTCCACCGGGATCTGCTTTGGAGACTAGTTACCCGGCATGATCATGAAGTCAGTGCCATCTGAAAGAATGGTGATATGACCGTCTTCATCTGTGCGCAGCACCCTAGCACCCTGATCCTGCCAGAAGTTAATTGTTTGAGCATCTGGGTGACCAAAGTTGTTGCGCCCAACACTGATCACAACCACCTGCGGCCGAACAGCCGCAGCAAACTCCGGACAAATGCTGTATGAGCTGCCATGATGGGGACACTTAAGGACATCAGCCCGAATTTCACCAGGTATCCTGCCATTTTGAAAACGACGAACCAAATCCAACATACCATCCTGCTCTAAGTCCCCGGTCAGCAAAAAAGAGGATTTGCCATATACTATGTGCAGTACAAGGGAATTGTTGTTAGCATCACTGCGTGTCCCTGCCAAAAGTGTCTCAGGAGGCCCCAGAACCGAGATTTTTACAGATGGATCCAGTTTTATCTCTGCCCCTGTTTTAATATATGAAACAGGGATCTTTTTTTGGTCCAGCACATCCTGCACCTTAAGCGCCAGTGGTGTAGTATGTTCCAGGGGAGGAGCCACATACCTACCCACCTGTATATTATCTAAAACAGCTGGGATACCCCCCAGGTGGTCCTCATGGGGGTGTGAGTTGACCACCAAATCCAGCTTCCTGATGCCCACCCGTGCCAGGGTTGGAACCACTACCTGTCTGCCGGGATCAAAAGAACTGCTAATATACGAAGGGCTTCCCCCAGCATCCACCAGCATCGTGCGCCCTGCAGGGGTCCTGACTAAAATGGCATCCCCTTGCCCAACATTGAGAAATGTTATTTCCAGTTTTCCTGAACTGCCCGCCCACATACCTGTACAGAGCAAAAATAAACAACAGGCAAGCATGACAAATGAAGGCAAAACCCAGGAGGCAGCCGCAGACCGGAAGCGGAAGTGGGGAAAGGAAACCACAAACCCCTCTCGCAGCGCCCAGCCTAATATGACCAGCATGGCAAACCAGAGCAGGCACAGCCATAATGGTGGTGGAGGAACAAGGAAGGCGGAACCCGGGACACCGGCCAGCAATCCAAGCAGCCCTTTGATGGGAAGGGAAAGTGCTCCAGCAGCCAGAAAGAATGGATTCATCATGCCAGGTACAACAAGAGCTAATAACATGCCAGCTAAACCTAGATAAACCACCAGCCCCACCAAGGGTATCACCAAGATATTGCCCAGAAGACCCAATACCGCAACCCGGTGAAAATATAAGGCAGTCAGCGGAAGAACAGACAGTTGAGCAGCAGCCGGCACAGTTAATGCATCCCGAAATCCGGCAGGCAGTGAGATATACCTGTTAAGTGGAATTGCCAGATAGATAATTCCCCAGGTTGCAGTGAAGGAAAGTTGAAAACCCGGATCAAAGAGCACTGCCGGATTAAGCAGAAGGAGGGCAAAGGCAGCAAGAGCAAGTGAATTTATAGCATTCTGTCGCTGCTGCCAGAGATATGCTGATAATCCTACCGTAGCCATAACCGCAGCTCTGGTAACCGGGGGTGTAAAATCGATCAAAGCTGCATATCCCCAAAGTCCCATGGTTACCATAATAAAGGTGGGAAGACGCTTAATACCAAGAGAGCTGGCAACTGCCATTAAAGCTATAAAAACAAAACCTAAGTGGAGGCCAGAAACAGCAAAGAGATGCATCACCCCTGTCCTCTGGTAAACATCCCGGTCCTCCGGGGTGATCCCCTCTTTTGAACCGAGCAAGAGGCCCTGGAGAAAGAGGGACTGATCCTGTAGTAGGGATGAGTTGATGCTTTCCTCGATCCGCATACGCAGGACAGCCCATAATCTGGCAAAACCCTGACCCTGTACTTTGATCTCAGGAGACCCCTCAGCCTTAATCTGGGCAATAATACCGCGTTGCTCCAGATAAATCCGGTAATCAAACTCCCCTGGTGATAAAGCAGTCGGGACCAGATCCAAAAACCCATCTACTTTGACAACATCGCCAGGCAGTGGATGCACTTCGCTGGGTGATACACCATTCCCCTTGGCCTTAACTGCACCCTTACCAGCACTTTCTTGCAGGGGAGCCTCCTCATCAGCACTGCCCACAGGGATATAATAGACAGCCTGAATCTTATCCTTCCCCTGCCATCTATCACTGCCCAGGATGACAACGGGTTCATCTAATACAAAGACAATCCTATTAGGATAAACAGAAGGAAGCCCATCCACAACACCTTCAACCTGTACATAGTGCCCCAAAAAAGGCTCTATCTGCAGTGGAAAAGAAATCCGGTCAAGTTCCATCCAAGCATAACCCAGGCACAAAAAACACAAAGGTAGCCAGAGTAATGAATACCTCTTGCCCTGCGAATACGCCCAGATGCCTCCGGCCAACAAAAATAGAGCAGCAACAAATGCTACCCAAACCCAACTGCTGCTCTTACAAAGCTGAGATAAACCGATTCCCAGAGCAAAGGCACCTGTAATTAGAACAAAAGGAGGCATCCCATCCCCTCCCACCATTATTTAACATACAAGTTCTAGCTTTACTCCCAAGTACCTTCTAAAAAACAAAAATAGATCAGGGGAATGGTTCTCCTGATCCATTTTGGATCGGATGCACGCTCTCTTGATCCACAATTACCGGTTCTTTCAGTAACTTCTGTTCTTATTCCAACCACTAACCACTATTCCGGGCGTTCTGTCAGTGTTACCGTGTACTTTTCAGCCTTTTTGTTGCGCCAGATTGTCAACTGTACCTTTTTTCCGGGACCCGCCTCCCGTATCATGTCCAGCAGATCACCAGTATTTTTGACCTTTTTTCCGTCTATGGCTGTGATAATATCCCCTTGTTTAAGACCAGCCTTTTGTGCAGGCCCTCCCTGTAATACATTTCTCAGAAGTACTCCTTCGGGTTCGGATAAGCCAAAATAATCCGCAATGCTAGGTGTTACATCTTGTATCTCTACACCAAGCCAACCACGCTTTACCTTACCCTGATTAATCAGGTCATCGAGTACACTCTCCACAGTATCACTGGGAATGGCAAAGCCAATCCCTTGCGCCTGAGCAACTGCGGTATTAATACCTATTACTTCCCCTTTAATATTGAGCAAGGGACCACCACTGTTGCCCGGGTTAATGGATGCATCTGTCTGCAATAGATTCCTAAAGCTCCGGTCCTGGATGGTCACCGGGCGCCCTGTTGCGCTGATCACACCAACAGTTACAGTATGGTCTAATCCATAGGGGTTTCCAATAGCAATAACCCAATTCCCTACTGCAACAGCACTGGATTTGCCTAGTTTCAATACGGGTAAATCCTTACCGGTATCGATTTTCAGTACAGCCAGGTCAAGCTCATGATCAGTTCCAACAACCTTAGCAGGCACCGCACTTTTTTTGCCCACTATGTTAACATTGATTTCCTGCGCACCCTGTACCACATGCTCATTCGTCAGAATATACCCATCAGGTGAAACAATGAAGCCTGACCCCAGACCGTGCTGCACCTTTTTCTTTGGTGTATAATCAAACTGACCAAAAAACTCTCGGAAAAAGGGATCATCAAAAAAGGGGTCAGAGCGCTCACTCGTTGTTACAAAGGTCTCTATCTTTACCACCGCAGGCCCTGCTTTTTCAACAATACTGGCAATAGTACCAGGCTCTACACCCGGAGGGCTGCTTACATCAGGAACAGGTTTAGATTCTTCACTACCAAATACTTTATCAAGCCAGTAATTACCCGATGCATATAAAATACCCCCGGTAAAAACTATACCCGCCAGGAAAGCCACCAATATAACAGCAATAAGGGTTCTCTTTGACCTCAAGATTCCTCCCCCCTCACTGTTTGATCCTCATCAGCCTCTTCTCGATCAGCGGATTTTTCCTCTGTTGTTTCCTCATCTAACACCTGCTTGTCATCTTGCTTGTCCTCTTCCTCTTCCTCTGCATCCACTACCTGCTCATCATTTTGTTCTTCTGTATCTACTACCTGTTCTTCATTTTGTTCTCCTGTGTCTGTTTCCTGCTCTTCATTTTGATCTCCTATATCTGCTGCTTGATCTTCTTTTTGGTCTCCTATACCGCTTTCCTCATTGCTGTTTTTATCAGTGGAGGTATCATCATCAACTTCATCTTCGACTTCACTTTCCTCATCCCCGCTGTTCACAGTTTTTACCGGTGCTTCATCTTTGGTCACTTCATCCCAGACACGCTGTGCATTTGACGAAGCTTTACGAAATTCTCGCACTGCTTTTCCTAAAGATTGGGCTACTTCTGGTAGTTTTCCCGGACCGAAAACAATAAGCATGACTACCAGGATCAATATCAATTCCCAGGGCCCAATATTCAGTAGTCCAAACATTATTCTCACCCCGACTTTATTATAACTTTAATTGAATATCTGGACAAGAAGCAAATTTATTCGCTTTGGCTCCAAAGTAAAAGTCCCCACCATTAAACATTCATTAACGGTGGGGACCATCTAGCAAAACTTATCTACCTATATTCTTATTCTTTCTTTTCTTTCTTTCTCTTTTTATCTCTTTCTTTTTTTGCCTTGGCAATGTGCACTTCTACAGGCTTAGTGTAATAAGGTGTCCGCCACTTATCAACTGAAATAACGGCATCCTTATTACAGGCTTCGGCACAAACAAAGCAAATAATGCAGCGTGCTGGATAGAAAACAAGCTCATCTTTTTCTTTATTTATTTCTATAGCTGCAGCCGGGCAACGCCTGGCACAGTTGCCACACAAAATACATTTATCATCATCAAACTCTATATGCCCACGCGCCCCTGCAAAGGGTTCCCGCACCTTGACGGGATACATCCTGGTTGCTGGCCCCCCAAACAGGTTACGGAGAACAGTTGGCAGCATAACTGGCATTGTGCTCCACCTCCTTAATATTCCGAAGCTACCGTTCAGTACAACTTATGCAGGGGTCAATTGACAATACAATAACTGGCACATCTGCAAGCTCACTTCCAGGCAGCATCACAAGCAGTGACGGTATATTAGAAAAGGTCGGTGTCCGCACACGGAAGCGGTCCAAGTATTGGGTGCCATTTCCTTTAGCGTAATAGAAAGTCTCACCTCGGCACTGCTCACACCTATAAGTTACTTCATTGGCTGGTGGACGCCCCTTGGGACGCTCAAAAATTTCCCCCTTCGGCATCTTGCTCAAGGCTTCTAACTGCAGGTCAATTGCCTGTAGAGCCTCTCGACCCCGAACCAGTGCCCTGGCAAAACAATCGCCGGCTGTTTCCACGATGGGCTCAAACCCTAACTCATCATAGACCTGCATACCCAACATCCTGCAGTCCTCTTTAACTCCTGAGGCTCTCAGGTGAGGGCCGTTATTGCCAAGGAGTATTGCCTGTTCCTTGGTTAGGACACCCTTTCCTACTGTACGCGCCTTGACCGTTGGGTCACTTGCCAGAACATTTATTAAAGCTTCTGCCTCTTGACGTACTTCCCGCAGAACTCTAATAATTATCTTTTCCTGTTCATCATCGATATCCCGGCGCACACCACCGACAACGGAAACCGAATGAGTAACCCGGGTGCCAGATGTCATCTCCAGCAGATCCAATACTTTCTCGCGAATCCGCCAGAACTGCATGAACATACTTTCAAAGCCAAGCGCGTCACACAGCAAGCCAAGCCAGAGTAAATGGCTATGGGTCCTGCTCATCTCTGAATAGATGACACGCAGGTACTGGGCACGCGGTGGAA
>DUMY01000266.1 GCA_012839645.1 Syntrophomonadaceae bacterium
AATTGACTATTTTGCAAATTAATGGTTCAAAATAGATATAAGGAAAAAGGCCGGGATAGGTGATTGTCATTTAGGTGATCAATGAATTTGTGAGGGGAAAAGGTGAAGGAGTAGGGATTAATATTATTTGATTCAAATTAAAATCAAGGAGCAAACATGAGATAAAGCAGAGAATACATGTATTCTCTGCTTTATTGTTTCTTAAAAAGTTAGTGGTGTTTTATTTACGCAAATCAAAAGAATAACATCATCGGTAATAAATAGAAGGATATTAAAGGATGATGTCGAAAAACAAACAGTAAGTAATATTGCATTCCTTTTAGGTAAGCTATTTTCTCTCACACATAATAAAAACATATTTAAATTCCTACCATAAGGTAAGCTTATAACTATAAAATAGAGCAGTGTTGAGTACCGTTATTATTTTCCCCTATTTTCAGCACAAATTCAAGTATTATAAATAAAAATATGGCAATACACATGTTGACTATATAACATTAATTTGGTATTTTTAGAAGGAATTGAGTCACATAATAAGAACATTAAAAAGGAGGTGTTTGTTTTGGGCTTCTTGCATGCTGCAGAACAATTAGGGTCAATGGAGCAAAGCAATGGTCTTGAGCCCTACCTTATGTTTCCCTTTGGTAAAGAAGGAAAAATCATCATGGTTTATCTTGATGTTGCAGATCCAAATGCGGATGTTCTCGATATACAGGGTATTAAAAAAATGGAGCTTGCTGACCATAAAGATGCTTCGGAGATGAAGTTGAAATACTTATACCGTAAGAAAGCTGGATCAAATATAAAATGGGGTTTCAGTCCTATTCATTTTATCGGTAGGCCGAAAAAAAACACAGAAAAGAACCGAGAACTATTGATAGGCGATACCGGTAATTGGGTTGAGAATACAAAAACACATTTCAATAAAATCCGCAATCGTCTTTTACAAGACTATGAAAAAGAAGGTGCTTTCGCAGAAGGTTCTGTTGATAATATTATGACAGATATGGAAGTGAAAGTGGAAGCGATTGTGGAAAACTGGGTATCTAATGAACCACATTTGATAATTTTCGGAGCTGACAAAGATGGGGAGTTCCTTTATCCCGGGGAAATACCAGCATTTGTTTATTATTTTCAGAAAAAGATAAAACAGTCTCTTATAGGAAAAAAATCCATGAAACTCCGTCAGCGCTGTACAATGTGTGGAAAAGTTGATACGGGAATGACTACATTAAGCAAGGTCTTCAAGTTTTCTACAGCGGATAAGGTGAATTTTTTACCAGGTTTGGATAAAAAATTGGCAGGTAGCACCTTTCCGATTTGTACAGACTGTTTTGAAAAGATCTCTGCTGGGAGGGAAAGGATCGAGCGCCTTTACAGCAACAGTTCAGTTATACCGGGTCTCCATATGTGGGTAATACCAGAAGCAGTAGGCGGAGAAGATGATGAGCACTTTAAATATCTTATTGTAAACAAAATGGATCAGCAGAAAATAGGAGAATCTCTTACTACCTTAGGGGATATACGGGAGGAGCGTTATCTATCCAGGCTTGCTAGGGAAGGACAGGGCCTGATTTTTCACTTTCTGTTTTTAGAAAAGATCAAGGCTCAGGAACTTGTGCATCTCATGGTAGAGGATGTTCCGCCAGAGCGCCTTGCCTTTCTTGAAGCAAAGTGGAAGGAAGCAATGACCTCTGTTTTTGGAGATGTTAGCAGCGGACTAGCACTCGATTGGGCGGTTAAAAGTCTTTACATTACCCTCAGTAAATATGCAGGTCAGAGCAAGGGTGACAGAATCGTAATGCGAGATTTTACAATTAGGACTTTAGGCAAGATGCTGCGCGGAGAACGGCTACCGGTAGCAACCTTTAAGGGCATTATTGTGTCCAGGGCTGCTTGTTTAGTGTATGAAACTCCGAAATGGGATGATGTTAAAAAAAATATGCTTTACGCTCAGGTTTGGGTGGAATTTATGCAAAGAGTCAATGAGGGGGTGGCTTGATGAAGTTAGAGTTTCTGGAACATTATAAAGATCCGTATCTTAAGACAGATCAAGGGAAAGGGGTTTTTTTGGCGGGGGTGCTTTTTGGTTACATGGCGAAGTGCCAGGATGATGAAATCAAAAAAGCACCAATCTTCAAGCAGCTTGATTTCGGGCGCATGAATCTGCGAAGCTTGAAAAAACAATTATCTAGGGTGCCTCAACTTATTTACGCTTACGAAGGGATCAGTAAGTATTCCGGCTTATTTACAAGATTGGCAGCAGAAGCAGGGGAACTGATCCTTGCCGGGGGGCAAAAAGATCTAGGTGTTAATGGCAACTTCGCCTTTACTGTAGGTTTCAGCAATGGGCCTGATCTTTTTTGGAAGATCTTCAAGAAAACAGAATCAAGTAAAAATGTTAATGAGGAGGGAAATTAAATGTCTTTTAGCAAAAGAAGGGAGTTTGTTTTTTTATATACTGTCAAGGATGCAAACCCCAACGGTAATCCGCTTGAGGAGAACCACCCGCGATGGGATGAAGATACTGAGCAGGCGCTTGTATCTGACGTCCGGGTGAAGAGGACAATTCGGGATGAATGGGTTCGCGAAGGACAATTTGTTTTTGTTGATGGTGAACCCAAAACATTAAGAAAGCGTTTTGATGAATTAAAAAAACAAACCGGCAAAAAGACAGGTCGTGAAGTCATGGGTGAATGCATAGATACGAAGCTATTTGGTGTAACCTTCGCTCTCGGTGATGAGTCTTTTTCCTGGTCAGGACCTGTTCAGTTAAAGTGGGGGCGCTCACTCAATGCTTGCCATTTTGAGTTTATTCAAGGCACTTCTGCTTTTGCAACTGAAGGCAGAGGGGGCAGTGAAAAACAGCAGCGATCCTTCCGTAATGAGTATAAAGTACCCTTTGCTCTGATCGGGGTTTACGGAATTGCTAATCAGAATGCTGCATTAACTACTGGGGCATCTGAAGAGGACCTGGACGATTTAGCTGTGGCCATTTGGAATGGTACTGATAACCTGATTACCAGGAGCAAGCATGAGCATAAAGCTTGTTATTACTTTGAAATACAGTATAAGGAAGGTTTTAATGGGAAAATCGGTGCCTTAGATGAAAAATTGCTACTTCTATCTTCTACAGGAAAAGAAATGAACCGGGATGCTCAGAAGGCTCTACGAAACCTGGGGCAGCTTGTTGTAGACATCAACCCGCTCGTTAAGGCAATAGAAAAAAAACAGGAATATATTGAAAAAGTGCGTGTAGTAAAGGATGCGGAGCTACAATTGAAAGGAGAGGAAGAACTTAAAAGGTTCAGTTTCGTAGAACAAGAGATGAGGTGATTCCAGTGGTATTGGTGTTTGATATTTCCGGGGATATGGCCATGTTCAGGAAGCCATATACCACCACATCCCTTATCTCATATCCTTTTCCGCCCCCAACTGCAGTAGCAGGTTTGCTGGGGGCAATCACCGGAGTTGATAACCAAGCAAGTTCCGAAGGAGCGGGGTCAGCTGCGTTTTGGGATCAAATGTCGGGAACCAGGATAGCGATAGGGCAAAAAAGGTCAGTACGCTGGATGACCACTGCGGTCAATTTAATTAAGTATAAGGACGCAAGTGGTGATATGGCTGAACACATTCAGGCGAAGCATCAGATGGTCAAGGATCCGGCTTATCGAATATATGTTAGTGGCGGCGATATTTATAGCGAATTGAAGATAAGGCTAGAAAAAAATGAGTTTATTTATACGCCTTACCTGGGAGTAGCCTATGCACTTGCTGATATCGAGTATATAGGTGAGTTTGAAGAGGAATCCGGAGACGATAATTATATCGATACAATTGTTCCTGTCTACGGCAACTTGGTAGTTGATATTCAGCAGAGCAAAAGTGTTCACAAAGAACTTGTACCATACAGGATGGATACTAAACGAGGAACAATTGAAACAGTTCATATTTTTTATTCTGAATATCAAAAGAGTAAAGGGCTATGGATACAAGAAAACGGGGATGTACTAATTACCCGAGTCGGGGATGAAGGGGTGGCTTGGTTTGAAACCTGGTAACATGGAAGAAGTCTGCAGCCATAAGGGGAAGAAACTAGAAAAACACCTGTGCAATACGGCAGGTTTAGTTCGGGTTATAGCCGGCGAATTTGGACTATCTGTCACCCCTGAGGAAGAAAAGGCTGTTGTGCTGCATGATATTGCCAAGTCACATCCTGATTTTCGGCGAAAACTAGAGACTGGGAGGGGGCGGTTTGGCCATGCCGAACCCTCCTCTGCCCTAGTATTCAACTGTACCAGGGATCTTCTTTGTGCTGAAGCAGTTAGGCAACATCATACTCGCTTGCGAAACCTCGGAGATGTCGAAAAATACTGGGGTAATGATTGGGACTATGAGGAAACAAAGCGGGTGATCAAGGAACTCAAATGGTGGCCTGGAGCCCAAGAAGTTATGAATAGCGTTTCAAAGGATAAGATTACATCTTGGAAAGGTTTACTGGGAAGTGAAGGGGATTGGGAAGAAATAATCGATCATGTCGATTATTATCAGGTAGAGAGGGGAGAATTTCTTACAGATGATTGGCTTAAGCTGCGACTTCTATATTCTCTACTTGTTACTGCTGACCGCTATGAAGCAGCAGTTGGTAATAATATTAATTTTTTGCCTCTTCTACTGGAAAGGGCAGCACTTAACTCATACCGAAAAGGACTATCTGATAAACCTCTAGCTGGTTGGCGCAGTAAAGTAAGGGAAAAAGTGATTGCCAATATCGATGAACAAATATTACAACCTGGTGTCTATACCCTGACACTTCCTACTGGTGCGGGTAAAACACTTATAGGTCTGGAACTGGCGATGCGCATAGCAGAGCGTTTTAGATCTTCAGGAATCATATATGTGCTTCCCTTTATAAGTTTGGTAGAACAAAACGCGGATGTTGCCAGGACAATTTTTCCTGAAGGATGTCCTGTTCTGGAGGATCACTACTTGAGTAATTTTAAGATTGAAAATATGGAAAACAAAGGCAATAGTGATCAACTTGACCAACTTCAGCGCTTCATTTCTTTTTTTCGCTATTGGCAATCTCCGGTTGTGGTAACAACCCTTGCCAAAATGTGGGATGTCCTTTTTTCACCTCGTGCCAATGATACAATGTCTTTTCACCGGCTGAGCAGAGCGGTTGTTGTTCTAGATGAACCACAGGCGATTCCACCTGGATGCTGGGGTGGATTTGGTAAGACCCTGGAATTGCTAGCGGAAAAGCTAAAAACAACATTTATACTCATGACTGCAACCCAACCAGAGATTGTCAAAGGGAGGGAACTTGCTCCTTGTTTGATTCAGTTTCCTAAAATACGGCATGAATTTAATTGGAAGGGTAAAATGACCATACCTGATGCTGCAGAGAATCTAAAGAACAATCAATTTTTTGCAAAAAGCTGTTTGCTTGTCTTGAATACTAGAAAAGCTGCATTAAAAATGTATATCGAATTACTAAAAAGAAAAATAGAACCGAATTTTTTATCCCGCTGGGTTACACCTTCTGATCGGCAAAAAACTCTAAAGATTATCAGGGAGAAAGAAAAAGATCGCGCTTGGAGGTGCCTGGTGGCAACTCAGGTCATTGAGGCAGGTATCGATGTTGATTTTGATATGGCTTTCCGGGATTTAGGACCTCTCGACTGTATTATTCAGGTGGCAGGAAGATGTAATCGCCACATGCAGGAAGACCTCGGAAAGGTATATATAGCTGAACTGTATGATGAAAATGGAACTTTTTCGAGAATTTATGACCAGGTGTTGATTGGCCAAACACGAACAATCTTAAATGAAAAAAATGCTTTTGATGAGAGCGTTAGTAGAGAGATAGTTTCGGAATATTATAGCAAGGTAAAAAAGAATGTTGCTTCAAAAGAATTATGGGAAAATATTTGCCAGGGAAGGTGGGGGGAGTATATTGACTTATTTAATGATCATTTGCTGGATGAAGTAATGTTGATTATTGATCCAAATGATGAATTTGGCCCTGATTTAGAATTTTTAAACCAACCTGTACACCAATCTGAGGACCCCTATGCGGCAATTGAAAAAAGGAAAAAGATCTTCCGAAAACTCTCCCTTCATTCGGTACCTGTCCCGAAAAAGGAGATTGATAAATGGGCCAATCGCACAACCGAGTATATTATTAGCGATGCAGGAAGGGATTTAGAACAGATAGCTGATGGAATCTGGATTGTTCGACACCGCACTGCTGAACGAATTTATAGAAAAAACATCGGGTTTGTACCTGTAGATATATTCGATATCCTTGATGAAATGTGACACAGATATTAAGTGTTGATTTTCTTGAGCTTGAATCCAACTACCAAGGTGGTGTAAATTCGTGATTTAGGAAGAGGTTCGGCACCGATATCCTTCTGAATGGGTTTTAATCGAGGCTATTGATGCCTTTAGTTCTAAAGGAAAAAGAATTATTAATCAAGTTACAGTAGTAGATACATTGGAAATAATGGAGACAAGGCTTTAAGACAGTATGCACGACTGCATAAAGTGTATCCCGAATGTGAATTATATATTGTCCATACGAAGCGGCCGTTTCTTGATATCAAGGAGCGCTTCTGGACAGGGGTGGATCTCATAGTGAGGGTTGATCTTGTTGACGGGTTACCATTTGTAAGTGTGGGGTATTCTTGGTATGGTTTTTTTTATTGGGTCAAAGGCTTTTATTGATCTAAATAATTTTGAGTTAAGGAACTTGTAGTCTCTTGATTATAGTGATGAATTGCATGAATATTTAAGGATGTGTTTAATCTCATGCACCTACAAATAGAACTAAGTACTGTTAACAATGAAAGGTTGATAGAGCTCCCCATTCACTATAACAGCATTGTGCAGGGGTTGATCTACTCACAGGTGGGGGAGGAAATGCCCCAATTGCATGATGAAGGCTTTGAGGTTGGGGGCAGAACCTTTCGTTTTTTTACTTTCTCCCGATTATTTGGCAAGATCGAGTATTTAAAAGGTGGGAAGATTGCTTTTCGCTCACCTGTTAATTTAAGGGTTGCAAGTCCATTAGAGCAGTTTATTGTGATTTTGGCAAAAAACTTATTAAATAGTGATTCTCTTATACTGGGAGATACCAGAGTTCACCTAAAGTCCCTCTCCGCTTTACCCCTGCCGGATTTCAGTTCAGGCAAGGTTAAAGTAAAAGCATTGTCACCGATTACTGTATATTCCACTCTATTTACACCCGATGGAAAAAAGAAGACATACTACTACCACCCCCGGGAGCAAGAGTTTACAGATATGATTGAGGCTAATTTAATGAAAAAAGCTGTGTATTTTAATAAGGACCTGGCAGAGCTGCCTTTTTCTATGCGTACTCTTAAAGTTAACAACAGGGATGCGAAAATCATATACTATAAAAATTTTGTGGTTAAAGGATGGTTGGGTCTTTATCAGCTGGAGGGGGATCCTCGTTTATTAAAGTTAGCTTATAGCGCTGGTTTGGGATCGAAGAACTCCCAGGGTTTTGGAATGATTAATGTGATTAAGGAAAGATCCAAAAGTGCTTCTAGAGGTGAACCGTCAAAAAATTAGGGCAAAAATGTAAAGGAGAATTGAGATGGGTGACAATCAGGTAGGGGTAGGGGGTACCCTTATTTGGTATTATTTTATATGCAAGCGACAGGTCTGGCTTATATCACACCAGTTGACACCTGATCAGGATGATACCAATATTGCTATCGGCAGATTAATCGACCGTACATCATATGGAAGAGAAAAAAAAGAGTTAGTTGTTGGGTCAAGTAAAATGGATATCTTCAGTATTGTCGATGGGCAGTTGGTGATTGGTGAGGTAAAAAAGAGTTCCCGCTACCGGGATAGTGCCAGGATGCAGCTTGCTTTTTATTTAAAGGAGTTGTCGAA
>DUMY01000231.1 GCA_012839645.1 Syntrophomonadaceae bacterium
AACGGCGGGTTTGGTGCAGATGCTGCAACTAAAATTTATCCTGCAGAGGGGGTGGTGGTAGAGTACGTTTAAGCCAGTGTTTCTCCCCTGCTCCTGCTCCTGGCGATGTCGGGGGCAGCATGGAGCGGAGAAACCGTTCTAAGCCCAATCGGGCGCATCGACATTCTCGACGCGGGCGCAAGCCTAAAGATAACGTTATGAGCAGATAGAAAGGACAGACGATATATGACAAAAGAAAACGAAATTAGAGTTGCACGAAAAAGACTAGGCCTAACTCAGCAAGAACTGAGCGAGAGACTCGAGATTCCGAAGAGGACTATCGAGGACTGGGAAGGCGGAAGGCGAAATCCGCCGGAATGGGTGAAAAAATTAGTACTGGAAAAGATGGAAAGTATGGATCCAATATAATATAAGCAATAGCGATGCCCCTCCTCCGGGAGGGGCTTTTTGTTTACATAGACACAACCCATGCTACATGCTACAATATTTTTAAAAAAGGGGGTGGTGAATCATGAGGAAAGGAATTGATGGCAGGCTAAACTAGCAGAGGGGGCTTTCTAACTGTTGCTAAATCCTTTCCTAGAGGGTGAACTCATGAGTATAAGCTAGGCTCGTGCCCTCGGCACCAACATTATACTCACGGCTTTTTTTACCATTTGAGCCGTTGGGATCTGTAGGGATATTAAACTTCAATATGACCTCTACTCTGTTATCAGGGTAGAGGATTATTTTTTCTACATAGGTGTCTATGATTTTTTTGGCCTGGTAGGGGTCAAGTTTGCTGTCCAGGTTCCCGCTGATATGATCCAGGTAGCCTCGGAAATGCTCAACAGTGTATTCCACCTGCGCAGCGGTTTGCACCAATTCGTATTCAAGGTCTTTCTTCCTCTTTGTGTACTGGTCAATCCGTTCCGCTGCCGCTGTCATGTCTCCGATCCCGCTTTCCACCATGTCCAGGAGCCGGTTAGTTCTGTCGGCCAACGACTGAATCTCTTTTGTTAGCGTGTCCTGCTGTTCGTTTTGCTTCTTATTGCGCTCCTTATATAGACAGAACAGGTGTTCTGCTAGGTTAGGGTTGGTTAGCTCTCTCCTAATCTCCCGTAGAATTGCTTCTTCTGTTTTCTCTTTCGGCCATCGCTTGCTGCTGCACTTTGACTTGTTGCATTTTTTCTGCTTATCCGTACACATATAATATCTGTATGTTGGGCCACCTTTTGCCCGGTACTGCGATGTGCCTGTGACGGGCGATCCGCAGTCTCCGCAGAATGTTTTCCCTGTCAGATTATAAAGCACGCCTTTTTCCTTCTGTCTGGGGTTAATTCGATTTTTTCTTGCGTCCAGCATTTTTTGTACCCTCCAAAACAGATCTTTGTCAATAATGGCCGGTACCCCATCCGGGATAATGATCTGGTCCTCCTCGTCTTTCTGTTTCCTCCAATTTCTAGAGCCATCGTGACTGCGCTGGGAGGCTCTGTTAAAGGTATATACTCCCGTATACTTGGGGTTTCGCAGTATGTCATGGATGGAGTTGGGGACAAACTTCTTTCCCCTCCTGGTTTTATATCCTGCTTTTTCTAGTTCGTCACAAATATTCCGGTAGCTCATTCCCATGTCAGCCAGCTTAAAAATCATTCTGATTGCCGGTGCTTCAGTATCATTGATTACATATTTTTTATCCTCAATCGAATAACCAAGGGGAGCCCATCCTCCGGTAAATCTGCACTCCCTGGCAACGGCCTTTAGTCCCTTCATGGTTTCTGTGGCAAGGTTGCGGCTGTAATATTCGGCCATACCGTCCATCAGGGCTTCCATAATCACATCTTCTGGCCTGGTTTCGGGGTCAAGAGGTTGATCAACTGCTATTGGCTTTATCCCCAGTCTGCGAATCTCCCGCCGGTAAATGGCCGCATCTGTGCGGTTCCTGGCGAATCTATCAAACTTGTGCCAAAGAACATAATCCACTTCCACAAGTCCCTTTTTCAGTGAGTGGATCATCTCCAAAAACTCCGGCCTGTGGCTAGTTTTTCCTGATTTTTCCCTGTCTATGTATTCCTTTATGATGGTGATTCCGTTCTGTTTTGCGTACTTTTGAACGGCTTCCCGCTGACCCTCAATGGAGTATTCCGTCTGCATTTCGCTGCTGTACCGGTAATATGCTACTGCTGTTTTCATTGTTTCACCCCGTTTTCATTGACCACATCAAAATACCAACAATGGCAGCAAAAAGAAGAGCATAATAAATCATTGCGTTAAGGAAAGTATATTTTTCATGATCATGTGGAGCTTTAAATGTTGCGGTAATGATACTCATAATTACAGTACTGGTTATCAAAATGGCAAACCCTAGAAGAATTTCCCCTAGTGGGGGAGTGGATATAAACTCTAAGATAGTTTCTTTCAAAACATTGGCCCCTTATGGTGATAATATATTTACCTGCCGTTAA
>DUMY01000232.1 GCA_012839645.1 Syntrophomonadaceae bacterium
GGATACCTAATTCCTTTCCGGGACGAAAAGGGACTCATACAGGCACTTCAAATCAGGACCGACCGCGGAGATCCAAAATATTTGTTCTTTGGTTTCCGTGATTCAGGAATTGACAACTCTACTCCAGTTCATGTCGTCAATCCTGACGTTGCCAGGCGAACAAAATCCGCCTGGGTAACGGAAGGTCCTCTAAAAGCTGATGTCGCGTCTTTATTTTTTGACGCATGTTTTGTAGCATCGCCGGGAGTCTCATCCTGGAGATCACTTATGCCAGTTCTAAAAAACCTTAATTTAGATGGGATTGTTCAGGCATTTGACAGGGACCAAGATGAAAACTCTGCTGTAAAAAAATGTGTTGAGAAATTTCAGGAAGCATTGCTTGGGAAGATTCGTATTGACCGTGCCGTATGGCCAGTAGAATATGGTAACGGTGTGGATGATGCGATAGTAAAAATATGCAAGACACTTGAAGTGGAAGCCAACCCTGATTCTCTGATAATAAGAGAAATCAAGGAGACAGAAGTGGTCTTAAAGAAGGCCGGGCTATTGTCCTAAGGGGTGTTTAAAAATGCTTGATCCGAAAAACGTCAAACCCGGTGAAGAACAGTACGAATACTTCACCGACCGGGTAACAAAAAAACGTCGGTGCCAATACGATTATAGAGACGACGACGGTGAGCTATTTTCATGTGTTCGCATGACTGTAGAGGATTGTCGTCTTGCTCGTAACATTTGGCTAGATAGTAGATGAGACTAATTATGACTAAAACCATAAATTAGGTCTCCCAGCGGGCCGCAAATCCCAC
This sequence comes from Syntrophomonadaceae bacterium, assembly GCA_012839645.1. GTDB lineage: Bacteria > Bacillota > DSM-12270 > Thermacetogeniales > Thermacetogeniaceae > Syntrophaceticus. Next base: position 807 of record DUMY01000232.1, read on the forward strand.
CAAAGGAGGGAATGGGAAAGCGGGCTGCTGGGGGCCCGCGAGTACCCTTATCATGGTAAAAGATGGTTTCAAATGGGTATCCTTAAGGCTGGTGAGGGAAAAAAGCGTGGAATATTTATCCAGTGTCTGTACCCCAGAAGAAGCAGCAGATATACTCAAACCGATGTTGGAAGATTGCGACAGGGAAAAGTTTATAGTGCTGATGCTGGACACGAAAAATCACGCTATAGCCGCAAATACAGTGTCAGTCGGTACAGTTAATTCGTTATTAGTTCACCCGCGGGAAATTTACAAAGCTGCACTGCTTTGTAATGCCTCCGCGGTTATATTGGCTCATAACCACCCTAGCGGCGACCCTACGCCAAGCCCGGAAGATATAGAAATTACAAATCGCTTAAACAAAGCGGGAGAAATACTCGGGATTGAGATTCTCGACCATATTATTATAGGCGACAGGACATGGATTAGTCTCAAAGAAAAGGGGCTGATTTAGGTGGAATTGACTTGTGCAAAATGTGGGTTTCGCAGTAAAAGCGATAGCTTATTTACCCATGTAGAGCACTATCTACATGAAGATGATGTTGAGGACTGGTGTCTAAAATGCTTCTTCAAGGAGTACGATTACTGCGGAGACTGCGGACGTGCTGTGCTGCTTGATGATCTTCATGAAGCTGAAAGCGGCGGCCTATACTGCGAGAAATGCTATCCGTACTATGCCGATGAGGATTAAGCAATCCTGCCAAAAAGGAGTGGTAATAATAATGCCGGAATTGTATAATAAATTAGGGGTAACGAATATGACTATACCAAAGAAGTGTAACAACGCCCAAAGGAGGGTGAAGGAAATGAAAAGTAACATATTTAAATTTTCACCCGCCGGGTTAAAAAGAGCGCAAAAGAACCTAGAAGGCAAAAAGGTATTTAAAGTCAATAATGACAATTACAAAGAATATGAAAAGTTTGTTTTAAATTCGTATAAGGCCACTGTCGAAACAACATCGAGGTCTGAATATGGTAAAAATCTATAGCAAAAGGGATAACTTAAAGGATTCAAGAAGGTTTGCATATGGGGACGTATGGAAACTGAGAGATGAATTAATTAGGTTACTTCCCAGTGATAGATTGGTGAGAAGAAGAAAGATATATGCCTCTAGGACAGTGGTGGTTGTTCAGAATTGTTTAGAAAACAACGATGAGAATTCCATAATAATCGAAGTTGCTCCTTTAACAACTACAACGAAATATTTGCAGAAATTTGATGTGTTACTGTTGCGGGATAAGGATGGTGTAAAACAGGATTGTATGGTGCAAGTCCAGCTTTCTCAACCAGTACTCAAAAAGGACTTGTTTAAAAAAGTGGCTGAGATTTCACCGGAAAAAAAGGAAGAAATAGCTGCGGTTAAGTTAAATTTGCTTGGAATAGACTTAAATGGCTTCTAACACGCCCTAAGGCGGGGGTATCCGCCGCTTATTTGTTCGATGATACTAACAACGGTTTACTAAAAGGCTAGGCCGTTTTTTTATTGGTCCAAACCATTCTGAAAGGAGGAATGGGGCGGGCCAATGGCCTGCCCCGTAGAATATGAAATTGAAACGTGCCAAAGATGCATTGTGCAACATTCTTGATATGTTTGAAAGCGGGAATATACCGGAGGCTATTTCCAGGACAATGATTACTCCACCACCAGGGTACGGAAGGCCGTGTGACAAGTGGAGTTTAGGCAACAAGATATTTATGATTCTTTCAGGTACAACCGATGCTAGGGGATACAAACAGTGGCAGAAGGTTGGACGTCAAGTCAAAAAGGGCGCAAAAGCCTTTTATATTCTTGCACCTAATACCAGAAAAACAAAAAGGACAGTTGTTGACAAGGAAACCTGTGAGGAGAAAGAGGAAATTCATACTATTATCACCGGCTTCAGGTTCACACCAGTATTTAGGTACGAGGATACCGAAGGCGAACCATTGCCAGAATTTGATTTTGACCCTCCGGAACTGCCACCATTACAAGATGTGGCCAGGAAATTTGGAGTAGATGAAGTTATCTACTCTCCAGGAGATGGAACCAGCTACGGTTTTTATAGCTGGAGCCAGGGTAAGAAGAGAATTGTCCTGCATACCCACGACATAAAGACCTGGTTTCATGAGTTAGGTCACGTTGTTCATGCTACATTTAAAGAACTGAAAGCAGGCCAAAACCCGGAGCAGGAAATTGTGGCTGAAATATTTGCTGCTGTTATGTGTGAACTTTATGGAGTACAAGGGTATCATGCCCATGCTTGGGATTATGTGAAGCACTATGCTGATGATGATCCCCAAAAAGCACTGCAGGCTGTCTTTCGTGTTCTATCGGATGTGGAAGAATGTCTGAATCGTGTATTCAAAATTAAAAAAGAAAAAGCGATTGCATAGAGGACAAAGTTTATCTGGTCGCTATGCAGCTATTAAAAAATAGGGAGGTTTATTTTGTGTACGCACGAAAACTTAAAACCGATAATAGAATATGATGAAAATGGTCAAAAGATGGTCTATGCAGTTGTATGCATTGATTGTTTACAGGAAACTCCCATCAGTCCTATGACATTAGAAGAATATATCTGTGACGCAAATTTAAAGAATTAACCAAAAAAAGCCGGGGCATTTCCCGGCTTTTTTTGATCACCATGGTGTTCTAACACCAACTTGTTGTCCATTTAATATTCTTTTAATAACGGTTCTTGGTATAATTCCTGTTTCATCTAATCTATAGATAAGTGCTTGGTTAGATACACCTAAGCTGTCCCTTAAATTCTCAAAATCATTTTTGTTTCTAGGCTTGTCTAGCCATTTAATTGGCATTAACAATTCTGCAGCAAATATTTCAGCTTCACGTTCTAGAGCGTTAAGTAACGGTTTAATCTTTGGAACATCACACCAAAAAAAGAGTTTATCATTAATTGGAATCCCGAGTTTCTGTGCATATTTTTTTAGGATTTCAAAATGATCTAAGACAATATGTGCTACTTCATGGGCAATGCTATAATGAATTCGATTTTCATTAGCATACATGTTGATAAAAATACAGGGATCTTTATGTTCGTATAAGTAAAAACAAGCAGCATCTCTTATTACAGGTTCATTTGTGTATACTACACGCGCTACAGTGCGTGCGATGTCATATACAGGGGCAGGAGGGTGCATTATATTCTTGTGGAGATTCCTTGCCCTCATGCAGACAAATGAGTACCTAGGTTTCAATTTCCAACCTCCATCTAGTTATCATCATCCTCACCTCTAAATAAATCTGGCCATCCGGCCCGCAAAACAGTAACTAACCTCTTTTTCTCTTCAGACGACAAAGTTTGTTGTGCCCGAAACATAGCCGCTATAGCCGTTGTAAATTCATCGTCCTGTATTTCTTCAACATCACTCCTTCCAACAAGGTAATCTATTGAGCAGTTAAATATATCCGCTAACCCTTCTAAAATATCGTTCGTGATCCTTCTCTCGCCCCTTTCGTATGAGCCAATTGCATCACCAGACAATTCCTTCCCTATCCGTTTGGAAAGCTCATCTGCTAACTTATGCTGGGACATGCCATGAAGCGTCCTCAAGTTCCGCAATCTTTGGCCTAACATTATTTATCCTTCCTTTCACAACAAAATGGCGCCATAAGTTGACAATCCGTCGGATATATGCTACATTAAGTAGTGTAGCCACGAGATATTATCCCCAATTAATCAAGTTTTATACTGTTTGTAGTTATTATACTACACACCTACCGATCCCGGCTACAAAATCCCACAAAGGAGGGTAACACTTGGTAAAAAAGCCGAGATCTGAAATTTATCTTGAGTGCTTTTACCAGAAGGGGATGACCCTTACCGAGATCGCCAATCTTCATGGTGTTACAGAAGGTGCTGTTAGAAAAGCAGTTACTAAACATGACCCTGAAGCCTACCAAAAGGAGAAGCAACGCCGATCTGAAGAACGAAAGAAAGCTCGTCGAGAAAGAGATCGCATTTCCAAGCAAAAAAAACGTAATAAAAAACGCAAACAAGAGTATATAGAGGAAGATGAGGCAGCCTACGCCTGGCTTCAAATGCGCTGGAAGCGCATATTCCCCGCGACAAAAAGAAGAAGAGTATCAGATCTTGATCTGGTCTGGTTTGGCTGTGCCCAAAGCGGAATTCAGAAAACCTTAGATTCCCCACATACAACAAAGGACATAAAATCAGCGATCAGATCAGCATACCGAAAGAAACCAACGGAAATTGAAGTAATTGATCAGGATTATGTTACTCCCCTGGGATGCGCAAAATCAGGGGCCGGTGGTGGTAAATCAGACAGGACACAGCGGATTGCAATGATGAGGTAGAGAAGGAGGATTGTTCATGGAGGAAATATTTGAATTGGATCTAAATGCACACGAAAAGTTGGTATATCTTTATTTGACATGCACTGCTAATAGTAATATGCAGGCTAGCCCTTCACTAAGCAAAATAGCAAAACAGTGTAGCATATCCCGTTCCACGGCCAAAAGAACCATTAATAATTTGGTTGAGAAAGGATGGATAGCCAAAGATACTAGACATTTTCAAGATGGGAACTATCATAGCAATCAATACACAATACTCAGGGAGGCATAACAAATGTCTGATGTTGAAGAGAAAACTTTAATAATAAAAGATTCAAGCTTTAAAAAAGGATTTACTTCAGTTCCCAATGTTATTTTGACTTCGAGCTTGAGCTTTGGAGCCAAAACAATATATTCATTGTTATTGATGTTTGCCTGGCAGGAAAAAGAAACGTTTCCTGGCCAGGCACGTTTGGCCCAGGCTGCGGGATGCACGGAAAGAACAGTAAGGACATATTTAAATGAATTAAAAAAAGAAGGATTAATTACTTGGAAACAACGTGGTTTAACAAAAACCAATGTATATTACATCAACTCTCTAGATTCATTCTCTGACCGGAAAGATTCTTCCGGTCAAGATAGGAAACAGTCTGATAAGAAAAATACTTCCGGTTCTGATCGGAAATCTACTTCCGCTCATGATCGGAAACACACTTCCGACAAAGAATACACAGATCAAAAAGACACAGATCAAAAAGACACAGTAAGAGTGTCTAATGATTCATTTCATTCATCATTAGACACTCGCGGTCCGCAAAAATTAAACCAAAAGCCTGAGCCGGGAACAGATACTCAAAACATTAACATTGAACCGCCTGAAGTAACCATGAAGGGTGATCTTACTTCAGCAGGTTTTAATAAAAATAAGTCA
>DUMY01000233.1 GCA_012839645.1 Syntrophomonadaceae bacterium
ACTCCCTCTTCACAAAACACATCACAAAGCCGCCGTATACTCATGGCTGCTCGTGAGTTGGGGATGCGACCAAAGGTGCATTCTGATGAGATTAAGCCTCTGGGAGGCACAGAAATGGCGGCAGAACTTGGGGCTGTCTCTGCTGATCATTTGATGGAGACATCTGAGACCGGGATCCAGGCCCTGGCTGAATCTGGAACAGTAGCTGTGCTTCTTCCGGCAACTACTTTCTGCCTGATGGGAGATAAGTATGCCTCAGCGAGGGAAATGATCGGTGCAGGTGTAGCGGTGGCATTGGCCAGCGACTTTAACCCGGGAAGCTGTCCGGTCAATTCCCTGCAGATAGTTATGGGGATAGCCTGCAGACAGTTGAAGTTAACCCCTGCAGAGATTATTAATGCTGCCACCATCAACGCTGCCCATGCCCTGGGACGCGCTGATCAAGTGGGAAGCTTGGAAACGGGCAAAGAGGCGGATCTCGTGATCTTCGATGCCCCAAATTATCAGTATCTGATGTACCGTTTTGGAACAAATTTGGTGGATACAGTAGTAAAGTCTGGACAGGTAGTTGTGGGGGAGGGATAAAAAATGAGCAAATTGGTAGAATGTGTGCCTAATTTTAGTGAGAGCCGGCCGGAGGTTGTGAAGGAGATCCTCCAGGCCATTGAGAGTGTGGATGGGGTCAGGTTACTCGATCACTCTTCTGATGACAGCCATAATAGGACGGTAGTAACCCTTGTCGGGGAACCTGTCAGTGCTAAAACCGCTGTTTTTCGGGCGGTGGAAACCGCTGCTAGGGTGATCGATATGGAGCATCACAAGGGAGAACACCCTCGCATGGGGGCAACAGATGTGGTTCCCTTTATTCCGATTAAAGATATAACAATGGATGAATGTGTCAAACTGGCCAGGGAACTGGGGCAGGAGATCGGCGAAAAGTTATCTATCCCTGTTTATTTATATGAAGAGGCGGCGGTTTGCCCGGAGCGGAAAAGCCTTGCCAAAGTGCGGCAGGGTCAGTATGAGGGGCTGAAGAAAACCATCACCCTTCCGGAGCGAAAGCCCGATTTCGGGCCATCCAAGATACATCCTACTGCTGGGGCCACAGCAGTAGGGGCGCGGCCACCGCTGGTGGCGTACAATATCAACCTCGGGACTTCAGATGTCGGGATCGCTAAGGCCATTGCCAAGTCGATTCGCGGAAGCAATGGGGGATATCCCAGCATCAAAGCTCTGGGTGTTCTGATCGAAGAGAGCAATACAGCCCAGGTAACGATTAATGTTTGCAATTACAAGGAAGTCTCTCTCGCTAGAGTCTTTGAGACCGTACGGCGGGAGGCGCAGCGTTATGGGGTCAATGTTGTAGGCAGCGAGATTGTGGGTCTGGTTCCCGCGGAGGCTTTGTTTGATGTTGCTACATTTTTCTTGCAACTGGAGGGATTCGAAAGAGGACAGGTGCTCGAGAGTCGTTTACACGAATGAGGGCAGTGGAGAGAGGTGAGCTATATGTTGATGGATATGACAATTAGGGAATTTATCGCTGAACTGGCATCAGATTCCCCTGCTCCAGGGGGAGGCAGTGTTGCTGCTTTGTCAGGTTCTCTGGCCGCTGCGCTGGTTTCCATGGTTATGCGCCTGACTGTAGGTATGAAGGGTATCTCAGAACAGGACCGTGGAATGATGCAGGATGCTCTAGAGGAATGCAATGCTTTGCTGCAGAGATTACAGGAATATGTTGACAAAGATACAGATGCCTTCAATCGGGTAATGCAGGCATATCGGATGCCCAAGGATACTGATGAACAAGAAAAACAGCGTTCTCAGGCTATCCAAAAGGCCCTGGAGGGAGCAGCTATGAATCCTCTGGAAGTGGCTTGGGATTGTTTGAAGGTGTTAGGTTGTTGTCGGACAGCGGTAGCCTACGGGAACCCAAATGCCCTGAGTGATGCAGGGGTAGCATGCTTGCTGTCATACAGCGGAGTGGTAGGGGCTCTCCTCAACGTGGCTATCAACCTGGAAGGGATCAAAGATGAAGATTTCAAACACCGGATGGATCTGTCCAAAAACAGACTGCTGAAGGAAGTTAATTCCCTCAGCAAGGAAACTATGGCATTGGCGAACTCCAAATTGGATTATAAGGGCTCCAATACAACAGGGTAAATAGGTTTCCGGCCGTATGGCTGTAGGATCAATAGCTGTAGACAGGGGAGGATGAAAAAATGCTAACTAATTATGATATTTCAAAAGCAATGACGATTAAGCTGGATAACGTATTGCCGGAGATGCCTAGGTTTGTCGAAGGGGTAAGAAGGGCACCTTCAAGGGGATTTCGACTTAACCAGGAGCAAACGAAGGTGGCTTTGAAAAATGCCCTGCGTTATGTGCCCGAGGAACTCCACGAGAAACTGGCGCCGGAATTTTTAAATGAGCTGCTGACTAGGGGCAGAATATATGCTTATCGTTACCGTCCTGAAGGAAGAATTCAGGCTAAATCCATAGATGAATACAAGGGGAACTGCATCGAGGGCAAGGCCTTTCAATTGATGATCGACAATAATCTGGATTTCGAGGTGGCCCTCTACCCCTATGAACTTGTTACATATGGGGAGACAGGCAGTGTCTGTCATAACTGGCTACAGTACCGGTTGATCAAAAAGTACCTGGAGGTTATCACGGACCACCAGACCCTTGTGGTGGAATCAGGTCATCCTTTGGGGCTGTTCCCTTCAAAGCCGGAAGCCCCCCGGGTCATTATCACCAATGCCTTAATGGTGGGTATGTTCGACAACCCGGATGACTGGGAGATCGCAGAGGAAATGGGTGTGGCCAACTATGGGCAGATGACCGCGGGCGGGTGGATGTATATCGGGCCTCAGGGAATTGTGCACGGTACCTTTAATACTCTTCTCAACGCCGGGCGACTCAAGTTGGGGGTTCCACAGGATGGTGACCTCAGGGGATTTCTGTTTGTATCCTCGGGCCTGGGTGGAATGAGTGGGGCGCAGCCCAAGTCTATTGAAATTGCCCGGGGTGTGGGCGTGATTGCTGAAGTTGACTATTCCAGAATCAAGACCAGGTTTGATCAGGGCTGGGTTAATAAGGTTTCCGATGATTTAGATGAGATATTCAGGACCGCAAAAGATTATTTGGAGAGAAAAGAGCCTATTTCCATTGCCTACCACGGCAATGTCGTGGACCTGTTGGAATATATAGTGAAGAACAATATACATGTCCACCTCCTCTCTGATCAGACATCCTGTCATGCACCTTATGAGGGTGGATACTGTCCCCAGGGTGTGACCTTTGAAGAGAGAACTGAGCTCCTGGAAAATGACCGCAAAAAGTACAGGGAACTGGTTGATCAAAGCCTGAGACGGCATTACCAATTGATTAAAAGCCTGGTTGAAAAGGGAACATACTTTTTCGACTATGGCAATTCCTTTATGAAAGCTGTTTTTGATGCGGGTGTGCAGGAGATCTCAAAGAACGGTATCGATGAAAAGGACGGCTTTATTTGGCCCTCATATGTAGAGGACATCATGGGCCCCATGCTCTTCGACTATGGTTATGGCCCATTTCGTTGGGTTTGTATGAGTGGCAAACATGAGGATCTCATCAAGACTGATCATGCGGCAATGGAGTGTATCGATCCCAACCGCCGTGGCCAGGACAGGGATAACTATATCTGGATTCGGGATGCGGAGAAAAACGACCTGGTGGTGGGTTCCCAGGCCAGGATCCTTTATCAGGACGCGGAAGGCCGCATGCGGATAGCCCTCAAATTCAACGAAATGGTGCGCCGGGGTGAGATAGGCCCGGTAATGCTCGGACGGGACCACCACGATGTCAGTGGAACTGATTCTCCTTTTAGGGAAACCGCGAACATCAAGGACGGCAGCAATGTGATGGCAGATATGTCTGTGCAGTGCTTTGCCGGAAATGCTGCCCGGGGGATGAGCTTAGTAGCCCTGCACAACGGTGGTGGGGTTGGCATCGGTAAGTCTGTCAACGGTGGTTTCGGTTTGGTCCTGAATGGCAGTGAGCGAGTAGACAAGATTATTAAATCAGCTCTCCTGTGGGATGTCATGGGAGGTGTAGCCAGGCGAGCCTGGGCAAGAAATGAAAATTCCATTGAAACCAGTGCCGAATTCAACAGAACTTATCAGGGAGAGGGGCATATCACGCTGCCTTATCTGGTCGGTGATAATTTGGTCGACACTCTAGTTGCCAAGGCTTTTAAATGATTGTATCTTGTATAAATTTATATGCTGTATTTGATTGGGAAAAACCATGGTTTCAAAAGGAGGCCGGAATTGTGCCCCAGACGATAATTGTGCTTGGTGTAATTGGAGCAGATGTTCACGCGGTGGGCAACAAGATATTGGATGTTGCCTTTAGTCAGCATGGCTTTAAGGTTGTCAATTTGGGTGTGATGGTTAGCCAGGAAGAGTTTATCAATGCTGCTGTGGAAAGCAATGCCAGTGTGATCATGGTTTCTTCCCTGTACGGACACGGAGAAATGGATTGCCGCGGCTTACGGGAAAAGTGCCGTGAGGCGGGCATTGGGGACATTTTGCTGTATGTTGGTGGAAACCTGGTGGTAGGGAAGCGAACCTTTGCTGAAGTTGAAAAGATTTTTCAGGAAATGGGTTTTGACCGGGTATATCCACCTGGAGTTTTGCCTGACGTGGCGATTGTTGACTTGGAGAGGGATCTCGGGTTATGAAGGCTCTCTTGATCGATATTGGAAGCACTTTTACCAAAGTGACGCTTGTCAATCTCGATCCGCCCTTTTTGATCGGAACGTCTCAGGCCTTGACAACTGCGGCGACAGATCTCATGGAGGGACTGGAAAAGGCCCTAGAGGCTTTTTCTCCGGAGCAGTTGAACGGAGTCAAGGTGAAAAGGGCGTGCAGTTCTGCAGCGGGTGGTCTAAGAATCGTGGCGATCGGCTTGGTGTCTGACCTTACGGTGAAAGCGGCCCGGGAAGCTGCACTGGGTGCAGGGGCAAGGGTTTTGGCTGCTTATTCGTATACACTGACCGATCAGGAGATCCAAGAGATTAAGGGATTAAAACCGGATTTACTGCTGTTGGCCGGGGGTACTGATGGTGGGGAGCGAAAGACAATTTTGGAGAATGCGGCGATCATCGCGGAAGCGGGGTTAGAAGTTCCGGTTGTTTATGCAGGCAATAAGGTTGTCGCTTCAGAGGCAGTAGAGATATTAAAAAATAAGGTTCCCCGTGTGGTTGTCTCCCGCAATGTAATGCCTGAAGTCAACATCTTGAATCCGCAGCCCGCCAGGCAGGCAATCCGACAGCTGTATTTGGAGGAGATCACAAAGGCCAAAGGCCTTGATCGCATTCAGGAACAGGTAGGGTTGGCTATGCCTACCCCCATGGCGGTGATGCGGGGAGGAGAGTTGTTGCAGAGTTCGTGGAAAAAGGAAGTGGTTGTGGTTGATGTGGGTGGAGCCACTACGGATGTTCATTCTTTCTGTGACGGCAAGCCAAGAACCTCTGGAGTTATCTTTAGAGGATTGGAGGAACCCTTTGCAAAACGCACTGTAGAAGGGGATCTTGGTATGCGAGTGAGTATTTTCTCCTTGCTTCAATCCCTGGGAGAGGAAAGTCTGGCGGCCAATCTTCCTTTTGTTCCAGAGGAGGGAGAGATCACTGCATATGCCATGAGGGTTCACAATGAACGAGGAGCACTGCCACGGAACGAAAGGGAAATGTATCTTGAACGTGCTCTAGCGATGTCCTGTATCCGGGAGGCCTTGTTGAGACATGCTGGTTCCCTCAACGAGACATACACACCCGGGGGGAGAATTTGGCTTCAAAAGGGTAAAGACCTGACTAAGGTTGACCTAATGGTAGGAACGGGCGGAGTACTGGTTCGTGCCCAAAAACCCAGCGATATACTGGGAGGGGCGTTAAAAGACAGGGATCCTTTGGCCCTTACTCCTGTCAATCCGGAGTTATATCTAGATGAACATTATATATTATCTGCGATCGGGCTGCTAGCTGAAGTTGATAGCGGAGCGGCAGAGATGCTCTTAAAGGAAGCGCTGGCACCGACAGGGAGGGATGAAGATTGAAACTGGAAAATCGCAAATGGGAAGAGTCTTACTTTGAAAAGGAACAAAACACAGTGCTGGCGGAATGGGCTACGGGTAATGAGGTGGATCTGCGGGATGCCTTCAACTATCACCGCTCCCAGCCTCGTGAGAAGTCGGCTTACTATAAGCTCAAGAAGGGGCAGGAGGAGGAAAGGGTATTTCTCCAACCCCGGGGTGGTGTGGCCTTGTTGGAAGAGCATATTGACCTGCTTCACGCCCTTGAACAAAAGGGAGGAGCAGACTTTTTGCCAACCACCATCGACTCTTACACACGCCAGAACCGTTACGAGGATGCTGCTAGAGGAATAGAAGAGTCTAAAGCGGCAGGGCGATCAATGCTGAATGGGATGCCTGCGGTCAACTACGGTGTTAAGAATTGTCGCAAGATAGTCAATGCAGTTGGGGTACCAGTGCAGGTACGGCACGGGACACCTGATGCCCGTCTGCTGGCAGAGATAACCCTGGCCTCAGGTTTTACAGATTTTGAAGGAGGGGGCATTTCCTATAACATACCCTATGCCAAAAGTGTTCCAGTGGAGCAGTCTCTCCTGGATTGGCAGTATGTTGACCGGCTCTGTGGTATCTATGCGGAAAATAGCATTATTATCAACCGCGAGATGTTCGGGCCCCTGACAGGAACTCTGGTTCCTCCATGCATCTCTCATGCCATTGGAATTATCGAGGCGATATTGGCTGCTGAACAGGGAGTTAGGAGTATCGCGGTGGGCTACGGGCAGGGAGGCAACCTGATTCAGGATATAGCTGCCATGAGGTCGCTTTCTCTGTTGGGTAAAAAATACTTGGACAGGTTTGGGTACAGTGATGTTTTCATGACAACGGTTTTTCATCAGTGGATGGGGGGGTTCCCTCAGGACGAAAATCGCGCCTTTGGCGTTATCTCCTGGGGTGCAGCCACAGCTGCCCTGGGGAGAGCCAACAAGGTGATCGTCAAAACACCACATGAAGCGGTGGGAATCCCTACCGCGGACGCCAATGTGGCGGGTCTGCTCTGTACCAGGCAGGTAATACGCATGCTTGCTGAACAAAGCCTGCCGGAGATACCGGTCTTGCAAGAAGAAGAGGCTGTTATCGAGCATGAAGTGGATGAGATAATGGAAAGGGTGCTGGACTTAGGAGATGGCGATTTAGCCCTGGGAGCTGTGCGTTCATTTAAAGCAGGGGTGCTCGATGTGCCCTTTGCTCCGTCCCGCTGTGTCAAGGGTGCCATCATGCCGGTGCGGGATCGAAACGGTGCCATCAGGTTCCTCCAGACAGGAAACCTGCCTTTTTCTAAAGAGATCAAAGAGTTCCATAAGGAAAAAATACGAGAACGCGGCCGGGAAGAGAAGAGAGAACCCGGCTTTCGTATGGTTATTGATGATATCTATGCCATCAGTAAGGGTATGCTGGTAGGCAAACCGAGGTGAATAAAATGCACATTGAAAAAGTATTGGCTTCAAAAGGGTTAACAGGTTTTTATTTCGATGACCAACAGGCTATCAAAGAAGGTGCAAAAGAGAATGGTTTTGCCTATGATGGTCAACCCCTGACCTCCGGGTTCACCGGTGTCCGGCAGCGGGGCGAATCGCTGAGCATTATATTTATTTTATCTGATGGAAGTATCGCCTATGGTGATTGTGCTGCTGTGCAGTATTCCGGTGCTGGGGGAAGGGATCCCCTGTTTTTGTCGGGTGGTTTTATACCGATTGTAGAAGAATATTTGGCAGAAAGGCTCACTGGCAGAGAGATTACAAGTTTTCGAGAGATGGCCGGTGAGATCGATCAGATGCCAGGACCCTCTGAAGACAGGCTGCATACCGCTCTTCGCTACGGTATTACCCAGGCACTGCTGCATGCTGTGGCTATCAAGGAAAAAAAGCTGATGTGTGAGGTAGTGAGCGAAGAGTATGATACAGAGCTGTCCCTTGAGCCTATTCCCATCTTCGCTCAGACCGGGGATGAAAGGTATAACAATGCTGATAAGGCTATCATAAAACAGGCGGATGTCCTGCCGCATGGCCTGATCAACAATGTTGAGTTAAAACTGGGCAGGAAAGGTGAGCTGCTTCTGGATTATACAACTTGGTTAAAAAACAGGATCAGACAGCTGGCCGGGGAGGATTATCAACCGATCCTACATCTTGATGTTTATGGTACGCTGGGGCTGGCGTTTGACAACAACTTAGAGAGGATTGCCGAATACATATGTCAGCTGGAAATGGCGGCTGCGCCTTACAAAATTCGCATCGAGGGGCCTGTGGATTTGGGTTCCAAGGAAAAACAGCTAGATGCGATGTGTAAATTAAAAATATTATTGAGTGTTAAAGGTGTTGCGGTGGAGATCGTGGCGGATGAGTGGTGTAATACCCTTGATGATGTACGGGACTTTGTGGATGCCCGGGCTGCCCACATGATTCAGGTAAAGACTCCGGATCTGGGGGGAATAAACAATGTTGTGGAAGCGATTATTTATGCCAAAAAGCGCGGGGTTGGCGCCTATCAGGGTGGAACATGCAACGAAACCGACCGTTCAGCTCAGGTTTGTGTACATCTAGCGCTTGCCACATGCCCGGATCAGATGCTGGCAAAGCCCGGTATGGGTGTTGATGAAGGGATGATGATTGTGAGAAATGAAATGGAACGAGCTTTGCGAATATTGCGTTTTCAGAGAGAGCAGGCGATTGCATGAAGCCGCTGACACTGCTTTCACCCACGGCGATATTAGGTTATGGATTTCCTATTAGCTCTTTGGACAGAGGGCTTTCCTTTGATCCTGATGTTATCGCTGTAGATGCGGGTTCTTCTGATCCTGGGCCCTACTACCTGGGATCGGGAAAGCCCTTTGTGTCTCGTGGGGCTGTGAAAAGAGATTTGACTCTACTGCTGCGGACAGCCCGGTCCAGGAAAAAGCCCCTTTTGATCGGCAGTGCTGGGGGGTCCGGTTCTAAAGACCATTTGAATTGGTGCCGGGAGATTATTATGGAAGTAGCCAGGGAAGAAGGGCTTTCTTTTAGGATGGCGGTCATCCCTGCGGATGTTCCCAAGGAATTTCTGCTGAATGGTCTGGAAAATGGTCGTGTCAGCCCACTTGGACCAGTGCACCAGTTAACGCAGTCAATTGTGAAAGAGAGCACCAACCTGGTAGCACAGATGGGTGTTGAACCCTTGATAGAGGCTTTGGATGGTGGGGCTGATGTTGTTTTGGCTGGCCGCTGCTATGACCCGGCGGTTTTTGCTGCTCTGCCTATCAGAGAGAAATATTCTCCTGGTCTTGCTTATCACCTTGGCAAGATACTGGAATGCGCGGCCATCGCTGCTATTCCAGGCAGCGGCAGTGACTGCATGATCGGTATTCTTGAGGAAAACCGCTTTCTGGTGGAACCTGCCGGTTTGGAGCGGAGTGCCACCAGAACATCTGTGGCGGCGCATACCTTGTATGAAAAGAGCAATCCCTATCTGTTGCCTGGTCCTGGAGGCAGTCTTGACTTGACCGGAACCAGCTTTGAGCAGATCTCTGACCGCAGGGTGGCTGTGCAGGGAAGCAAGTTTTGTGAGGCTGATTACTATACGGTGAAGGTGGAAGGGGCAAAGAAGATCGGTTACAGGGTTATTTCCATTGCCGGCGCTCGGGATCCCCGGTTTATTTCCCAACTGGATGAAATTATTGATGGGGTTAAAGCCAGGACAAAAGACAATTTCCAATCTGAGCAGGGAAACTACCATCTTCAGTTTCATGTTTACGGAAGGGATGGTGTTATGGGCCCACAGGAGCCCAATCCGGTCAATGGGCATGAAGTAGGGATTGTGCTGGAGGCAGTGGCTGAGCGTGAGGAATTGGCTGAATCGGTTCTCGGATTTGCCCGCTCTACAATGCTGCATTTTGGTTTTCCGGGCAGATTATCCACAGCGGGCAACCTGGCCTTCCCTTATTCACCATCTGATTTCCGGGTAGGCGCTGTTTATGTCTTTTCCGTACACCATTTGCTTAAACTTGATCGCCCACAGGAAATATTCCCTGTTAGTTTTGAGGAGGTGCGGTCATGAAGCCTTTAATGGATTTGGCGCAGGTTATTAGGACGAAGAACGCTGGTCCCTTTGAGCTGACGCTCGATGTCATTTTTCGGGACTGGGAGACATACAACCGGGTCAAGAAAAGCAATGCATTAAATGCCCCTCTTATAGCTAAAATTTACGGAGTACCTGAGGAAGATGTGCTACAGGCCATTTACTTTGACCCAGCCTGTGCGTTCAAGGCAACGATGAAAAGGCAGATGCCCTGTGGCAACCTGGGTGAAAGGGACATTTATGGGGCGCAGCAAAATGCCCCGCTGTTGGAACTGCAGATCCCCTGGGGAGATGATGATGAATCAAATTCATGAGTTTTTAATGCACGCTGTGTACTTTGCCCCCCGCGGGAAAAGACGAATACATGAGCTCGGCGCTGACCTGACCCAGAGATATATATCCCCGGATGATCGCCTGATCGGAGTAATCGGTGATGCAGGTGCTGGTAAATCCATTCTCATCCAGGGGATGTTTCCTGGGCTGGAGCTGTCCAATGATGACGAGAAGATCAATGTGCGTCCTCTTCCTCTGTTGAATGATGCTGAAAACGGGAGCTTCGAGTACCACACTTATCATGTGGACATGCTCTTTGAACTCGCTTTTACTCAGCCGGTAAAACTCGCGGAAGCAGCGAAAAAGGCTATGCGCGAAGGCTGCCGTATTGTGGTGGAACACTTTGAACTCCTCTTTCCTGTCCTGGGCAGGAATGCTCATGTTCTGGTAGGGGTTGGCGAAGAGGTGATTATTGCCCGACCGGATATTTTTGGCCCTTATCCTGAGGAGATCAAGGACATCGTTTCCAACTCCCTCTACTACCGGAAGATGGCTCACTCTGCGGAGGATATTACTTTAAAGATACTGGAGCAGATGGGGGTAGCCACCGCGGACGATCACGGGGATGTGCGCCATGGTTTTATGCTCTGCTATTCGGAGAAACCCCAGGTGGACCTTGCCCTTTTGGAGCGTTTGGTCCAGGAAGTCATCGCCCAGGACCAGGTGATCAGTCCTGTGGAGTCAAGCAGCATTTCTGTCGGTGACGAAATACTGAAATGCACAGGACCGCGCATCCATGTGCGGAGCACTGGTGAGATCAAGAACTTTCGTCTTCTCAAGGACTATTTCTACGATTCGCTGACAGGTGAGTACGGAATCGTCGGGCTGGTGGGGGAGGAGCCAAAGAGCTTTTTTGCCAAAGGGGAAAAAGGGCTAATGGAATAGTTATCAGAAATACCCGTGGGGAAGGGGCCGCAATAAAGGGATTACTCTGGCTGCCATTTTCTACGGGAATATTTTGGCGTTTAGGCGTTTATATGAATGAGAAACTTGAAAGGTGATTGTATGCGGGAAATATCAACAGAACTGATTATGGAGCGGGTTGCACAGCTTTGCCAGGATGCCAATTTTAACCTTCCGTCCGATGTTCTGGATGCACTGCATAATGCACAGGATGTGGAGGAGTCCCCTCAGGGAAAGCGTATCCTGGGTGAAATCTGCAAGAATGCTGGTATTGCCAGGGAAGAGCAGATTCCCTTGTGCCAGGATACCGGGATGACCCTGGTTTTTGTGGAAATCGGGCAGGATGTGCATGTGACCGGGGGTTCTCTTTCAGAGGCCGTTAACCGTGGAGTTGCCCGGGGGTATACAGATGGATATCTGCGTAAATCCGTGGTTTCTGATCCCTTACGCCGCACAAATACAGGGGATAACACACCGGCTGTAATCAATTACGATATTATACCTGGGGAAACCTTGAGGATTACTGTAATGCCCAAAGGTTTTGGGAGTGAGAACTGCACAGCCCTGGGGATGCTCAAGCCAGCGGATGGTCTGGATGGAGTGAAGAGATTTGTAGTAGATGCTGTTGACAAGGCGGGCCCTAACCCCTGCCCACCCGTAACTGTGGGAGTGGGGATCGGCGGTACTTCTGACCGGGCGCTTTTGCTGGCCAAGTTCGCCCTGCTGCGGGATACAGGGTTACTGCACCAGGATCCTGAAATCGCGGCGCTGGAGAGTGAACTGTTGGAGGCCATCAATAACCTAGGCTATGGTCCTGGGGGGTTAGGGGGAAGGGTAACAGCACTTGCGGTGCACATTGAAACCTACCCCACCCATATTGCCGGGCTTCCAGTGGCGGTTTGCCTCAATTGTCACGCTGCACGGCATAAGACCTGGGAGTGGAGGGGTGAAGAGGATGAGTAGGGAACTGCAGTTGGAACGGATCAAAGTGCCGTTTGCTGAAGGTGTATCCGAGAAGCTAAAGGCTGGTCAGAGACTGCTTCTTTCCGGGGTGATCTACGGTGCCCGGGATCATGCCCATCTCCGCTTTGTAGAGGATATGGATCACAAGAACTGTCCTGGTGATCTTTCCTATGATTTCCCGGTGGATTTATGCGGACATGTGGTCTACTATGTGGGACCAACCCCACCGCCGCCAGGGCGTCCTTGTGGTGCAGCGGGACCTACTACCAGTGGGCGCATGGATAGGTATACCCCGCAGATGCTTGAGTATGGCGTCAATGCAATGATTGGGAAAGGGAGAAGATCACCGGAGGTAGTGGCAGCGATTAAAAAGCATGGAGCGGTTTATCTGGCAGCAACAGGGGGAGCAGGAGCATTGATCGGGCGCTGTATCAAAGAGATGCAGGTGGTCGCCTATCCTGATTTGGGTCCTGAAGCGGTCTTTCGTATTATTGTTGAAGACTTTCCTGTAACTGTGGCTATAGACAGCAGAGGAAATGATCTCTATAAATCGGGGCCAGCCCAATACTGTAGATAACGCCCTAATTTCTGTGGTTTGCCCAACCGCAAGGTGCTTAACCAAGTACCCCACTATGATGGGCGGTCCATAGCCTTTCTGGGGAGGGAGCCCTTACGTTGAAAAAGAAGGGTAAAGTACTTGAAAAAGGATTGTTGATTAAGTATACTAAATATACTATAGGTGCGAAAGCTCATAGTTATTAGATATAAGGGAGTAGACGCAGCCGGCT
>DUMY01000234.1 GCA_012839645.1 Syntrophomonadaceae bacterium
TCAATGCCATTAATCCAAAGTTAGCCGGTGTTTTAATCCGGGGAGAGAAGGGTACAGCCAAGTCAACGGCGGTACGTGCCCTGGCTGCACTGCTTCCGGATAACCAGGTTGTGTTTGACTGTCCCTTTGGATGTAATCCTGATGATGTTACCACCATGTGCAGTTCCTGCAGAGAGCAGCTGCAGAGCAGTAAAGAACTGAACAGGACAATACGCAAGATGCGTGTTGTAGAGCTGCCCGTTTCCGCCACCGAGGATCGGGTGGTGGGAACCCTGGACATGGAAGAGGCCATCAAAAAGGGGGAAAAGCGCTTTGAACCCGGAGTCTTAGCAGAAGCCAACCGTGGCATCCTTTATGTGGATGAGGTCAACCTCCTGGATGATCATATAGTTGACGTTCTATTGGATTCAGCCGCAATGGGTGTCAATACAGTGGAGCGAGAGGGAGTGTCATTTACCCATCCAGCAAACTTTATGCTTGTGGGAACCATGAACCCCGAAGAAGGTGAACTCAGACCCCAACTATTAGATCGTTTCGGCTTGTGTGTACAGATCGAGGGGATCCTTGACCCTGATCAGCGGGTGGATGTCATCCGCAGGAGAGTAGCTTTTGAGGAAGACCCTACTGGATTCTGCGTGGAGTGGGAACCCGAACAGAAAAAACTCCGGCAGAAGGTAATAACCGCTAAAAAAGCACTTCCTAAGGTGCGGGTACCTGACAAGATGCTCTACCTAATTGCTGAAATAGCGGTAGAAATGGGAGTGGACGGCCACCGCGCGGATCTGATCATGATGAAGGCAGCAAAAACCATGGCTGCTCTCCAGGGACGGGAAGAAGTGAGTGAAGAAGATATCCGTGCTACAGCAGATTTGGCTCTGATGCACAGGATGCGCCGTAAACCCTTCCAGGATCTTGGTCTGGATGAGCAGAAGCTTGAAGATATCATGGGAGGTCATAGTCACCCACATATCCATGAACACAAATTGAAGCAGTGAACTTTGCCAAAATTAGAACAGCGGAAGTAAGTATGTCGAACAGTGCCGAAATAGGGAGTGTTCTTTTTGATTGAAATTTGCGGTCTCTGCAAGTACTACAAAGAGGTCAAAGCTGTCGATCACCTGGATCTGACAGTGAAGTCGGGAGAAATATTTGGTCTGTTGGGACCCAATGGAGCAGGAAAGACAACCACAATACGTATCCTTACTACACTGGCGCGTCCAACAGCAGGAAATATCTATATCAACGGCAAGGAGGTGTCCCGTAAAGAAGCACAGGTCAAAAAAGAAATCGGTGTTGTTTCACAAACAGAGAATCTTGATGTGGAGATGACAGCACGGGAGAACATGGAATTACACGGGCGCCTCTTTAAGGTTCCCGCCCGGGAGCGTCGTCTTCAGATCGAAGAGCTTCTTGATTTTGTGGATTTGACTGAGCGTGCGGATACAGCTGTAGGTCGTTTCTCCGGTGGGATGAAAAGGAGGCTGATGATTGCCCGTGCCCTGATGCATAAGCCGCGCATCCTTTTCCTGGATGAGCCGACAGTGGGTCTAGACCCTCAGGTGCGCCGCAAGATCTGGGATCTGATCAGAAGACTCAATGGACAGGGTATTACGGTGCTTTTGACCACCCACTATATCGAAGAAGCAGAACTACTCTGCCACAGGGTGGGGATCATGAACAAGGGCAAATTGATTGCCCTAGGAACACCTGAGGAGTTAAAGAAGAAAGTGGGGAAGGTTGTTGTGGAGGTGCCTAACCATAATGAAACTGAGTACCATGTATTCGAAAAGAGGGGAGAGGCACTCCAGTATGCAGCAGTAATGATGCATGATGTGGTGATCAGAGACAGCAACCTGGAAGATGTTTTTGTAGAATTAACCGGGCGCAAAGTAGGTGACTGAGATGATATATGATACATACACAGTTTTTTGGCGGGAAATGGTGCTGCTGCGAAAAAAATTCAAGAGCTTTTTTGCAGGAAGTATGGTCAGTCCCCTGCTTTACCTGTTGTCTTTTGGCTGGGGTTTGGGGAGGAATATACAATTCGGCAGCACTAATTATCTTGATTTTGTGGTACCGGGCATTGTTGCCTTAAGCGCCATGAATGCCAGCTACAATGCTACAGGTATCTCCCTTAATGTTAGCCGGCTTTATCATAAAACACTTGAGGAATTTCTGGCGGCTCCGATCAGTGTTTCCTCATTGGTGTTGGGGAACATTTTCAGCGGCTGCTTCCGTGGTTTGTTTTCTTCGGGGCTCATCATCGTCTTTTCTTATTTTTTTGGAGCAAATTTGCACCTTAATGGGTGGTTCTTTGTTTCTCTGTTTCTGACATGTTTTTTATTCGCCACTTTGGGATTGGTGGCAGCGATGGTGGTTAGTTCTCATGAAGGTATGTCACGTTTTTCAACCTTTGTGATCCTTCTGAAAAACGTCCCACATAAAAAA
>DUMY01000235.1 GCA_012839645.1 Syntrophomonadaceae bacterium
ATATAGCTTTGCTTTTCGACAAAAACCGGGTGATAACCGGTCGGTACCCGGTACCTTTACAGCGTTTGCCGGGAAAAAAAGGCCCCCATGGATTTTCTCCGCTGGGGTCCTTTTCATCATAAGCCGTCACACTGTCCCATTCGCTGGTTTTCGACAAAAGTCGGGTGGTACCCGGTACCTTTACTCTATTAACTTTCCTCCTCTGTACCACCGCCAGGTACCTTTACTGGTAGGGGGTATTTATGTGGTTTATCATCAGTATCGCCGTTACAATCACATACTGCTTTACCACTACTATCAATTGAATATGTTCCCTCTTTTTCATCAGTCCCAGCCGGACATTTTAGATCTCCAATATCTTTGAGGTAATCGCCTAGTCCATCAATTTCTGTTATTTTTTTACCACTATTAGCGTTTCCAAATTCAGCTACTGTCGTATTATTTTCAGCTGCATATTGAGCAATCGCACCATCAATTGTCCGTAAATTAGCTATACAAGTTTTCTGTTTTGCATTATCCTGTGTCCTATTATATATCGGTATCGCGATCGCCACCAAAATCCCAATAATCAGCAGTACAACCATCAACTCAACCAGAGTGAAACCCTTATTATTCCTTTTCAACATCTTGCAGATCTTTTCCATTGATCTCACCTCCTCCCCCTCATCTCTACATACGTTATACCGACAACCTGTCCTTTTTAGACACCTACGGGAAAAATTTTCCCTTTTATTTTTCCTTTAGACAATCACCCGCATAATCTCCTCCACAGATGTGATCCCCTGCTTCACTTTGCGCAGCCCATCTTGTCTCAGGGTAACCATACCTTCGGCTACTGCGGCATCATTGATCTCTGAGCTTGATGCATGCTGCAGGGTCAGCCGCTTTATCTCTTCGTTGACAAGCAGCAGTTCGTAGACTCCGACCCGCCCTTTGTAGCCGGTGTTGCTGCAGCGAAAGCAGCCTTTGGCGCGGTGGAGTGTCACTTTTTCTTCCCCTTCCTCCAGGGGAAAGTCGGGGATATTGGACAGGAGCTGCTCCCTGCTTATCTCGTAGGCTTCTTTGCAGTGGGGGCAGAGGATACGGGCCAGGCGCTGTGCCACCACACCGGCCAGTGAAGAAGCGGTGAGAAAGGTTTCTATTCCCATATCCCCCAGCCTGGTGATGGCTCCTGCAGCGTCATTGGTATGGATGGTGGAGAAAACAAGGTGACCTGTAAGGGCGGATTCCACTGCTATACGAGCTGTTTCCGTATCACGAATCTCACCGATCATGATAATATCGGGATCACTCCTTAAAATAGAGCGCAGTCCATTGGCAAAGGTAAGCCCTGCACGGACATTTACCTGCATCTGGTTTAAGCCGTCGAGGCGGTATTCGATGGGGTCCTCTACTGTGATGATGTTTTTTTCTACGGAATTAATAGCAGACAAGGTAGCGTAGAGAGTGGTACTCTTGCCGCTTCCTGTGGGTCCTGTCACTAAAATAAATCCATAAGGCATCTTCATGATCCGCCTGTACTTCTCCAGTTCCGGGAGGGGGAAGCCCAATTCTTCCAGAGTTATCAACCTGTCGGAGCGGTTGAGCAGCCTCATGGTCACCTTTTCCCCATAGGCGGTGGGCAGTGTGGCTACCCTAACATCAACTGCTTTATTATCAACCTTCAAGCTGATGCGGCCATCCTGAGGGACACGCCGTTCAGCGATATCCATATTTGCCATAACCTTGATGCGTGAAACCAAGGGTGCATGGAGTTTCTTGGGAGGATGCATGGCATCATGCAGTACACCATCGATGCGGAAACGCACCCGCATGCTCTTTTCCTGGGGTTCAATGTGGATATCACTTGTACCGGCACTCACGGCCTGGTTGAAAATGAGGTTAGCCAAGTGGACCGCGGGCTTTTCTGAAGCATCATCCACTTCCGGGACAACTTCCTCGATCTCTTCTTCTTCCTCTGCCGTCTGCTCAACACTGGTACTGGTGCGGCTGTATCTTTCAATTGCCGCCGTCAGCTCACCATCTGCACAGACAACCGGTTGAAAGTCATAGCCTGTATGGATGCGCAGATCATCAATAGCTATGATATCTCTTGGGTGCATCATAGCCACAAACAGCCTACCCTTGTCGAAACCAATGGGAAGAGCACTATATCTGCGTGCTATTTCAGGAGTGATCAGGCTTGATGCTGCATCATCGATGGGATATGTCTCCAAAGAGATATATGGCACATCATTTTGCAGAGCAATTACCTTGGCAATATCATCTTCTGTGCAGTAGCCAAGCTGGACAAGGGTACGGCCGAGCATACCCTTGCCGGTTCCGTTCGCACTCTGCTGCCGGAGAGCATCTTCTAACTGCTCCCTTGTAATTGCACCGGTGTCGACGAGCAGGTCACCCAGGTAGCGTCCTTGCATTACCAAGAAAATTACACCTCTTTTAACTGAATATTACAGTGTAAACACTGCTTCGACAGAATTCCTAGATTTCCTGCTATTTCTTCATTATTTGGTTGGTGAACAGTTTTTAATAACTACTATCTGCCCGTCTTTTTTCAGGGTAATCTGATTGTTTCGAAAATCAATCTTGGTAACCTCATACCCGCTGAAAGTCTCTCCTACAGTTACATCAGCCATCTGCTTTCCGTCCCTCAAAGATGCATAAGCTCTTTCTCCTTGCTGATAGACAGCAGCCAACTCAATTGTTATCTTCTGACTGACATTGGATTTTGCATTGGGTTCTTTACGTTTACCCTCGGAATTGTCAGTATCTGTCTCACCTGACTCTGTATCTGTTTGACCCTCACTGGGGGCTGAAGCCACGATCAATGGTACAAAGGGATCACGAACCGGTACTACTGCCATGGCATTATCTAATGATGTAACTTCTTTCTTGGTTTCAGGCTTTTTTACTTCACCATATGTTTTGGAAGGAGTGATGGATGTAGCAGCCTCTTCAGGTGTAAAACAACCTATCAGTCCCAAAGCTATCAGACAGGAACAGACAAAAACACATAATCTGGTTCTCATTTTTGTGCCTCCTTCCCCTGCTCCTGATAAAAGGCAGCAGCTGTAATTTCAGCCTTGATCTGGGGCAAATCTTCACTTCCCTTACTCACCTTAACCTCATTGACACGGACATTTCTCTTCCAGTTCTGCAGGTTGTCCAAAAGAATCAACAACCCATGGTAGCGGCCCTCAAAAGTTAACTTGATAGGCATCTCATCATAGCCCTTTTTAGGCACCCTTTTTTCAAAGCTGACATCTAGCAGGTCTGTCTTGGATTTATCCGCTAGGTCCTGGATGCCAGTGATCAGGAGACTTTCGCCCGGAAAGGCAGGGATTAACTCCTCGGCCCTGGCTTTACGTTCCTCTAATTCAGGTGCCTGTTTGCTGAGACTGATCAGTTGAAGCAAGCGCCCCTCTTCCTTCTGTAAGGTGCTCTCTTCCTGTTCCACCTGGAAGCGTGCCTCTTTTAGGGCATTGGCCTGGTTGTATAACAAAAAAATCATACATGCCAAAATAGCAGCACCCAATACTACTGATATGATAGTCTGTTGTGATCTCTTTTTTTCCAGGTCCAAGTTACTTGCCTCCTTTTTGCAAAGGCAGTGAAGCTTTTATTTCGAACTCGTATATTTTCTGATTATCATCTAGTTTTTCTTCCGAAGAAAACTGGCAGCGGATATCATCCAACCCCTGTACATCGTGCAGGTTTTCCAACAGGATGGCCTGACCTGACAATATGCGGCAAAGCCTTTTCCCATAAAGATGTGGCCATCCTGTTGGAAAACCTGCATGATGTACAGGGGTTGGATGATATCCGCTGCCAGTTTTCTTCGGAAGAAAAACTAGATGATAATC
>DUMY01000026.1 GCA_012839645.1 Syntrophomonadaceae bacterium
TGCCAGACCCCCAATCAAAGATCAAGGCTTCCTTCCTTTGTATACTGCAACTGGATGACCTCTTTCTTTATGGGTTGTCCACGCGTTTAAATTCAGCACCGCACACGCTGCTGTTGCACCTGGAACACAAGTAAATCTGATTGTGTCCTGTGGGTAATGTGTGGAATGGATTAATAGTGCTGTGTCTGATAACAAAAATTACTATCTAATAGGACTATATCTCCTTTGGGATTTGGGACATTTGTTCTATATTCGACACTTTATGGTTAAACCCTGTTTATTGGCATCTATTTTTGTCTAATTTATGCTAAATTGTGCAGAAAATATTTTCAACTATAGGTATTATTGAAATGCGCCCGAAAATCCTGCCTGGAAAAATACGCATTCTCGATATTCGCTGCTCTCTTTTATTCCTTGTATAACTGGGTATCCACCTACCCATCCCCTTCCTTTTATGCTGTGAACACTCCTTTTTCTTTCTCTTTCGCTTTTCAGAAATGCATGCTTTTTTTGCTTTCGCTTTTTGGATATGCGGACTTTGCCGCAGAACTCTTGTTCTCCTAAAATGGAGTCAACCCAGGGGGACACCCTTGGAAGTAAAGGGAGAAGGAGGTGATCACATGCCTGTTACAGCGACTCTCAGGTACACCAGCCTGCAGATGAAGATGTACGCCGGAAGCGATGACAAAGGGAACCCTATTATCCGCACCAAGACTTATCGCTCTGTCAAGACGACTGCTCTGGATCAGAACATCTATGATGTGGGGTTTGCCCTGGCTGGGCTGCAGATGCATCCGGTGGAGTCCATTCGCCGGCTGAATGAGGTGCAGCTGGCAGCTGAGTAGGCCGTAAAGAATAAACAGGAAGGGGGTGAATACCGGTGTCCAAGACTCTGGAGATGACCTTTATCACTGAGCTGGGGGGCAGGCTCAAGGTTTCCCTGCCTGATCCACGCCAGGACATCACTGCAGCGGAAGTGGAAGGCGCCATGAACACCATTATCGAGAAGAACATCTTCTCTTCCACAACCGGCGATGCCGCTGCTATCCACAGCGCCAGCGTGGTGTCTAAGGATGTAGAGGAGATCATCACTGCCTAAAGGGCTTTTAGCCCTGACTTCCCTGCCTGCTGGGATGGCAGGCAGGGATTTTTTTAAAACATTTAAGGAGGGATGGGAATGGAGGAGATTTGGGTACAAGTGGGCAATTACGGCTTTCCCATGCTTGTGGCAATCTATCTGTTGGTAAGGGTAGAGCGCAAGCTGGATGCCCTGACGGTTGCCATCACTCGTTTGGAACAGGTTTTGTCGGTTTTCCTGCGCCCACCGGAATTGAGCATCAAGCCTGGGGAGCGGGAAGCGGGGATTTCACATTAGGGAATCAATGGTGATTTAAGAATGGTGTTTTTCTATGTTAAACGAGGTTTCCGATTAAAGGAGACTAAAGGAGGGGTTTTGATGTCTAACATTAAGTGGACTCACATCATCATCCACCACACAGGTGCTGAGGAAAAGGACACCGCCCAGGTGCGCCGCTACCACCTTTCTCTGGGGTGGCGGGATATCGGCTACCACTATGTGATTGAA
>DUMY01000236.1 GCA_012839645.1 Syntrophomonadaceae bacterium
ACGCCGCCAGCGTTCGTCCTGAGCCAGGATCAAACTCTCCGTAAAGTTCTTTTAACGCTGACCTCACACGACTGTTCAGTTTTCAAAGACCTTTTTTGTGGAGCCGCACTTTCACTTGGTGGCTCCAGATGTATATAGTAGCATATGTCCTACCTGATGTCAACTACCTCTAAATAATTTTTTAGGCTTGTTCATATCGCCTTTGGCAAAGCCATCACAAGACTATCAGAATGATAAATATTTCCGATTACTGCTCTGATCTATGAACGGTGTTAGCTAACACTCCCTCGTCCTCATTGTGGGAAAAAGGATTACATCCCTAATGGATGGAGCGTTGGTCAGAATCATAACAAGCCTATCGATTCCAATACCCAATCCTCCCGCAGGTGGCATCCCATACTCTAAAGCTGTAACAAAGTCTTCATCCATGGCATGGGCCTCTTCATCACCCCGTGCACGCTCATCCATCTGCTGTTCAAAGCGTTTCCTCTGATCCAGCGGGTCATTGAGCTCTGTAAAGGCATTAGCCAGCTCCCAGCTGTTAATGAAAAGTTCAAAGCGATCGGTAAGCGATGGGTTTTCCTGACTGCGCTTTGCCAGCGGAGATACATCCACCGGATGACCTGTGATGAATGTTGGTTGGATAAGCTTTTCTTCTACATATGTCTCAAAAACTTCATTTAGGATCTGCCCCCAGACCGCACCCGCAGAGATCTCCATTCCCAGTTCAACTGCCTGCCGGCGCGCTCGCTCTGTATCCAAATGGCTAAAATCCTGCCCGGTATACCTCTCTACTGCATCCATCATACTCAGCCTTGTCCAGGGAACCGTAAAATCGATCTCCTGATCGTCATACTCTATTTTCGTTGTTCCAAATACCTGTTGGGTAACAGTGCTAATTAGATCCTCTGTAATAGCCATCATGTCCTGATAGTCTCCGTATGCCTGGTAAAGCTCTAGCATAGTAAACTCCGGATTGTGTTTCGTAGAGATCCCTTCATTTCTGAAGTTGCGGTTAATTTCAAAGACCTTTTCAAACCCCCCCACCAAAAGCCTTTTAAGGTATAATTCCGGAGCAATACGAAGATAAAGTTCCATATCTAAGGCATTATGGTGAGTGATAAAGGGACGCGCTGCCGCACCCCCTGCAAGCGGCTGCATCATAGGGGTTTCCACTTCAAGAAAACCACGTTCCTCCAGGTAATGACGGATGGCACGTATAATTTCAATCCTCTTGAGAAAAACCTCTTTTACCTCAGGGTTAACTATCAGATCCAGATAACGCTGCCGGTAACGCAGGTCGATATCCTTCAACCCATGCCATTTTTCCGGAAGAGGGCGCAGCGATTTTGATAAAATCTCAAAACTATTAATAGCTACTGTGATCTCCTGTTTCCTGGTACGAAATACTGTCCCCCGAACGCCAATGATATCCCCGATATCTAACTTTTTATACAACTCATAGGCATCACTGCCTAAATCATTTAGCCTGGCATAAACCTGAATCCTACCTGAAAAATCCTGTAGATCTCCGAAGCTTGCCTTGCCATGCCCTCTCTTAGCTGTCAGACGACCGGCTATTGTGACCTCCTCGCCGTCATAAGCGGGAAAATCAGCGATAATTTCGGCAGCTTGATCTTGAACCGGAAACCTTTTGCCAAAAGGATCGATCCCGCTGGACCGCAGTTCTTCTATTTTTTCTAGACGTACCTTAAATAAATCCGGCGATTCTTCCCTGTTGCCGTCAGACATAAAAAAACTCCTCCTATTTCTATTCCTACCATAATGGAAGCCGGAAGCCGGAGATCTGATGTCGGAAGCTAGCAAGAACTGACCTTACTTTGCTTCTGCGACATTCCACGACTTCACCTCTGTTTCATCCTCTGATGGTATTGCCGTAAAGCGGCATGGAATATTTCCCGCCGCTTAAAATTCCATCCTGTACTTACTTTACTTAGTTAAGGCTCGCTTCTGACCCCTTTGTCCCCTAAAGGTGTTGATCTAAAAAGGATGGAAAGCGCAACTTTTGGCCCTGAAATTAATCTTTAGTAAAAGGGAGATTTATACACAGATATCCATAATGCGGTACCTCAAGGTCCCCGCAGGCACCTTGACCTCCACCACTGCACCAACCTTTTTCCCTAAAATAGCCTTTCCTACAGGTGACTTATTGGAAATCTTATTATCAGCAGGGTCAGCCTCTGCGCTTCCTACAATGGTGTATTCAATATCATCGCCATTATCCTGGTCTTTTAAGAGAACTGTAGTACCTATAGCAACAGTATCCGGAGGTACATCACTGGTATCGATAATACGGGCATGCCGCAACATTTTTTCTAATGTTATTATCCTGCCTTCAACAAAGGCCTGTTCATTTTTTGCCTCTTCATATTCTGAATTTTCAGAGATATCGCCAAAATCGATGGCAGTACGGATACGCTCAGCAATCTCCCGGCGTTTTACAGATTTTAAGAGATGCAGCTCATCTTCCAGCCTCTTAACCCCGTCCCCTGTTAAAAAAACCTCTTTTTCTGGCAATGCTATCTCTCCCTTGCTTAAAATTTACTTAAATCTTATGACCCTCGTAAATTTTTTATTCGGTCCATCTGTTATACAGTCGCCAGTATCCCTCCTCCCTTAAACTAAAAAGGTGACAATGACGCCTTTAGGTGTCTTGTCTCCTTAGTCAAAAATAATAATAAGTCCAGCCGGACTGGACCGTTAACGGCTACTACTTCTTATTCTGCTACGATTTTGTAGCTATTATAGGGATGTGGACTCTATTTGTCAAGCGTTCTTATGAAAAGATTTAGATCTTCTGGAGAAAGAGCGCGTTCAAAACTGCGCAAACCAGCAAGCTTAAAGCCATGCTTTTTTCCTAAACGATGGATTTCTCTGACTTGAGAAACAGTCAGATCCCGCCCCAGCGAGTAGTTTTCGCACCTTTCCTCGAGGGCAAGGATCATGGTTTCAGCCATACAAGCATACGCTGTCCCCGGTGGAAAGCCGAAGTTGAAGTTAAATTGAACATCATTACCCGGAACATCCACAACCCCACCCTCAATAACCAGCACATCCGGTCGTTCATTGGCTACTTTAACTGAGACATCCCGCGGGCGGGCAACATCACAGACAACAGCCCCCGGTTTTAAATCCTGGGGCTCGATTATCGTATCAATTGAAGATGTGACAGCCACCACAATATCCGCACTGCGAAGAGCCTGTTTGGTATTTGTGGTAAGGCGCACAGCAGCACCGGTTTCATGCAGAATTTGGTGGGACAAGCGCTCCAGGTGGGAGCGTGCCGGGGAAACCAGAGTTAAAGCCCCTACCTCACGGGCAAGTATTCTAGCACAGACACTACCGATAGACCCTGTAGCGCCCAGGACAACCGTCTCCGCCTGGGACACGTCGATCCCCACATATTCTGCTGCTCTTCTGGTTCCTTCCAGTGCCATAGCAACAGTATAACTGTTGCCGGTAGTAACAGCAATTCCCAAGTTCTCAGCCACAGTAATCCCGGCATCTCCAACCACAGCACTCATGGCTCCAAGTCCCACAATACCTGCTCCCAGTTTTTCGGCCAATTTCCCGGCTTCAACAATCCGGCGCAGCACATATTGCTCAGGCAGTTCCAGCATCAGGCGAGAGGTCAAGGGACAGAGAATAAACCACCCTTCTGTCTCTGCTAAAGGTGATTTGATCCCCTTAATCTCTGAAGCCTTACAAACAGGGAACTGAGAAACAATCTTCTCAGTTATTCTACCCGGGAGCAGCTTAAACAATTTTATATTTTCAGTGATGTATCTTAATTCAATGGGGTGGATAATGAATGCAAATTTCATCTGTTGTTTATCTCCTTATTTTACCTGGTTGAATAAGACTTCTTCTCAAGTTAACAATTAACCCCGAACAGAACCAGCTTCAGCAGGATACAGATTCTTTGTTATTTGACTGCTGCTTGTCCGCTGTATCCTCCTGCAGGTAGACAACCCGGGGTTTAAGCTGCAGTTCGTCTAAAAGGCTGCTGTAATCCTCAGGGGTAACCTCATCCACCCTTTTTCCTAACAGGCTGATCAACACCCCTTCCAAGACATTGGTACCAAAAGAGCGCCCCTGCATTTCCGGTGTTGTAGTCACCAACACCTCCACACCGCGCTCCTGGAGCAGTTCCAGGTCCTCTTTTGTTACTGTGTTGGTGATGATAACCTTACCGGGGAGTTCCGGGGGCATATATTTCCTAATAAAGTGAAAATCTCCGGCAATAATGTCGTTTTCCCGATAATAATACTCGTGTTTTGTATCTACCGTATCCTGCTTTTCCCCGGTGGGATACAAATACTTAAAGGGCAGCTGGCTCAGGAAAGGGAGCAAGATATAGGCAAGATTTCGGAGTGTTGAAAGTTTGTGGAGAGGAATGGGAAGGCCCAACGCAAATATAAGATCTCCATAAGTTGTCTTACAGCCAGCATACCAGAGAGCCTCGGCAATCCCAAAGCGATCAACACCGGCGACCACCAGGGCACGCTTGCCCTTTAGATCCCAGCCTAGCTCTTGCTGGAGGTAATCAATAACCCTCCTTTCCAAAGTGTTTTTCAAACCACTGCCATCAACAATCGGAGTCTTTTTAGCAGATGCTGCAATTTTTTTAGCCTCACGGAGGAGATAGCGCCTGTTTCCGGCCACCAGGTAAAGGTCAATCCCACCCATACCAAAAGCATCTACCTTGCCATCCAGCTCACGGATCATCTGCATCGCCCGATTCATATCCCCATCGGTACCAATCCGTTCTATAAGAAACTTTTCTCCCAAAAATTCGGCTTCCACTTTATGGTCACGCTTAGAAGAACCAAGACTGATGCTGACAACACGCCTCATGACCTGTCCTCACTTTCTTAAAAGTATAAGAATTCAATCTTCCTGTGCCGAAAGGATCAGCTCGCGCAAGTGATCCGGGTCAACATACTTATCTTCGGTGAGGGGTGATTCCCCAAGACTGATCCCCAGCACCTCCTTATCCAGAAGAGCAGAACTCCAGTTGATCCGCTGCCGTGAACCGATCAAAATTACCACATCATAGCTTCTGATCTTGGCTACTAATCCCATCACCTGGTTAAACAACTCCAGTCCTGACTTTTCTTTCACAAATCGCCAGCGCTCCTCATTGGTCATAATCAGGCTAAAATCAACCCCCAAATCCCCCAATAAAGAAAGAACCTCATCCTTATTTTGCAGCGGAAAACCGACCACAGCAATACTTTCCCCCCTGCGCACAGCTCCCAAACCCTCCAGTCGCGACAGAAAACTGCGGTCAACACCATAGCGATCTGCAACTTCCTGCTGGGAAATCCCTTCGCTGCGCAGAGACATCATCTGGGTTAAAGAGCGGAAGAGCTTCTCCATGCTGACAAGTTTATCTCCGATGCGGTAGAAATCATTCATCTCGATACATCCTTGTGCACATTTTCGTGTACATTATTTTAACAGATCAAATTGCCATTGGCAATAGCAAAACAATAATATTACACCCGGTTACTTCTTCTAGCTAGAACATTTATTCTTTTGGAGCCACAGATTTTGGGTGCACTAAGGCGAAGTTCTTCTATACACCTTATTCAGGCATAAATCTTGCATATATAAATTACACGTCATGAATTTGTGAAAATAAGCACAAAAGAAGGGGGTGAACTATTATGGCCCTATCTGCAAAACGAATAAAGAACCGCAATGCCCAATTTGAGCAAAAACAAAAATGCTGCCAAACAAAGAACACTGCGGCCAAAGAACCCAAAGATGTGACATCTGATGACGAGAAAGTACATCTGGAGTTCCCCTACGATGATCTGGAACTGCTTTACGAGTATACACTTCAAAAAATGGGGATCAAAAACCCCTTTAAAGCTGAACACAGCAATCAAGGGAAAGCAAATAAAAGAGCAGCAAAAAGATCAGGGGGACGGAACTCGTGATCTATTTTGTTCCTCTGAGAAACACGGGCTGACTATGAGAACAGCTCCAATCAACATACTTTATTAATTATGGAATTGCTTGTGGGGAATACTTTAGCTATTCCCCAAAGCCGCTGTTCATTTTGCCCTTAATTTTATATACAGCAGTCAGCTTCTGATAGTCCCCATAGCATCTGATATGCCGTTTTTTTGTAACTACCTAACGCGGTTTCGGAAAGTGCCAAAAAAACGGCAGTATTTTCGAGAACACCATGATGGTCATGCATCGACTACGGTATCTATACCATTATTGAACAGTAACACTATCTGGAACACCATATCTGGATGTTTGACTGTGAAGAGATTTCCATGATGGTTTCATCTCGGACCCACCCAAGTGAGCTCCATAATGAAAAAACCCCAACGCAAACCCGTAGGTATTTTTTGGTTAAGGTTTATAAATCAGCTGCCTGGGTTAAATTAATAAGAGATCAAAAACAGGAGGTCATATAATGCCATTGCTGAAAGATAAGGTAGCTGTAATAACAGGCGCCAGTTCCGGAATTGGAAGAAACACAGCCCTCCTTTTTGGTAAAGAGGGGGCACGCCTCGTCATTGGAGATATACGGGAGGATCCCCGGGAGGGAGGAAAACCCACCCATCAGGAAATCATTGACCATGGTGGGGAAGCGGTTTTTCAAAAAACAGATGTAACAAATCTCGATAACCTAAAAACCTTGATGGACAAGGCAGTCAATACCTATAAAAGCCTGGATATCCTGGTAAACAGCGCCGGTATTTTTATGATGAAGCCCATCACTGAAGTCACTGAAGAAGAGTATGACCGTTTGATGACCATCAATGTCAAGGGAACCTATTTTGCAGCGAGGTTTGCAGCGGAGATCATGCAGAAGAACAAGACCAAGGGTTCGATCATTAACCTGTCCAGCATCGCCGGACTCAACGGCTTTAGCGAAATGTCTACCTACTGCACCTCCAAAGGGGCGATAACAAACCTTACCAGGGCGCTGGCCGCTGAGCTGGGACCTGCAGGCATCAGGGTAAATGCCATCAACCCAGGGATTATCGCCACTAAAATGACCCTAGAGGATGTCCCCATTGTGGGAAAGTTTACTAAAGCAGTACCCATGGGCAGAGATGGCAAAACAGAGGAGATCGCAGCTTGTGCCCTCTTTTTGGCCAGCGATGAAGC
>DUMY01000271.1 GCA_012839645.1 Syntrophomonadaceae bacterium
GGAACCCTTCAAAAAATGCCACTTGATTATTTCCCCCCTTTCGTCATATATTGTTAAGTACGGAGGTGATCATCGTGGAAAAGAAAAGACTGAAAAATATTATTGATAATGCCGCCTTTTTTTTCCTGGTTATTGCGCTGGGGTTTATCCTCATTAACTACGACCTTGTCCCCAAAAAACAGGCTTCTCCAGCAACTGCAACAAAACAAGTGCAGGAAAAATCACTAGGCGAACCAGAAATAACCGGTCCGCCTGAGTTTCAGCAGGAAGTTAAAGAAGCCATCGCTGTGATGAAGGAAAAAGCGCCCAACCACTATAACCGCTTATGTGAGCTTGTTGAAAAAATAGAACTATCTAACGACAAGCCAGATGAGTATCTTGCCTGGACCAACTCAAACAATCACACAATCTATTTCAACTCTAAATCGTACCCAGCGCATTTTCAACGGTATGGGAAATATTCTGTATGTTGTACCATAGCCCACGAAACAGCCCATCAGATACAGTTTCTTTATCCCCAAGTGTCAGACAAACGAGAAAAAGAATCTCAAGCATTATCCGCAGAGAGGGATATACTTAAACAGTTAGGCGCACCACAGGACATAATAAACAAACTTGCAGGAGAGCATATTCTGAAAAGGTGGGAGAATTAGCTGCCAAAGTAAGCATAGATATTCTGAAGCACTGCTGCCACATCTGCGCCCTGTGCCATCATGTCGCCCTTGTAATTGTTGAAGTCCTGTAATGCATCCTGCAAGCTCCCGTATGATGGTATCTGCTGGATGAATTGCTTGGTTGCAGAGTTCGATCTGCCGCCTGAACTTCCGGTTTTGTTGGCTTTGTACGCCTTTATGCCTAGATCAGCACTTTTAAGACCCATCTCAGACCACCAACGGTTCCAGTCGTCTTGCCTCTGGCTGATGTCCTGAATTACACCAACCTTCTGCTGACCAGCCCAGCGTGTGGTATCCATTTCGTTTTGCCATGCAGTTCCCATGATATTCATTCTCTGCTGTGCAAAGTTCTGCATAGTATCGGTCAAGCGGTTTTGAAGATCGGACAATCTACCGGCTAGCAACTGTTCTTCTGCATTTAGCTGGCCGCTTAATATTCGGTTTTCTTCTTCTAACCAGATACCGGACTGGAGAACACCCCGCCGGTTCATCTCTTCCATCAAGCCCTGCCGTCTGAAATCAACTTGATCTCTAATCTGTTTCAATGCCGCCTGTGTAGCAGGGTCTATCTCTTGCCCCTGCTGCCGGTATTGCTCAATAATATCTTGTTCTAGCTGGTTCAGGGTATCAGTCATTTGATTTAACCAGCTAATAGTCATTGCGCTATTTTGTCCTGCAGCTGAATCAATAGCTGAAAACAGTTCGTTCTGCAACTGGCCCCAGTCAGGCATTGCATCAGACATGCCACCCATACCTATGCCGCCCATCCCACTCATACCACCGTAACCACCGCCGCCACCATAACCGCCATAGCCACCGGAGCCCCAGCCTTCAGGTGTCATTTGTGGCTCTTCCTGCGCCATCTGCTGCCCTTCCATTTCTTCATCCATTGCGTCACCTCTAGGCCACAGGCCATAGGCAAGGCCACCGGCAGCTCCTAATCCGGCAATAGGCTTCCAGTTCCTGCCCGCCCACTGTCCGGCTGTTTTCAGCCCGCTTCCAACTGCCCTGGCTCCTGAAGCTAAACCCGCTCCTGCTGCTGCACCTGCACCAGCCACACGGGAACCAAGGGATCTGGCTCCTGCCTGTGCTGCCCTAGCTGCTTGAGTTGCTCCTGCTCTCATTCCACCTGTAGCGGCACTCTGAATAGCTGGTGCCACCGCCCTGGTCCCAGTTGTAGTTACCGCTGTTGGCTGGAGTGCTACCCTGGCCGCCTGTGTGGTTTGAGTTGCTGCTGGACGAAGTGCCGCCCTGGTTCCTTGTGTAGCCCCTGGTAGCGCCCTCCTGGCTGCTGTTGTAATAGGCTGGCGTGTTGCACCAGCTGCTGTTCTTACTCCTGCCGTAGCTTGACCTACCTTTGCGGGTGGAATATATTTCACTCCACCAGGCAACCTACTAGGTAATACCCTTGTTACTGCTTTAGATGCTCCTCCACTTACCTTTGGTACAAACTTAGTTGCTGCCGCCCTTCCTGTGCTTCCTAGCCCTTTTGTTAATGCCCCTGCACCAGGCAGCATAGCAGTAAATGTGAGTACATCATCCACTAATCTGCTAATCGGAAATACCTTTGGATCCCCTATGATTGTCCTGTATGGCTTAGACTGTTCTATCTTTTTCAGGGTACTTGTTGGCTTCGGTGCCGGTTGTGGTGATCTTGCAAAAACCGGTTTCGCTGCCCGAGCAGGTACTGGTGGTTTTGGTGGTTGTTTTGGTTTCGGCTTTACCACTCTTTTAACAGCAGTAGCCACTTTTTTAGCTGTAGAAGTTACTTTCTTAACTGCTTTCTTAGCAGTAGACTTAGCTTTCTTAACTAATTTCTTAAACAACCCTTTCCCCTCCTATCTCATTAGTCTGGTACAAAAACCAACCTGGCATTACCGAAGCTGGCTTGTACACCTGTACTGCTTGACTTCATCTCAACATAAAGATTAGTTACCTTTGACGGCATTGTAAGAGCAGATGATCTAATAATCTGCATTTCCGTGCTACCTGTTCGTGATAAAGCGCATATCTGACTTTCCCCCATCAAGCGTACTGATACTGTCTGCGCCGCAGTAGCTA
This sequence comes from Syntrophomonadaceae bacterium, assembly GCA_012839645.1. Taxonomy (GTDB): domain Bacteria; phylum Bacillota; class DSM-12270; order Thermacetogeniales; family Thermacetogeniaceae; genus Syntrophaceticus. The sequence goes on from DUMY01000271.1 coordinate 2,736, forward strand.
TAGCCATGCTTGCCTCAAAATACCATGTACCTGATGGGTATTTGAGCGGTTCCCATAAAAAAATCCCGGAACACCGGGAGTAAGTGGTCTGCAAAGATATAAAATCGTCAGCAGGTAAAGCAAGCGGTATACACCATTCCGGCCAGTCAATCACTCCTGGGGGGAAATCCCCCCTATACAACTCCAACTGGTCTGCGGCTATGTTTCCTATGCTGTTCGCCCAGCTTTGGATTGTGATTAATGCACTCTTTATTGCCTTGTCTACCGTCTTTGGTATGACTAAATTTAATCGTTTCATGACGGTTTGACCTTCTTCATCAGGTATTCCTGAATCAATTCATGGAACCGTACCCCACCGCTTGTTTCTGCCTGAACAACCCTATATCCCAGTGACCGCATATTCCGTACCCCAATCTCCCTTGGTTTTAGCTTATAGACCATTTTCCCCGGCACAACCTCAAACTCTAGGGGTGTCGGCAATTCTTCGCCATCAACTATCAAATAAAC
>DUMY01000237.1 GCA_012839645.1 Syntrophomonadaceae bacterium
ATAATTTCGGCTGCAGAAGTTCCCATCGGTATTTTAACAGCAGTAGTTGGTGCCCCTATTTTTGCATATCTCCTGCGCAAAACAAAAGGGGGGTGGAATTAATGCAACCAATAGTATCTTTTGTTTTGCGCAGGAGATATGCAAAAATAGGAGCACCAACCACTGCTGTTAAAATACCGATGGGAACTTCTGCAGCCGAAATTATTCTACATAAATTATCGATTATTAATAGATACGTTGCTCCTATCAATATCGATGCGGGAATCAAACTTTTGTGATCCGGCCCGACCAGCATCCTACACAAATGGGGAATAACCAGTCCAACCCAACCAATTACTCCACAAAAGGCCACAGAGGTTGCTGTAATTAGGGTTGTGCAAACAATAATTAAAAATTTTAAAACCTCCGTGTTCAAACCTAAAGATTTTGCCTCTTTTTCACCCATGGAGAAAACATTCAAGCGCCATCGTACGAGAAAAATTACTATCATGGAAATTCCCATAGGCAAAATAGCAAACGGCAACTCTTCCATACTTACACTACCCATGCTGCCCATCAACCAAAAAGTAATAGTCGGAAGTTTATCCTCTGTGTCTGCAAGGAACTTTACCAGTGATAACATCGCTTGAAAGAATGCGGAGACCACGGTACCTGCAAGAACCAACATCAATATCGGGGTAGTTTTATAGATCCTCGCCGTAAAATAAGTAATAGAAACAGCTAGAATTCCAAAGATAAAAGAAAGAACCTGGACAATCACCATAGGTTGCCCCATAACCAGTCCCAGTGCAGCACCCAAACTGGCACCCGCTGAAACGCCCAGTATAAATGGGCTTACCAATGGATTTTGAAACATACCCTGAAATGCAGCACCGGACATAGACAATCCCGCACCTACAAAAGATGCGATAATCGCCCGCGGTAGTCGGATACGCATAACGGCGATCTCTGTACTCTTTTCCCAATCAACCTCAATAGGTAACATCAACAGGTTCTTACCTAATATGTTAATTACAGTATCTGGGCTAATTGTCATACGGCCTAAAAATAACGAAACAAAAAATGCACTGATTGTAACTGCAAAAAACAAACACCATTTTCTTCTGCTTACCGATAGATCCGATATTTTTACAGACTTGTTCTTATTCATCTTTCCATGTTTTCTGCATCTACCCAACCATCAAGAATTTTTTGTGCTTCTTCAGCACTTAAATCATAATCATAGAAGGTAGAATAATAGTATTGCAGCTCTTGAATCATATTTATATCTTCAAACAGATCAGGGTGGAGTACTTTTGCAGTCCAAAGCAATATCAAAGCGTTCGTACTACCTTTGTCCATAAAAAATACGCCAGAAGGAATGCGATATAGTTGTCGTTTTTGCACTGCAGATAATGTTTCCCAGTTTTTATCTGTATACACGTGATCAATAACTAAGTCTGGTGAGTTTCCATGATTATCTACTAAAATAACGTCAGGATCCCACTCCAATAGCTGTTCTTTATTTATTTCAGGGAACTGTCCACCTTCTTCAGGTGCTACCAATGAACCACCGCATAACATCATCTCATATACACGTGTACTACGATTGTAAGTAGAAAGAATATTGGTCCCCCAGGTATTACCCCAATAAACTACAGGCCGGTCTTCCTCCTTAATATCCTTGGTACGCTCTGAAATTAATTCCACATTCTTTTTTAAATATGCATACCATTTTTCATAACGTTCTGTTGCGTCTCCCTCTAATATTTCACTCAATAACTTGAGGGTAGCACCGGATTGTTCAAGATACTCTTCCGTTGTGTTGGGAACGGTTGTCGAAACATTAAGGACAACTGCCGGAATACCAGCCATTTTAAATTTCTCCAGTTCCGCTGAATTGTCATAGTATAAAACCAAGTCTACACCTTCATCCAAAAACTTTTCTGCATTAATAGGTGTTTGCGGGCCAACACCTTTGATTGCAGGGTAATTAGTCAAATCGGGATTGGTAAGAAGAGCCAGCGGGTAACCTGTTGCGTGATCACTGCGTACTAAACCAATTTTATCTTTTCCTCCAAGCATAAAAACCATTTCATAGCTCGGTCCGGTCATCGTAGCAATTTTATTTGGAGAAATAGGTATCTCAACTACATTTCCTGCCATATCTGTTACTGTACGTGTAGTTGAATCATCGACATCATTGGTACAACCACTAAGAACAACAGTTATCAATAATAAAATCATTATCAAAAGTGTACTTATTTTTTTCATTGTTACCTCCTTAACTTTTCACAATTCAATCTTAATTTCACTGCCTTGTCGGATTTCAGCACATCGAGCACATTATGCACTGCCTCGGGCATATACATTATTATCTTCTTTTCGCAAGGCGCACACATAGTTTTTGGGTGTATTTCAGTACATCCAAGCCGCCTCCTCCCTGTGCAATTACACGCAGGAGTAGATCTGAATCAGTAACACGGCTGCCAGCCAATAAGGTTACACCATAATCCTTTAGCACCTCCGGAGCCATACATGTGCTTGCCCCCATAATTACAATTTCTTTCGCTTTTTTACAAAGGGAAAGCACATGATCTATTGTTTTGTTGATAAAGGTGACTCCCGTTATCATAACGACATCACATTCAGGTAAATAGATATTTTCGGACCAATCTGGCAGTAAACCCTCCTCCGTGATATTCCGTTCAAATACATATAGTTTTTTAACAGTACCTTGTAATTGTTTGGCCACAGGATAAAAATAACCAACCATGCCAACGGTATCAGTTTCACGAACATCCATCATGTCAACGGCATTTTTCCCCTCATCATAATTTTCATTTAATATTGCATTTATTGTTGCAACCCCTACCGATGCCTCCGCTAAATTTGTACTCATAGCCATCTGCACAGCAACAGCAGCAGGCATTCCTATAAGTGTTCCAGCACCTTGAATAACTCCACTTTTTAATCCAAGCTCATGACGAAAAGTAAAACATGTCCCCCCTGTACCATTTGAAAGCTTTACCCCTGTATAACCTACGCCAACACATAAATCAGCAATTGTAAGCCCCTCGACTTTTTTCAGAGCTTCTGCAGCTACCTTTTGCGTTATCAACAAAATTTTTCCTCCTTTTTTCCTCCTTTAGTTTTTAATACCCACACTGCTGGATCTTTTATAGAGATATCTCAAATCATCATTTTGGCAAAAGTAAAATCAGCAACAAAGTCCTCAGCAGATTTGACTTTCTTTACATGCCCTTCAATGCTAAGGAAAGCAGTAATAAAATTAAAAGCCGAACTCCATGGAAAGCAAATTCGGCTTAAGATAAAATATAAGCTAATTACTCTCCTTTCCACAATGGGAGATTATATCGTTTCCAATATAACCTGACGCCAGTAATCCATAGTAATTATCTGTAGGTCTTACTGGTTCGGAGTTTTTTATACAAACAAAAAATTGGCCTAGTGTATGAGATCTAATTGCATAGTCATTGATTGCAGTTCACCATCTGCTACCACTAGATAGCTTGGGGTCAGTTCTGTGGTGGCGTTATACGCAGGACGTGGTTATTTACACTTAGTTAACAGGAAATAGCACTTTAAACTTTGTTCCCCTATCCTTACTGCTGCTGACAACGATCTTACCGCTGTTTTTTTCCACAACAGATTTCACAGAAGCCAAACCTATCCCCCGATTAACCCCATCCTTAGAGGAAACACCCAGCTGAAATATCCTCTTTTGTAATTCCTTTGGTAAATACCCGGAATTGATGGTCTGAAAAACAAAATATTTCGATGTTTCAAAAACCTTAAACACCACATTCCTTTTCTCCTGAGGTAATTGTTCCGCAGCCTCAAAGGCATTGTCCAGCAGATTCCCCACCACTGTGATCAGGTCCAACGGCTTAACATTCAGCCCATCCAAATTTGAATCAACAATTATCTTAAACAATATATTCTTGTCCGCCGCCAGATCCTCTTTAGCCAGAAGCAGTGCTGACAATTCAGGCACATTAACCTGCAGCATTTCACCTGTAATACGAACATGCTGGCATAAATCCTCTATATAGTGCTGGGCTTTCTCTGTTTTATCCGTCTTCATAAGGGCGTAGACAACTTGGAGATGGTTGACGAAATCATGCCTCTGGGTCCGAATTGCCCTGACCAACTCACTTAAATGCTCAATATAAAAATTTTGAATCTCTAAGATCTTCCTCTGCTTTTCAACCAGGAACATATTTCTAGCTAGAATAATTAATACGGAAACTGATATCAAGACAAGTATAATAAAAATGACTGATACTAGATCGAAAGAAATCACTTCTGGCTTCCAAAACATATTGAAACAAAAAAAGCAAATTACCAAAACAAAGACAAGCAGGAGGGCAATTCCCAAAACAATTACTGCACTGATTGAATATTTATCTTTCATAGTCATTGAACCGCCTTATATTATTGAGCTCCTGAATGTTAAGCAGCACTAAATGATACCGCTTACAGATGATAATCACAGCGGTTAAAAAGATGTATTCAGGTATAGGAAGGAGTAATCTCTGGACAGGGTCTGCCAATACTTGCTTGATGTCGATTCCCGTCATTTTTAAGACAGCTAAAATATTAACAGTTTCTGTCATTCCCAAAATAATAAACCCTAAACCGGAGGCAATGATAGATGAAACAACATCAATTTTGCAGAAATAAACGATTAATAAAATCAACACTGGCAGTATGATGATGGTATTAATACCAGGAATCGGAGAAAAATGCCTGACCACAGCAATGACCGGCGCTCCGATAACCGCAACTAGTATTGCATTTTTTAGCTTAGCTTCATACCCAGTTAAAACCAATGATAATAAAACAAAAATAGTTAGTTCAGGTATGTACCGAAAAATAATCAGAGATAAAGATATTTCTTCCACCCAACAGCGCCCCTCATACAGATTTCCAGCCCCGAAACTTGTAAAAAATACTCACAATAGTTACAATAGATCATTCAACTCTTTTCTGGCATTTCCCTGCATAAGAGATGAAAATAGCAGTATTTATTACATTATATATGAGAATCCTGCTCTATTTTTTACATACCAAGAAAATTATAGAGAAAGGCCATAGTTGCGATACCCACCAGTAAGGTAATAAAAAGATTCTTGAACCTGACTGCCACAACGATTGTGGGCAAAAATGCCCACAAATATATGTTTTGGATGCTGATATCAATCTTCCCCTGGGGAGCAAGAATGCTTAAAGCTGTCAGCCCCCCTAAAACCGCCGGAGCCACAAAGGACAGCCATTCCTTAACAACAGCAGAAAATTCATAACGTGAAAAAAAGGCAACCGGAAAAATGCGCGGCGCAAGGCTGACTATAGACACCCCGATAATCATGATCCAGATACTAGTGTTGTCCATTAATGATCACCCCTAGTGTTGCACCAATGACAGTGGCTATGATGAGGTTAGAAAGGTTATCCATCATTGCTGGAAACAGATACCCAATAACAAGGCAGGTCATTGCTGTAAAAGCCGCAACCCAGATATCTGTTCGCCGATTGATCATCAATACCAATAAACACGTATACATAGCAGGCAGAGCAAATCCCAAGCCCAATCGCTCCGTATTGGTGATGAAGCTGCCCAGAACCGCTCCCAAAAGGGTGCTGCCTATCCATCCCATGTGGGATGTTAGATTTAAGCCCGCCAGGTATGAAGCAGTAGCTGGATGGTCCTGGTAGTGGTTCATGGCCACCGCGTATGTTTCATCGGTTAAACCGTAAGAAAGCAAACTGGCTACCAATGGCTGCACCCGGTCTTTTAAGTAAGGAACAGTCGAGGTAGAGAAGAGCAGATACCTCAGATTAACCAGGATATTGGCCATTATAATAGTTACCACTGCCCCTCCCGCTTGCATAATTCCTATAGCTATATACTGGCCAGCCCCGGTAAAACAGAGTACAGACATCATGACTGCCTGAGCTACTGACATTCCCGCCTCCTTGGCCAGCACCCCGAAGGCAAATCCCAGGGGCAAATATCCCAGCACTATGGGGATCGCTTCTTTCATACCTTGCTTCAATTCTTTCTGCTGCATTATCTATCACCATCCAAGGGCAAGACGTTCTGTTTTGCTATGAGCCCTTTGCTGTTATAAGATATATCGCTGTCTTTTCCCGCTTCCCTCACCAACGACCAACCACCAACCACCAACCACTAAATAAACAGCCAGCCGCCGTCAACAACCGGAAAACTGGCCGTTTTGAAAAATCCAAAGCTATCTGCTATATTTTCTACAGGAAAACAGCGGATTCCTTCCATATATATATAACAGAGGGCACCGAAACTGTCCACCTGCAGTTTACCCATGACGATTCCTCGGAGGATGAAAAAAAGAGTATTACTGTTTAACAGGATGTAAACACCTTGTAATTTAACTATTTGCAGAAAAACAGCTGCTATCACCCTGGAATAATTGGTTGACCCGTTAACCATCCTCCTATATACTGTAGTATGTTTAGTTAATACCTTAACTTTTAGCTTTCTCAAGCAAAGCTTACAGTGTTTAGCAGGAAAGCCTTGTCCTGATCATCATCCGCCGCTACCGCCCGGGCGGTATGAAGGGCTCCCTTGAAGCGGGCGAGAATGAACCAATCTATCCAAAAAGGAGCGGTGGTTTTTTTGTGGAAGTGGGCTAATTTTGTCGTCAAGCAAAGAAAGATTTTATTGATCATCGCTTCCATTTTGTTAATACCCGCTATTATCGGCTACCTACAAACAGGAATAAACTACGATGTAACCGACTACCTGCCCAATCAGTTGGGCTCCAAACAGGGCCAGGATATTCTGGAAAAGAACTTCCACATCGCGGCCAATATCTATGTCATGGTCGAAAACCAGGATCCCTACCAGGTTGCCCAGTTAAAAGAAAGCATTCAGAAAGTACCTGGTGTCGAAAAAGCCAGCTGGCTGGACGATCTATATCACCCTAGTGTCCCTTCATTTTATATTCCCTCAGAGATACGAAAAAACTTTGAGTCCGGTGATGCATCCATTATCCAGGTTCAGTTCATCCACAATTCAACATCGAATATCACCCAGCAAGCAGCCAAAGAAATCCGGCAGATGGCAGGGCCAAAAGCATCTGTCAGCGGTTTTCCAATGATACTCCACGATCTAAATACTGTCTTTGAAAAAGAACAATACATATATATCTTAATAGCAGTAACCGCCATCTTTCTTGTTCTATCCCTGTCTACCAGTTCTGTACTGCAGCCTATTCTGCTCCTGATTACAGTAGGGTTTTCAGTAGTCTTCAACATGGGAACCAATGTTTTTATGGGATCAGTTTCCTACATTACCCAGGCTGTTGCAGCTGTTTTACAGCTTGCCGTAACTATGGATTACGGCATCTTCCTCATCCACCGCTTTGAAGAAGAAAAGGATAAGCATGATAGCCCAGATCAAGCTATGACTGTGGCCCTTTCCCGCACCGGTACCGCCATCACCTCCAGTGCCTTAACAACCATAGCCGGTTTTCTGGCTCTGGTTATAATGCAGTTCGGCCTAGGGCGTGATATGGGAATAGTTCTAGCAAAGGGTGTTATCCTCAGCTTGATATGTATCCTGCTTTTGCTGCCGGGGCTGATCTTAATTTTCCATAAGCAAATCGAACGCTCTCAGCACCGCATCCTGATCCCCAGCTTCACTAAGGCAGCAAACCTGGTGGTCAATCGCCGCACAGCTTTTCTCGCTCTCTTTTTGATACTCCTGGTTCCGGCGTTTTTTCTTAAGCAGCACGTAGGTGTGTTTTACAGCGTAGAAAAAGGGCTGTCCAAGGAGATCACCGCAGTGGCTGACGCCGAGCGTTTGAAGCAGAAGCATGGGGTCGCAGAAATGGCTTACGTTATTTTCGAAGACCGCGGCCTTGCTGCAGAACAAGTACTCACAGAACGCCTTAAAACAATTCCCGAGGTAAAATCGGTTAACTCCCTGGTTACATTTACAGGGCCACATATCCCTGAAGAATTCATTCCCGATGATGTAAAATCAGAGTTTCGCGGTGGCCGCTATGCCTACTGTGCAGTGGAACTGAGCACCGGGCAAGCAGATAGCAGAACAGACAAGGCCCTGAATCAAATCAAAAAAACCACCGGCTCACTTTATGATCATGTCTATCTGAGCAGTGAAGCCACCCTGATCCAGGATCTTAGAAACCTTACCAATAAAGATCTTGCCCGGGTGAACGCCATCTCGGCCCTGGCCATTGCTGTAATCATCGCCATAGCTTTTTCCTCACTGACACTGCCGGTTCTCCTGGTTTTAGCAATCCAGTTTGCCATCTGGGTCAACCTATCCGGGGCTTTCCTCA
>DUMY01000027.1 GCA_012839645.1 Syntrophomonadaceae bacterium
GCGGTTTCCCTGTTCAAGGTGCGTCGGGGTGGCTCTCACCTTCCAACAGGATCTGCAGCAGATAAAGCATCTTGTGGAATTTTGCCAGCCACAAGCTGTCCAGCTGTTGAAATTCCACAAGATGCTTTATCTGCTGCAGATCCTGTTGGAAGGTGAGAGCCACCCCGGGAAGAGGGGCGTCTTTCAGTAAGCCGGCTGCGGTTTCCCTGTTCAAGGTGCGTGGGGAGTAGGGGACATCAACGATTACTCCAAAAAATTCCGCTCCCGCCGCTGCTGTCATGTCGCGGTCTTCCAGATTGGTGATTCCACAGATTTTAACCTTGCAGCCATCCTTCATCAAGGTAGTTCCTCTCCTCACTGTTTTCAATGATCCGTGCCCCGGTATTGTCCACCTCTGTTTCGATAATCCTGCTGGAGGGGAAACCCTGATCATGCAGGTATTTTAAGATGCGATTGTAAACCAGGGGCTTTCTGGTGAGAGCAAAAACCGTGGGGCCCACAGAACTCATCCCTGCTGCCTCTGCTCCCATTTCACGAAAAAGTCCGATGTAATTGAAGATAGGTGCCCCGCACAGCCCATGCTGTTCACATTCCGCCCTTTTAGAACCCGTAAAGGAAATGTCCAGCAGGGCTTCACCGATCGCCTCAAGATCGCCTTTTACTACTGCTGGAAGGAGATCCAGCAGAATCATATGCGCTTTGGGGTTCCCCATCCGAGCATCAAGGCAGCGGGCACGCCTAAGTAAAAGTCCTACCTCAGCATCTGCTGCGGTATCCTTTCCTGTGTATTCATCCTCAAGGCTGGGTACATCCGGGATCAGAATGATCACTTTGGTATCCTCCAGTGGTGCGCGGTAGATCATTTCGGCATCATCGGATCCTACGACAAGGCCGCCGTTGATCCCTACCATAGAACCGATTCCTGTTTCAAAGGTTCTGATAATGTAGCCGTTATCTGTTGGACTTTCTTCACAGGCATTGTATCCGGTGATTCGCCGCAGCTCCCGGTTGTTGAATGGCCTCCCTAAAACCTCATTGATGCCGATACAGGCGGCACACATGGTGCCTGAAGATGAGCCTAAGCCAACATGGCGTCTTTTATGGTCATCCAGCTCAATTACCAGCCCTCCGGGGTATTGAAGTATCTCTTTGAAAACCCTGGCAAAGTGCAGAGCAATTAAGGGGCGTTCCCCATTAACGATGATTTCCGGTTCTTTAGTGGATCGGACTCGGGCTCGCATGTAAACACCGATTCCAAGGCCGATCCCCCCTCCCCCTACCCGTTCGATGCTGAAACGGTTCATGTCCAGCACCGCCAGGTGCAGCCGTGCGGGAACGATCACCTCGACCTCCCTCTCTACTACATGTGGGACAGTGCGTGGGGCAACTCCACACTGCTCGGGATAAATGATGAATTCCTGTTCACCCGGCTCAAATTCCTCCAGAACAGCGGTTAACCGGTCAAAGGGGCCGCCGATGATCGGTATTTCTATCTTCTGTTTCTGGGGGTGCCGGGCAATTTGCCTTGCTTGCATACAAATCCTCCTCTCCGTCATACCGTACTTCTAGGATTGAAAAAAATTAGACCAGTCTACTCCCCCCTTCCAGAAACAGGCGGCCGTAGCTGGTCATATAAAAACAATACACTCCTATAGGAGTGCTGGCAAAAATCCTCCTATATGCTGCCGTCCTGCCATCCTACATTTTAAATCCAAAAACCTTCCGTCTTGCCATCTACCGTCTTACCTGTGTTAATAAATATTATACGTGTGGTGGAGAATATTACAAGTGCTTTATCTGAAAATTATTATACCAGAAGACGGGCAAAAGGGCCTTTTTGGCTGCATTTCTTGACTGCAGCCGACCATACCTCTCCCTTGTTTGCCTCGGAATTAGCGGTAGGTACCTACAATTTCGATTAAAGCAATAAAGCAAGCCTGGCGAAATGAGATGTGGAAAGCGGGATGTTGGAAGTGAGAAAAAAAGTTGGAAGCCGGAGGTCGGAGAAAAGCAATAAAGTAAGACTGACCCCGGTAGCTTAACATTATCTTAATAAAAGTGTTATCTTTTTTAACATAACTCTAAAGCAGTGTTAATCTGCCAGATTTATAATGGCAATAAAATTAAATAACCATGTGATAATCAATCTGGGTGAATAGGTGCGATGACCGTCCCGCAGGTGCGGAAAGGGAATCAAGGTTGCAGCAGGACTGAGCAAGAGACCGGAAGAGAACAAGCCGCGGGAAAACCACCTTGGGTGGTGGCATTGATAGAAGTGGTCTTAAATTTGATATAATAAAGCAAGGAGGAAATAAATGAAAATTGGCATAATAGCTGATATCCATGGTAATCACCTTGCTTTACAGGCTGTGCTGGAAGATATCCCAAAACGGGGAGCAGAACAGGTTTACTGTCTGGGGGATCTGGTTGGTTATGCCCCTTTCCCTAATGAAGTTATTGATATCATTCGCCAGGTGAGAATTCCAACTGTAATGGGGAACTATGACATTGTCTTAACTGGTAAGTAATATCCAAGGTGAACAACATAACAGCGTTAATCTATTGAAATTTGTTTGTATAGAAATTGAATTTAGGAGAGAAAAGGGAAACATAAGGAGGTAGACATGTCTCCCAGGATTCTTGTAGTAGACGATGAAGAATCTATTGTGAAGCTTGTTTCATATAATTTGCAGAAGGATGGTTTTGATACTCTAGCTGCTGCGGATGGGCGGGAGGCCTGGGAAATTATCCGGCGAGAGAAACCGGATCTGATTGTTCTGGATATTATGCTGCCGGAGATGGACGGATTTGCTCTGTGCCGTCTACTGCGTCAGGAGAAGATTTTAACTCCAATACTAATGCTGACCGCCAAGGATGAGGAGATCGATAAGGTTCTGGGGCTGGAATTGGGAGCAGATGATTACCTGACCAAGCCCTTCAGCCCTCGGGAATTGGTTGCTCGGGTGAAGGCGATACTGCGTCGTACAGATGAGCGGATGCCCAGTCAGGATGGGCCGTTGACTTTTGGCGATATGGTTATCTATCCAGGGAAGTATGAAGTCCAGCGCGGGGGCAAGGATGTCGAATTAACCCCCAGAGAATTTGAGCTGCTTCTTTTTCTCTGCAGGAATGCGGGGCTTGTGTTGAGTAGAGCACATATCTTGGAGAAGGTTTGGGATTATGATTATTACGGGGATACCCGGGTGGTGGATGTCCATATCAGGCACCTGAGGGAGAAGATCGAGATTGATCCCGGCAGTCCCGTATATATTAAGACCGTGCGGGGGGTGGGTTACAAGTTTCAACAACCAGATGGTTTAACAGGATCGCAGTTAGACTGACCCTGGGGTTTCTCAGTATCCTGGGGGGAGCGGTGTTGATTTTGGGACTTGTTTTTTATCGCTCTTTGCCTTATGGCAATACGGAACAAATCCTGGCAGCATTGTTCTTTATTGTCGTTGTAAGCACGGCTTTGGTGCTTCTGCTGGTGCATATGATTACCCGGCCGCTGGGGGAATTTGCCCGGGTGGTGCGGCAGCTTGCCCAGGGCAACTGGAATGCCCGTGTCAACTACCGGAATCAGGATGAACTGGGTGAGGTTGCTCGCTCCCTGAACAATTTTTCCGATAAAATCAGGGAAACTGTCAGCGCTCTGGAAGAAAGTAAGGGCAGGTTAGAGGCCATTCTTGGCAATATGGAAAGCGGTGTGCTGCTGGTGAACAGCAGCGGGCAGTTGGTTTTGGTTAACCCTGCTGCAGAGGAAACCCTGGGTATTCTTCGCCAGGATATCCTGGGCAAATCACAGGTAGAAGCACTTCAGAACTATTCTTTGAGCAGTTTGATTTCTATGGTTCTTAACGAGTGGCAGGTGCAGAGTGCGGAAGTTTCCCTTTTTTACCCTAAAGAACGTATTCTCGAAGCAACCGCCGCCCCTGTTTTGGGGGAAGGGGGGAAAAGGTCCGGTGTGGTAGTAGTGCTCTATGACCTTACCAGGATCAGACGATTGGAAAGAGTGGGTTTTCAGCTCATGGGAAACATTGGCCACAAACTCAGCCCGCACCCTTTCCAATCGTCTGATTCTGGTAAGGTCATAGAGCACTA
>DUMY01000252.1 GCA_012839645.1 Syntrophomonadaceae bacterium
GCTAGGCTTCACCCGTGACCCGTTCATGTATCTGTTGATACATGCCCTGCTTAACCCCATTTTACGGGCAAGGCTGGATTGGTTTAAATTGTTTTCCATCATTAACTGTTTGAACGCATCTACGTTAAATCTTAGCTGTTGCATTTATCACACCGCCTTTGGTTAAGTTACCTTTATGTGTTACCTTTAGGTGTCACCTATATATTATACTACCCGTTTCTACTTGTCAACACTTATTTTTAACTTTATTATATGTATTGTTGCCATACGGTAACACTACAATTAGAATAAACGTTGTGAATATCTCTAGCCAGTTCCCCCAGGACAGAGAAGAAGGAAGTAACCCCGCCCAATCAAATCACCCCCAAAAATGAGATAAAACGGACCATCGTAACCGCCAGCCATGAAACTGCTACGGTAAACAGGATAACCAGCACGCTATTAACAATAATCCATAACTTTTTGTTATGCACCCACATTGACTATCACCACCTGTTAATACATATTGACAGTATATTGTTATAATGCTATTCTGCTATTAGCAATTTATGGGAGTGAGGATAATGAGGAAAAAGCAAAGTCAATTAAATGTGAGGATAAATAAAGACCTACACAGGAAGCTTAATATTTACTGTGCAGAGAAAGGAGTCTCTAAAAAGCAGGTTATAGAGGGTTTTTTGAGAGGATTGCTGACAGAAACAGAAAAAGGAAAAAGCCCCCAAAAATAGGGGGCTTAAATTTCGATTCTAAGCAACGAAAAAGAAGCTCCGAAGGTATTTATACCTGGGGCTTCTGTATCTCTTTGTGGCGTTTTTGTTTTGTGGGATTCCTTATGTTTTAACCTTGATGTCGATGTAGCTTCCGTGGCCAGTTACAGACCCGCCGAACAATCCGGCCACGAATAGGCCCTGCAGGTAGGTTGTGTTGTTTATCAAGTAACCTTTTGCACTCACGGGCTTTCCGTTTACCCTTACAGCGATCTGCTTTGCAACCCTGGGAAGCTGCCCTTTGGGAGTTGGTATTGGCTTTGGCGCATCTTTATAGCTTATCCCCAACTGCGACAGGATCGCTTTAGCTATGCCTATTATTATTGCGTCTTTCTTGCTATCAAATATCCGGTTATCCGCTGTATTATCAATGAACCCCACCTCAATCAGTATCGCCGGCGCTTTTGTTTCTCTCAACATGTGAAAATCAGCTTGCTTGACTTTCCGATTCGCAAATCCCACGGCGACCAGCGCGTCTTGTATTTTTTGCGCTAGTGCTGTTGTGCCAGAATAGGCGTTCAGGTAGGTGTATGTTTCCGCCCCCCTTGCCGCCTCCGGCTTGAAAGCGTTTCGGTGGAAAGAGATAATATAGTCGTATTTTTTGCGGTTCTCAAAATTACTCCTTTCTCTTAGTCCGATTGTGGTGTCGCCCGTTCTGGTTTCATCCACAATAACCCCATGTCGCCTTAGTTCAGCGGTTACTGCCTTGCCAAGCGCAAGGTTGTCGTCTTTTTCTCTCCTTCCTTTATATACAGCCCCCGGATCTCTTCCGCCATGCCCATAATCAAAGCAAAGCCTAGCCATCTACACTCTCCCCTTTCTTTTTTAACTGTTCCAGTGCATCCAGCAATGGAACCGGAACCGGCACGCCGCATAATCCCAAGTTCTCCGTGATACTAAGCCCCTCATTGGCGATA
>DUMY01000238.1 GCA_012839645.1 Syntrophomonadaceae bacterium
ATCATTATTATCGTCATTATTATCGTCCTTGTCATCATTATCTATGGGGTCAAGAATAATTTCATCCTCAACTGGTGGTTCATCCTCATCCTCCTCCTGAGGCGGACTAACCACTTCTTCCTCCACTGGATTTTGAGCGACCTGTGTTTGCGTCTTGGGGCTGGAATTCACGCCCGGTGGTGTTGCCAAGACCACCTTAGAAGTAGTAATGCCGTTATAAAAGAGGTCATAGGTTACCTGACGTGATTGTGCTGGGTCAAAACCCCAGTAACTGATGCCGTCGATATTGAAGAAATAACCGGGGAGTGTCTGGGTAAGTACTGTGCTGTCTTTAAAGCTCATTCCCGCTTTGGCTAGAACAAGCATTTCTTTAAGATCTATATTTGTATCTACGTTTTTATAGAGTTCTGGCAGCAACTTAGGCAACTTTAGTAAGATACTGGGTTGTTTGCACTTTTCAGCAAGTGCTTTCATAAAATTTAATTGGTTGCCGACACGGTAAATGTCGCCTTGGGCTGCTTTGCGGTGACGCACAAAAGCAAGGGCTGCTTTTCCGTCGAGATGCTGGGTACCCTTTTGTAAATCAACTCTATTTTCTGCCCCATCCATAGAATAAGAAGTAATGTTTTTAGGGATGTAGACATCTACACCCCCAAGTGCATCGACAATATTCATAAAACCTTCCCAACGCACCAGGATATATTTATGTACCGGTTGTCCAATTATATCTGATACAATATTTGCTGTAACTTCAGGATTTTCAAAATATGCTGCAGCATTAATTTTCTGTTTGCCGTGTCCTGGTATATCTACCCGTGTGTCTCGGGGGATTGATAACATGGAAATTCTATCCTTTGATACTTGGACGACAATAATGGCATCAGTTCTTCCCTTTTTTTCATTGGGCCGTGCATCGCTTCCTAGCAGCAGCACATTAAAAGCCTTAATTGTTTTTCCTGTAGTGGGATCAACCTGAGTGGCAAAGGGGTCATCGAATAAGTTTTTCTTAACCCACCAAGCACCTCCACCCAAGACTAGACCAACTATCAAAAGGATCGAAATAATTACCTTTCCCCTGGTTTTCATATATCTCCCCTCCGAATTTGCATGAAAATCACCGGTACGAACAGGTACTAATTATTACTATTATATCAGAACTTCCTAATATGAAAATAGTAGTTCGACAAAACCAGGGGAAATGTTTATAAGGGAACAGACTACTCCGTTTGTTTTATGGCGTCCACAGGGCAGCTTTCCAGTGCATCCTGGGCACAGTCCTCCAGATCTTCAGGCACGTCATCACAGGTTGTCTGTGCCTTTCCCTCGTCATCCCAATCGTAGATTTCAGGGCAGATGTCAATACAGGTTCCACAACTGATGCAGAGATCCGGGTCCACAAAAACATCCACTGTAGTTATACCTCCTATTATAGTTGTCGCGCCGTATTATTATGGTGCTATTTTAGAAAATTATCGCGATAATATTGAAAAAACTTTACTGGATAGTCTCTATTCCAGACGCGGATAATAAAATGAAGAATTTTATTAGGGAGGTGAAGATGTCGTGGCTAGAGTACGGTGTGGTTGCACAAAATGTGATTTTAACAGTAACAGTGAGTGCCAGGCCGACGATGTAGAGTTTAGAAGCGAGAGAGAGGATAAAGGCAGTGAAATCACCTGCGGTACTTTCAGGAGAAGGCCTCAGGTATAGGTTATTATTGGCTTTATTAAAGAAGGACTTTCCTGCCCAGGGGAGTCCTTCTTTATTTCTTGTAGAAATTATTTTAGAGAAACGAGAATAATATTTGACTGCGGGTCTTTTATTTGATAATATTTTAACGTACAAGGAAAGAGTGATTTATTTCACAAACAATTAAATTATAAAAAAAATACGGGATATAAAATCCCGGAATTCAAATTGAGGCCCCCGAAGCCGCCAGGTACCCCCCTCTTTAAACAAAGAGATTATACCCAATTTCCTGGCGGCTTCTTTATATTATTTATCTACTATTTATATTTCGGCATTTAGGATTCAATTCCTGCTTTCTGAAAAACTTCCTTCCTTTTTATTCTTCCTTCTTATTAGTGATAGGCAGATGGTCTGGCTGCCAAATAAGATCAGAAGGATAATTCATTTGATAGTTGAATTTTTATAATAGCAAATTAAACAGGCTAACTGTTAAACCAAATGTTAAAAATACTACACCTGGTATGCTTTTTGCAACTGATATAATTAAAGTGAGCATAAATGTAATGAAGGGATGAAACGATGATTTCTACTCAGGATCAGGAGCGCTATGCGAGACAGATTATGATCGATGAAATTGGTGATGAGGGACAGCTGCGCCTTGCCCGGAGTAAGGTGCTGGTCGTGGGTGCCGGTGGACTGGGATCTGCATCTCTGTATTATCTCGCTGCTGCAGGCGTAGGGACCATCGGAGTCATCGACGACCAGACAGTGGAACTGTCTAATCTCCAGCGACAAATTTTACATACCACAGCCAGGATCGGGATGCCTAAAGTGGAGTCTGCAGAGATTACTCTACAGGCGTTAAACCCTGAAATAACAGTTGTTCCTTATCACTTCCGTCTGGAGAAATCTAATGCCAGGAAACTTATAGCCCAATATGATCTGGTGGTTACAGCCCTTGATAATGAAGAAACCCGCCACCTGGTTAATGAAACATGTGTAAACTTGCATAAACCTTTGGTAGAAGGCGGAGTGCAGGGGTTTTTAGGGCGTTTGACCACGATTATTCCAGGGGAGGGTCCCTGTTATGCTTGTATGTTTCCTGATACCGGGGGGAAAAGCAGTGAAGACCCTTTTCCCATGTTCGCTACCTCCCCTGGGGTTATCGGGGTTCTCCAAGCACATGAAGCCCTTAAGCTGCTTTTGGAAATTGGTACTCCCTTGGTGGGAAGGCTTCTTTTTTATGATGGCTTATCAACAAGCTTTTATGAATTAGAAGTACAGCGGGCACCAGAATGTCCGTGTTGCGGCAATTTTTGCTTGTAATAAAAGAAGGGGGGTGCTTTGTAATGCTAGAACACAAGACCCAGCTAATTGAGAAATTGACAGGGGTCTATACTTCCAAACATAGTTATTATGCGGAGTTAAAAGAGAAAATTGGAGAACTCTCCAAGCGAAATTCTCAGCTGGAAATCATTAATGAGCTTGCCCAGGAATTTAATATCAGTCTTCCTAAAGATTATCTGAACAAAACCGTGAAAAAGATATTTGAGCGAGTAAGGGAAATATTTTACCTGAAGCGGATAGTCATATTAACCCTAAAGGGGCAGAAACTTCAGGTAAGTTACTGCTATCCTGCAGATGATGTCTGTTACAAAGGCATCGAGGTTTCTCCAGAAGACGGAAGGGAGCTCTGGAAAGCGGTTACGAACAGCAAACAGGTTACCTGGAAGAGGGAAGTGGGACAAGAAGATGTCTTCTTGATGCACCAGGGACTGGATGTAGCTGTTATAAACCCTTTGGTTACCCAGAATAAGACTTACGGGGTTTTTATCGTGGGAAGTGATCGTCCCACATCGTATGATCCTATGGATATGACATTTTTCCAGCAGTTAGCCAACCAGATTGCTATTTATTGCCAGGACGGTGCTCTTTTTACCGAGGTCAACAGGGCAAAATCAGAATGGGAAGCTACTTTTAAGGCAGTACGGGACATCATTGTTGTTATTGACCCTGACCTGCAGATTTTGCGGGTCAATCAAGCAGCACTAGAAATTTGTGAACTTCCTGAGTCAGAAATACTGGGCAGGAAATACTGTGATGTTTTTTGTATAGCAAATAATCCGCAGTGTGCAAAATGCATTTTTTATAAAGCTCTAGAAACCGGTAACACCATTAGTTCCCAGATTCGGTTGGAGGATGGGCGGGTAATGGAAATATACGGCTACCCGGGTTCTCAAGAAAATAGGGATCTGGGTGTTGTGGTTTATATAAAAGATATTACAGAAAGACTGAAAATGCAGGTTCAGTTACTTCAGACAGCACGTCTGGCAGCCCTGGGAGAGATGGCTGCAGGAGTAGCCCATGAGTTAAATACACCTTTGGCTGTTATTATCGGAGATGCTCAGCTATTGATTCGCAGTACTCCTAAGGATGATAAGAATTATAAAATTCTTAAAGACATCAAAACCTGCGGCTTACGGTGCAAACGTATTGTACGTGGACTCCTTACTTTCTCCCGGCAGGAGCAGTATCTATTTCAACCTATCTGTCTGAATGATGTGGTGAAGGAAGCACTGAAGCTGGTTTCTTATTATATTGAAACGGAAAACATTAACATTGAGCAGGAACTGGATGTTCAACTTCCTGTTATTGAAGGGAATTCTCAGCAGTTGGAACAGGTTGTGGTCAACCTGCTGCTGAATGCTAGGCAGTCCTTTGATGAGGAAAGTGACAGGGAGCGCAGGATTCTAATAAAAACGGGTTTTGATCAGGAAAGAAATCAAGCTTTTATTAAAGTTACTGACAATGGTCGAGGGATTCCTCAGAAAATATTAACCAAAATATTTGATCCTTTTTTCACCAGCAAAGGGGTTGGCAAAGGTACAGGTCTTGGACTCTCGGTAAGTTTGGGGATTGTACAAAAACATGGTGGGACCATCGCTGTAGAAAGCGAACCTGGTAAAGGAGCAACCTTTACAGTTTACCTTCCCCCTGCTCATGATTTTGATGATGTAGAGGATATACAGGATACAGGAGGGTAATAGGGCAACAAAATTCAGGAAGGGGGTAGTGGATGTGGCACGCATTCTTGTTGTTGATGATGAAATAGAAATGGGCAATTTCTTTAAATTTTTCCTAGAGGATAAAAATCATGAGATTACGGTTGCAGAAAATGGTTTGCAGGCAAGAGATGCCCTGCAGGAGTATTTTCATCTTGTCCTGCTGGATCTGAAACTCCCTGATACCGACGGAATCACGCTTTTGAGGGAAATCAAAGGTCGGTATCCTACCTGCGAAGTTTTGATGATGACCGGGTATTCTACTGTCAAATCGGCAGTAGAAGCCATTCAGTTGGGTGCCTACGATTACTTGGAAAAGCCTTTTGAGGATTTGAATGACCTGGAGGCTATAATAGAGCGAGCCTTAAGTCGTGCCCTTGCGCGGCGTGAACTGCGGGAAGATGAAGAGCTAACACGCAGAAAACAGGTGCTTAAGAGTGTGGGTTTTGTGGCGGGAAAAAGCGAAAAGATGCAGCGTCTCCTGACCGTAGCTGAAAAACTTGCTGCTAAAAATATTACTGTTTTAATTCGTGGAGAAACAGGTACAGGTAAGGAGGTGCTGGCCCGCTATATCCATGCTGTAAGTTCTCGTTCTGAAGAAGATTTTTTAGCTATCAACTGTGGTGCATTTACCGAAAATCTTTTGGAAAGCGAGTTGTTTGGCCATGAAAAGGGGGCATTTACCGGGGCGGCTTCCCAGCACAAAGGGATTTTTGAGCTGGCTAATCGAGGGACACTGTTTCTTGATGAGATCGGAGATGCCACTTCGGCGATTCAGGTGAAGCTTTTGCGAGTTCTGGAAACCGGGGAGATATTCCGGGTGGGTGGTGAAAAACCAATACGGGTAGACACCCGGGTGATCGCGGCAACAAATGCCCCTCTGGAAAAACTCGTTGCTGAAAAGAAGTTCCGTGAGGACCTTTTTTACCGGCTCGATGTGGTGACGTTAGTTTTGCCTCCTTTGAGGGAGCGGCGTGAGGATATCCATCTCTTGGCTGAGCATTTTTTAAAACTTCAATGTGAGGAGAGGCCTCTACGCTTGAGTCCTGAAGTAGTTGGTGCTATGACGAGGTATGACTGGCCCGGAAATATCCGGGAACTTGCCAATGTCATTGCCCAGGTGACTGCTATCTGTGATGGCCCCATTGTACTGATGGAACACCTGCCATCTAAAATTAAGGAACAAGATACATACGAGTCTGCACCGCTACAAAAATCACTTCCACTGTTGACACCGGAACAAAAGTGGATAGATGCAGTTTCAGCCAGCCTGGATAATTTTATTGAACAGATAGATGTAAAGGCCGGATTTGACCTTCAAGCCTTTCTGGATTCTCTAAAAGAGGTATCCAATGAAGGTGCCAAAAAAATCATCGAAAGAAGTCTGGAAGCTTCAGGTGGGCGATACCCTAAAGCTGCAGAGTGGTTAAAAACTACACCAAGGGTGCTTCGTTACCTTTATAAAGAAAAGAAATAAGAGGTTACGAAAAATCGTTTTATTTGCGTAAAATCGGAAGATTTTGCCGGGAAATCGGCACTTCCGATATCTGCCCTCTTTAGTTAGACTTCTATTTTCCACGTCACGTATAGATCAGGGGAACGGTTCTTCTGATCTGTTTTTGTCCTCACCAAAAATTTTGGTAAGTTACAAACTTCCGATAATTCTCCTATTTAGTCAAACTTCTATTTACCACGAAGAGAATTAAATTTTCTATAGGTAATAGGTGACAGAGAGCTGTCTGTTATTCCTGTTTGTGCTCCTTCCGGATATTACGGGAACAAAGAGATGAAACTTACAGCCTACCTACTTTTTCATGGCACAGATTTTGCAATTATATATGACCGATGAGATAAAGCCAGCGAAGAAAAATATTGTCTTTTGAGTGCTATTAAGGGGGTGGAATAAGAGGAAGAGGGTTTATCTATTGGGAATGTTGCTTACTGCTGGTAGAAATATATCAAAGGAATATGGCAGCAGCAACAGAAGTTTTCATTAAAAGAAAAATAATTGAGAGAAAAATTCTAAAAGGAGGTGGAGTGTCTGGTTCTATAATTTTTATTTTTAGTAGAACCAGGCCGGTTAATGGCGAAAGTACTGATGTTAGATCCAGAGAAATGTACTTCTTGTCGTACTTGTGAACTGGCATGCTCCTTTGAACACGACCGGGAGTTTCGCCCCAGTGCGGCGCGGGTCAATGTGGTACAGTTTGAGAGCGAAGGGATTTCTGTGCCATTGATGTGTCTGCAGTGTGACACTGCAGCATGTGTTAGGGTTTGCCCTACAGGTGCTCTGCAGCGCAATGAGGCAACTGGTGCCTTAGAGATGGATGATGATAAGTGCATCCGCTGTAAGATGTGTATTCAGGCTTGCCCTTTTGGCAACGCCACCTATGATTCCGCAAAGAACCGTATCCTAAGGTGTGACCTCTGCGGTGGAGACCCGCAGTGTGCCAAGTTCTGTCCTGGTGGAGCAATTACTTTTACTGAGGCTACATCAGGAACCATGGCCAAGAAGCGGGCTTATGCTGCCAAATTTAAAGAGGTATTGCAGGAGGTGACGAAATAATGTACGGATGGGTTGGACAAATTCTGCGTATTAACCTCAGCGATGGAACTGTCAAAAAAGAAGCCTTGGATCCGGTAGAAGCCAAAAACTATATGGGTGCTCGGGGTTTGGGAACTCGCCTTTGGCTCAAGGAATGCGATCCAAAACTAGAACCCTTGAGTGAAGATAACAATCTGATCTTTATGACAGGTGCACTAACCGGGACAATGGCAACCAATGCCGGCCGCTACAATGTCGTCTGTAAGGCGCCACTTACAGGAGCAATGGCTGCATCCAATGCTGGCGGCTATTGGGGACCGGAATTGAAATATGCCGGCTATGATGGCATTATTTTCGAAGGCAAGGCTGAAAAGCCGGTTTATCTGTTGATCAATGATGATCAGGTAGAACTGCGCTGTGCCGAACATCTCTGGGGAAAGGATGTCAATGAAACAACAGACACCTTGCGTGAAGAGGTTGATATTGATGCTAAAGTAGCCTGTATTGGGCCTGGCGGAGAAAAACTGGTGAAATATGCCTGTGTGATGAATGACTATACAAGGGCTGCAGGCCGTTCCGGTGTCGGTGCGGTTATGGGATTCAAAAACCTGAAAGCTATTGTGGTCAAAGGAACTGGAGCAGTAAGAGTAGCGGATCCGGACGCCTTCTTTGATGCACTGGTCAAAGCAAGAGAAAAAGTTAAAAACCACCCGGTAACTGGACAGGGCCTTGGTATGTTTGGGACACAGATCCTGATCAATATTCTTGACGAGGCCGGCGGTTTTCCGGTAAACAATTTCAGGGATTCCGGAACCTTCTCTGGTGCCGAAGCTATCAGCGGTGAGACCCTTGCTAAAACCTATTTGGTTCGTAACAAAGGCTGTATGGGATGCAGCATCGGCTGCGGCAGAATTGTCAATGTACCTGAGGGCCCTTATAGATCCTTTGGCGAAGGCCCTGAGTATGAGGCGGGTTGGTCCTTTGGTGCTGACTGCGGTATTGATGACCTGGCTGCCATTATCAAGGCCAATAACTATTGTAATGAACTGGGGGTAGATCCCATTACCTTGGGCAGCACTATTGCCTGTGCTATTGAGCTTTATGAGATCGGTGCTCTCACAGAAAAAGAGACCGGACGCCCCTTAGCTTTTGGGGATGCAGAAGCCATGGTAGAGCTGACGAGAATGACAGCATTAAGGGAAGGCTTCGGTAATGAACTGGCTGAAGGTTCCTACCGCTTAGCCAGCAAATACGGCCATCCGGAACTTTCCATGACCTGCAAGAAACAGGAGATGGCGGCTTATGACCCCCGGGCACTGCAGGGAATGGGACTCAACTATGCTACCAACAACCGAGGAGGCTGTCATGTGCGTGGTTATATGACCGCACCGGAGATTCTTGGCATTCCTGAGAAGTTGGACAACCTGATTACCGATGGAAAAGCTCAGTGGACAAAGATATTCCAGGATCTAACCGCTGCTGTGGACTCTTCCGGGATCTGCCTCTTCCTGACATTTGCCATCGGTGCACCGGAAGTAGCTGAACAAATGACTGCGGCAACAGGTTTTGATTATACTGTTGAAGAAGTAATGAAAGTCGGAGAGCGGATCTGGAACATGGAACGGCTTTTCAATATTACCAACGGCTTTACCAAAGAGGATGACACCATGCCGCCGCGTCTCTTGAAAGAGCCTGTTAAGGTCGGTCCCTGTAAGGGCGCTGTGAATAAGCTTGATGTGATGCTTCCTGAATATTATCAACTTCGTGGTTGGGATGAGAATGGAGTGCCGACCACAGGCAAGCTTGAGGAATTAGGGCTTCAATAAATAAATGCAAAGGGGGTGTTCCCCTCTGAAAGTGAAGTTTTTTGCCCTTCTTCGGGACATTACCGGAGTGAAAGAAACTACTGATTTTTCAGGAAATATACTTGTAGAACTGTTAGAAGAACTATGCGAGCATTATGGAAAGGATCTTACCAGGTGGATTTTCGCTCCTATTACTGGTGATGACCAGGAGAGGCAGCTCAGTGGAGATATTATTATCATGGTTAACGGAAGGGCAATAGAGCACCTGGCGGGCCTGGCAACTCCCCTTAAAGAAGAGGATGTGGTGGCGATTTTCCCCAGGCTTGCAGGTGGTTAGCAAAAAGGGGGCGGATCAACTGGTTCCGCCCCTTAATAATTAAATATAGGAAAACCGGCGAAAAAAAGAATCTACTTATGGATACTGTTAATCCAACTATATAGCGAAACTGTAAAAGGAGGAAGGTATTGATTATGGCAGTAAACAGCCAGCAGGCGGCTGATAGGCAGGCCATTGAGAAAATAGTTAACAGCTACCCTCCTGAACGAAGGTTTACCCTGGCAATCATGCAGGATCTCCAGAAGCATTTCAACTATCTGCCCAAGGAGGCTCTGCAGATGACAGCGGTACATGTCAAAGCTCCTTTATCCGCTGTCTTCAGTATGGCTACCTTTTACAAGGCCTTCAGCCTTGTTCCCAAGGGACGGGTTATTCTCAAGGTTTGTGATGGAACTGCCTGTCACATCAAAGGTTCTAATGTAATGATCGATGAAATTTATAAAACCCTGGGGATCAAGCCCGGGGAGACAACCCCTGATGGCGAGTTTTCACTGGAAACCGTAAACTGTCTGGGGGCATGTGCTTTAGCGCCTGTTCTTGTAGCCAATGAAAAAGTTTACGCAAAAATTACTCCAGCTGTACTCAGAGATGTCATCAAGAAGTATCAGGGGGTAGAACAATGATAAAACATCAAGTGAACAACCCGGAAGAAAGAATGATTCTCGTCTGCTGTGGTACAGGGTGTTTGGCAAATGGCAGTGGGGCAGTTTATGAGGAACTCTGTCGTGCCCTGGAAGGAAACGATAGGTATCAGGTAAAGACCTTTGCTAAAGCAACAGGTTGTAACGGCTTATGTGAAAAGGGACCCCTGGTTAAGATCATGCCCGATGATATTACTTACTGCCATGTCCAGGCAGAGGATGTTTCCGAGATAGTTGAGGAGACACTGATCAAAGGGGAGCTAATCAAGCGCCTCATGTATCGTGACCCAGCTACAAAACAGTACTATAGGTCACACCATGATACCGATTTCTATAAAAAGCAGCACAAGGTGGCTCTGCGCAACATCGGGGAAATTGACCCTGCACAGGTTCAGGATTACCTGGAGCGGGGCGGCTATCAAGCCCTGGAAAAAGCCATCAAAACCATGACTCCGGAAGAAGTTATTGAAGAGGTATTGAATGCCGGCCTGCGCGGTCGGGGTGGCGGCGGGTTCCCTACCGGCCTCAAGTGGAAAGCCTGTGCCGCCACAGACAAACAGCCAAGATATGTTATCTGCAACGGGGATGAGGGTGACCCCGGGGCATTTATGGACCGCAGCATCCTGGAGGGGGACCCCCATACTGTACTTGAAGGGCTGATTATCTGTGCTTATGCCATTGGCGCCTCCATGGGGTATATCTATGTGCGTGATGAGTACGATCTGGCGGTCAAGAATCTCACAACTGCTATAAAAGATGCCCGCAAGTGCGGCTACCTTGGGAGAAATATCTTGGGCAGTAGTCTGTCCTTTGATATAGAAATTGTCCGTGGAGGGGGAGCTTTTGTCTGCGGTGAGGAGACAGCTCTGATCAACTCAATCCAGGGCAATGTCGGTGAGCCCTGGGATAAATACATTTTCCCTACTGAAAAGGGCCTTTGGGAACAACCTACAGTGATCAACAATGTGGAGACCTGGGCTAATGTACCTGTTATTATTAATGCAGGTTCTGATAAGTTTGCTTCAATCGGTACTGAGGGCAGTAAAGGAACAAAGGTGTTCTCTTTGGTAGGGAAGGTCGTCAATACAGGCCTTGTGGAAGTGCCTATGGGAACTACACTGCGCGAGATTATTTTTGAAATCGGCGGTGGGATCCAAAAGGGGCGCCAGTTCAAGGCCGTACAGACCGGAGGGCCTTCCGGGGGCTGCATCCCGGAGAAGCTTCTCGACCTGCCTGTAGACTTTGACACACTATCCCAGGCTGGGTCGATGATGGGTTCAGGTGGCCTCATCGTCATGGATGACCGCACCTGTATGGTTGAAGTGGCGCGCTACTATGTTAATTTCCTGGCGGGTGAATCCTGCGGCAAATGTGTGCCCTGTCGGGAAGGGATCAGCTTGCTGTTGGATATTCTGACACGCATCTGTGAAGGGAAGGGTAAACTTGAGGATCTAGATCTCCTGGAGTCTATGAGCAAGACGATTCAACAAGCCGCCTTGTGTGCTCTGGGAAGAACAGCCCCAAATCCGGTGCTTTCTACACTGCAGTATTTCCGTGATGAATATCTGGAGCATATCAACAACCACCGCTGTCCTGCCGGGGTATGCAAAGAATTGACCGAGTTTTATATTGACCCGGAACTGTGTAATGGCTGTGGCCGCTGCCGCAGAAAATGCCCGGCTGATGCCGTCACCGGGGAGAAGAAAAAGGCACATGAGATTGATCTATCTAAATGCATTACGTGTGGAGAATGTATTAACAACTGCAAATTCCAGGCAGTAAAGGTTAAATAAGGGGGTGGGAATAGTGAAAATCAGAATCGATGGCATGGAAACAGAGGTTACTTCCGGAGAAACTATATTGGAGGCAGCTAGAAGGGCTGGGATAGACATTCCCACCTTGTGCTACAGTGAAGCATTTGGCGGCCAGGGGGTTTGCCGGTTCTGTATGGTAGAGATCGAAGTCGGTGGCAAAAAGCGCCTGGTAGCTTCCTGTACCTATCCGATTACCGAAGAGATGGAGGTCCGGACAGCAACTCCGGCTGTTAAGGAAATCAGACGCAATCTTGTCACACTCCTTTACAGGCGAGCACCGGACAGTGATCTAATGAAAAAACTGTTCCAGGAGTACAACTGCGATAGGATCGAGCCGGTTGATCCCGAAGAGAGCTGTATTATGTGCCGGCTCTGTGTTAAGGCCTGTGAAAAGGTAGGAGCCAACGCCATTTCTACGGTCTTGCGGGGAACCGAGAAAAGAGTGGCAACACCCTTTGACGAAGGGTCTGAGGAATGTGTAGGATGCAGTGCCTGTGCTGACATCTGTCCCACCGGGGCAATTCCGGTGAAGGAAGAGGACGGGCGCCGGGAAATCTGGCACAGGTCCTTTGAAATGTCCCGTTGTGAAGAGTGCGGAAAACACTATACCACACAACCGGTAAGCGAACATGTCAAAGAGCAAACAGAACTTAACAGTTCAAGTGAAAATATATGTCCTGGCTGCAGGAGGAAAAAGCTTGCCGCGGAGATGGCTAAAGTTCGCCTTCATGTAGACTAGGGTTAATAACGGGATTTTGTTGAATCTAACGCGAATACGTAAGCACCTGTCGTATTTACGACAGGTGCTTATTAATATTATCGATATTTAAGCTGTTTTCTGCCACTATTGCTTATACTAATTGCCCTCAGGAAAAATGGCTAGCTGGCACGCATTTTGCACTATTAAAGATTACAGAAATAACTTTAATACTAAGGTGAGGGTGGTGGTTTTAGGGCCGTCTAAGGTAAAAAGAGTCAAAGGTTTAGTTAGTAATTACATTAAAACAAACTAAGGAGGTTAACAGAAAACTTATGTGGGAAACAAAAATGAACATTAACCAGGTAGTAGAGATTCGCTCACGCACCTTGTGCTATTTCGGAGTGGGAGCTCTCCAGAAGGTCAACGATATCTGTGATTGGCTGAAGAAGAAAGAGATCGATAAGGTTCTCATCTGTACTGACAAGACTGTTTACAAGGTAACAGGTGTCTGGGATGTTTTGGAGCCAGCCTTGAAGAAGCGTGGGATTGCTTGGGTCATGTTTGATGAGGTTGTACCGAACCCGACCGTTGACGGGATCGACACTGCGGTCAAAATGGGTAAAGACCTTGGTGCTCAGGCGGTATTTGGAATCGGCGGTGGGAGCCCCATTGATACCTGCAAGAGTGCTGCTGTTCTCCTGCATCCGGACAACGCCCAGTATAATGCTCGCGACCTTTATACCTTCAAATTCAATGCAGAGAAAGCTGTTCCAATCATAGCAATCAACACCACCCATGGCACCGGTACAGAGGTAGACAGGTTTGCAGTTGCCAGTATCCCAGAGAAAGAATATAAACCTGCTCTTGCTGTGGACTGCATCTACCCTGTTTTTGCCATTGATGACCCCGCAGTGATGACGAAACTACCGGTGAACCAGACACGATATACATCAATTGACGCTGTAAACCATGTCAATGAGGCTTGCACCTCTATCGTCACCAGCCCCTATGTGGTGATGATGGCCAAGGAAGCTGTAAGACTGGTTGCCCGCTATATGCCGCAGGCTGTTGCTCATCCGGATGATCTGACAGCTAGGTACTATCTACTCTATGCATCCATGATTGCAGGCATCGACTTTGATAACGGCCTTCTGCACTTCACTCATGCTATGGAGCATCCACTGAGCGCAGTGAAACCAGACCTGCCTCATGGCCTTGGTTTGGCTATGCTGCTTCCGGCTGTAATCAAATATACATACCCCGCTGTTCCGGAAATATTGGCAGCAATCTATGAGCCCATCGTTCCTGGTTTACAGGGTGTACCGGGTGAAGCGGAAGAGTGTGCAGTCGGAGTAGAGCAGTGGCTGTTCAATGTAGGTGTTACCGAAAAACTACAGGATATGGGATACACTGATAAGGACGTTGATAAACTAGTACACCTGGCCTTTAATACACCGTCTCTCGATGGCTTGTTAGGGGTTGCTCCTATCAAGGCTACTGAAAAGGTAGTCAGGGCAATATTTGAAGACAGTATGGTTCCCTTAGTATAAGCCGATCAAATGAGTTATAATTGCCGGCCGGATATTATTCCTGGCCGGCAGTTTTATATAATTATTAAAATATGTCGAAAAAAGAGGGTATTTCGTTTTTTTAAAGAAAATAATTTTGGAAAGGAGTGCTATCAAAATATAACAGGGGGTAAATTTATGGATATATTTAAGTTTATGGTGCCTGAAATTATTTTTGGCAGGGGCACATTGAGCTTGGTCGGGGAGAGTGCGCTTCGCTTAGGAGCAACAAGAGTTCTTCTCGTCAGTGATCAAGGGGTTGTGGATTCCGGTTGGGTTGACCAGGCTGTCAAGCATTTGAAAGATGTCGGTCTGGAGTATCGTGTCTGGTCAGAACCCACTGAAAACCCCAAGGACATAGAAATTGACCACGGCAAGGAATTGTACTTGGAAGCCGGCTGTGATGCTGTTGTGGGAGTAGGTGGTGGAAGTGCCATTGATGCAGCCAAAGCAGTCGCTATTCTAGCCTCCAACGGAGGCAAGATCCATGATTACGAAGGTGTAGATAAGATAGATAGGCCCCTCCCTCCACTGATCTGTGTGGCCACAACAGCAGGAGCAGCAGCAGAGGTAACACAGTTTGCTATTATCGTTGATACTCACAGAAAAGTTAAAATGACCATTGGGTCAAAATCTTTGGTGCCCGATATTGCTATCATTGATCCTATATTATTGAGCACCAAGGATGCCAGGTTGACGGCAAACACCGGGGTCGATGCTTTAACACATGCCATCGAGGCGTATGTTTCCGTTGCATCCACACCGATTACAGATATCAATGCTCTGAGAGCCATCAGGATGATCACTACATCGCTGAGGGCCTCTGTAGCCTCCCGTACTAATATTGAGGCCAAAACAAATATGGCGATGGCCAGCTTGCTGGCGGGAGTTGCCATGTCCAATGCCATCCTGGGCGCTGTTCATGCTATGGCACACCCACTGGGAGGGCTTTTGAACCTCCCCCACGGGGAGGTTAACTCTATTTTACTTCCCCATGTGATGCGCTTCAATCTGATTGCCTGTATGGACCGTTATGCTGATATTGCCAGGGCCATGGGAGAGAATGTCGAAGGGTTGAGCAAACGGGATGCCGCGGAAAAGGCAGTTGAAGCCGTAGAGTGCCTGTGCATGGATATCGGTGCTAAAAGGAGCCTCTCGGAAATAGGTTTGGAGGAAGAGTACATCCTGGAACTCAGCAAGGCAGCAGCAGAGGATGTCTGCTTGATTACAAACCCAAGGGATGCAGCTGTAGAGGAAATTGCCGAAATCTATCGATCTGCACTTTAATTCATGCACTGGAATGCTTCCCTTGAAAAATGTTTTCGTATTGCCGGCAATAGATACCAGAATAGCCTAAGGCATTCCGAATATAGGGAACCCTGTACATAACTGATTTTCCCAGCCGATCGAAATATTGAAAAATGGGGCATCTGGGAGCAACTGGTTGACATTATTTACGAAGGATTCCCGGGGAGTTCTGTTGAATGTTTATCATCTACAGAGGTTGAAAACAGAGGTTCGTCAGTGAATGTTGCGGAAGCAGTGAAGCAGTTCCTATAAACTTCCGACTTCCGACCTCCGGCATCTGACCTCTAATCACCAGATAGGGTTGATAGATTTGATTGGTTCCCCTGAAAAAAAGCTCAAAGAATTGAGGAAAAGAATCAATAATTATGAAAATGCCATTATTGCTTTTTCTGGGGGGGTGGACAGCACCTTTCTTCTAATGGAAGCAGTTCAGGAGCTTGGAGAAAGGGTATTGGCTGTAACATTGGATTCGGCACTGATTCCACGGCGGGAGCTGCAGGACGCTCAGAAGACTGCTCATCTCCTGGGGGCCAACCACATGCTGATCACCACCGAACCGCTGAAGCTTCCTGAGGTAAGGATCAATTCGCCGCAGCGCTGCTATTACTGCAAGCAGCATCTTTTTGAGTTGCTTTGCGAACTTGCCAAGAAAAAGGGTTATCAGGCAGTTTTGGATGGCGCCAATAAGGATGATGAAAGTGACCACAGACCCGGAATGCGGGCTGCCCAGGAGATAGGGGTGCATAGCCCCCTCTTAGAGGAGGGAATAACAAAAAAGGATATTCGTCAATTCTCACGTAAAGCGGGACTTTCCACCTGGAACAAACCCGAGGCGGCCTGTCTGGCGAGCAGGATTCCTTATGGTGAGGAAATTACTTCGGATAAGCTGAAGATGATCGAGGAAGCCGAAGCTTACTTAAAATCATTCATTCATGGGCAGATGAGGGTACGCTGGCACCGGGGTGTGGCCAGGATAGAGACAGCAGTTGATGCATTTCCGATTATCCTGGAGCATCGTCAAGAGATTACTGAAAAAGTCAAGAAGCTGGGTTTTTCCTATGTAACCCTTGATCTTATGGGATACCGGAAGGGTAGCTTAAATGAAGTTTTATAAATATCCATTTTGAATTACGACAAAAAATAAGATTTTCATGTATAATTAATTTTATAAAGCAAAAAAAATATAGGAGACTCCGATTTAGCTCTTCTAAAGCATTTTAGCTATGAAGAGTTAAACGCAGGCAGTTACAATGCTTAGGGTAGAGGGGAAACCCGGATACCTCCCAACCTTGGAAAGGAGTTGCTAACGTTAAAGAATAGCGCAGCAATTCAGGTTGGCGCTATTTTTTTGCTAATTATGTAGAAACTAAGGAGGAAGAGAGAGATGCAAAACAAGGAAAAGACCGGAGTGGATCCCAGGATAAAAGAAGCTCTACTAAAGGCTGCTCCTGACGGTAAGATTACTTGCCCGAAAGCCAGAGGGCTTGCATCTTCCCTGGGAGTAAAACCCAAAGTTATCGGTGATGCCTGCAATGAATTAAACATTAAACTGTACGGCTGTGCATTAGGGTGTTTTTAATAAGGAGACTTTGATGTGAAGGAAGAACTTTTGACTGTTTTGACAGTTAGAGAAGCACGAGAACAGCTTGCTGCTAATCTGCCGGCAGAACTGCGCCGGAGTGAGCGAAAACCACTGCTGCAGTGTCTGGGACGGCGTTTAGCTGAACCGGTTACAGCGAGGGAAAATGTGCCGGGGTTTGCCCGTTCCACTGTTGACGGCTATGCGGTCAGAGCACAGGATACCTTTGGTGCCAGTGAGGGCCTGCCGGCGTTTTTTACTATTACCGGTGAGATCCTGGTCGGCGTAGTACCTGAGCGGGAGATCGCTCCCGGTGAAGCTATGCAGATCGCCACAGGAGCCATGCTTCCTCCCGGGGCGGATGCTGCTGTGATGGTAGAGTATACCGAAGAGGCAGGTAGTGGCTGTATAGAAGTGCTTAGCCCTGTAGGCCCCGGTGAGAATATTCTGAGAGAGGATGAAGATATCAGGGCTGGGGAAGAGGTTTTTCCGGTCAACCACCTGCTTCGCTCCCAGGATATCGGGTATCTGTCAGCTTTAGGGGAGATGGAACTGGCGGTTTTTGTGCCAGTATCTGTGGGTATTGTTTCTACCGGGGATGAACTGGTTGACCCAACTTCAAAACCACGTCCAGGGCAGGTCCGTGATATCAATTCCTATGCCCTTTTTGCAAAAACGCTGGAATTGGGAGGAAAACCGAATATTTATGGTGTAGTGCAGGACGACCCTCAGTTGCTTCGGGAAAAACTACAAGAGGCTTATGCGGAAAACGACTTAGTTGTGGTATCCGGTGGCAGTTCGGTAGGAACAAGAGATCATACAGCAGAGATCATCGCCTCACTGGGACAGCCCGGTGTGGTTTTTCACGGCATGGCTGTGAGACCAGGGAAACCCACACTGGGTGGTGTGGTTGAGAAAAAACCGGTTTTCGGACTGCCAGGACACCCGGCAGCAGCACTGGTGACCTTTGATCTGCTTGCCTCACCTCTGCTGAGGTTCGGAAACTTTACTGAGTTGCCAGAAGGAACACCGCCTATCAGTGCGGTGATCTCTCGCAGCATAGGCTCTGTTCCCGGTCGTGAGGAGTATATCTATGTTAAATTGCAGCGAAAAGAGGGGAAGCTTTTAGCTGAACCTATCCTCGGAAAGTCAGGTCTGTTGACTCCTCTTGTAGAAGCGGATGGACTTGTGAAGATTCCGCTGGAAAGCGAGGGTACAGCTGCTGGAAGTGATGTAGATGTTTATCTGTTTGGAAGCGATTATGTCCTTTAAGAAAAATATTATTGAGGTGGTGGCAATCTATGATACGCAGCCAACCTTATTTAGAGAATATTCCTCGGGAGGATGCTCTTCAGTGTTATTTGGAAAGGCTTGAGGAGTTGGGGGTATTAAAACCCGGGGAGCCGGAGAGGTGTCCGGTAGATGAATCCCGAGGTCGGGTGACAGCGCGGCCGGTTTTTGCTGCTGTTTCCTCGCCCCATTACCATGCTGCTGCTATGGATGGGATCGCTGTTAATTCGGTGGATACCTTTGGGGCTTCAGAAACCACACCCTTACACCTTAAATTGGAGGAACAGGCGGTTGTTGTAGATACAGGGGATACTCTTCCCGCGGGGTACAACGCGGTGATCATGATCGAGGATACACACTTCCCTGAGGAAGGGATTGTGGAGATTATTGCTCCGGCTGTCCCCTGGCAGCATGTAAGGGTGGTGGGTGAGGATTTTATTGAAACAGAGATGGTCATGCCCTCTCATGAGAGAATCCGTCCCTATGATATTGGGGGGATGCTCACAGCCGGCTTAACGGAAGTGGATGTTTTCCCGAAAGTCAGGGTTGCCCTGCTGCCCACAGGAACGGAGATCGTTTCCCCTGGAACCACATTAAAACCCGGGGATGTGATCGAGTCCAACAGCCGTGTTCTGGGTGGTCTAGTGGAGGAGTGGGGTGGACTACCTATCTATGCTCCCCCTACCATTGATGATTATGATCTTTTGAAGGAAAGGATTCTGGAATACCTGGACAAGGCTGATATAGTAGCTGTGATCGCCGGCTCTTCCCACGGGAGGGAGGACTATACTGTACCCCTCTTTCGGGAGTTGGGGGATGTTTTTGTACACGGGGTGGCTATCCGTCCGGGTAAACCTGTGAGTTTGGGAGCATTAAAGGGGAAACCGGTGATCGGTGTTCCTGGTTACCCGGTTTCTGCAGCACTGGCTTTTGAGATTTTCGCACGTCCTGTGATCTACCGGAAGAACGGGTTATCAATTCCGGAGGATATTTATAAAGAAGCTTATGTTAGTAGAAAGACAGTCTCCAGTCTGGGAGCAGAGGAATACATCAGAGTGCGGTTAGGCAAGGTTCGGGACAAGTTGATGATCCAGTCGCTTCCCCGTGGGGCAGGAACGGTTACATCATTGGTCCAGGCGGACGGTATCATGTGTGTGCCGCGGCTTTCAGAAGGGTACCACGCAGGAGCTAAGGTACAGGTGCGTATTCTGCGCCCGGAGGGAATTCCCCGCACAACTGTTGTGGTGGGGAGCCATGATTTAATTCTGGATTTATTGGCAAACCTGATCCAGCAAAAATACCCTGGCTTTCGTCTTATTTCATCACATGTGGGGAGCATGGGGGGATTAATGGCTTTAAGGCGTGGGGAGGCACATTTAGCTGGTGTTCACCTCCTGGATGAGCAGACCGGTGAGTACAACATCCCCTATGTTAAGCGTGTTCTGCAGGGAAGAAATATGATCCTGGTGAACCTGGCTTATCGTACGCAGGGGATGCTGGTGCAACCTGGTAATCCTAAAGGAATTAACGATCTTAATGACCTAACAAGACCGGATTTTAGATTTATCAATCGGCAGCGGGGATCAGGAACACGCCTGTTATTTGACCACCTTCTAAAGCAGGAGGGGATTACTCCGACAGCTATTGAGGGATATGAGCGAGAAGAATATACCCATATGGCTGTAGCGGTTGCTGTAGCTTCCGGAAGTGCAGACACAGGTTTAGGTATTCAGGCTGCTGCTACTGCTCTCGGTCTAGATTTTATACCTGTTGGAGAAGAACGCTATGACCTGTGCATCCCGGCTGAGTTTTGGGATGAGAGGGAGGTCAGTCTAGTGCGAGAGATCCTTGAAGAACCGGATTTTCACCAAGCGGTACGGGAACTACAGGGATATGATTTTCGCGATACCGGGAAGGTCATGGGGAATATTGATTAAAAAGTAAAATAGGAGGGGGAAGGGGAGAATTATGGAGGACCACTTTGGGCGCCAGATCAATTATCTGAGGATTTCTATTACCGACCGCTGTAATCTACGCTGTCTTTACTGTATGCCTCCTGAGGGGATCACCACCACGTCACGGGATGAGATCCTGCGTATGGAAGAGCTCCTGAGGGTTGCAGAGGTGGCTCAACAGCTAGGAATCACCAAATTTCGGCTGACTGGTGGAGAGCCCTTACTGAGGAAGGGGGTTATCCCTTTTATCAGGTCCTTAGCACTTCTGCCTGGGGTAGAGGACATCGCGGTGACCACCAATGGAACGCTTCTGCTGGAGCTGGGCGAACAGCTCCGGGATGCCGGGGTAAGACGGCTCAACATCAGCCTGGATACCTTGGATAGCGATAAGTTCCACCGGATCACCAGAGGTGGCAGCTTAAAGCAGGTATATGATGGCATACAAAAAGCACTGGAGATCGGTTTTGATCCCGTTAAGCTCAATGTTGTTGCACTAAGGAATTTTAACGACCGCGAATGGGTAGATTTTGCCCGCTTAACGGTTGACCATCCCCTCCATGTGAGATTTATTGAATTGATGCCTATAGGTGCAAGCTGGACAATGTCCGGGAATTCCTTTGTCTCCTGTGAAGAGGTTAAGAGTGTTATTGAGCAGGGCCTGGGAAAACTTAATCGTGCTAAAAGGGGTGTGCAGGGAAGCGGTCCCGCTGAGTACTACACCCTGCCTAACTCTAAAGGGTCCATTGGATTTATCCATGCCATGAGCAATCACTTTTGTGCTGACTGCAACCGCCTGCGCCTTACAGCTGATGGAAAACTTCGCCCTTGCCTTCATGACCAGCATGAAGTTGATCTGCGGGATGCCCTTAGATCAGGTGTGGGTGATAAAGAACTGCAGCGGCTTTTCCGTAAAGCCGTATCCCTGAAACCGGCAAATCATCATGTAGCAACAGGTGCTCCTGAAGCCGGGCGGGGTATGTGCCAGATAGGGGGTTGAACGATGGAGGACTTTACACATTTTGATTCCCAGGGCCGTGCCCGAATGGTTGATGTAGGTGCCAAGGATATTACAGAGAGGGAAGCGAAGGCCCGGGGTGCTGTTTTTATGGCACCGGAGACCCTACAGTTGATCAAAACCGGGGGCATCAAAAAGGGGGATGTCTTGGCTGTTGCTCAGGTTGCAGGTATTATGGGAGCTAAGAGAACCTTTGAATTGATCCCCATGTGCCACCCACTCCTTTTGACAGGGATCGATCTTGAATTCCGCTATGATGGCCAGCGATCTGCGATTGAGATTGAGTCACGGGTCAGGTGCCAGGGGAAAACCGGTGTGGAGATGGAGGCACTGACCGCGGTCAGTGCAGCTGCCCTGACCATTTATGATATGTGCAAAGCTGTTGATCGAGCAATGATTATCGGAGAGATTCGCCTTGTGGAAAAGTCCGGTGGCAAAAGCGGGGTATTTTTCAGGGAAGGTGAACAAGAATGGGAAAAATAATAGCTGTTTGTACCAGTGAACATACAGGGGAGCGTAAAAAAAATATACGTCAAGGGATGCTCTTGGTAAATCATGGCCTGGAGGGTGATGCCCATGCTCGGGACTGGCACCGCCAGGTGAGCCTCCTGGCTGAGGAAAGTATCAAAAAAATGCAGGATAAGGGCCTCGATGTGGGTCCCGGAGACTTCGCCGAAAACCTGACTACTAAGGGGATTGAGTTGGTTTCCCTGCCCATAGGTACCAAGCTACGGCTCGGTGAGGAGGCCCTGGGGGAAGTGACACAGATCGGGAAAAAATGTCACAAAAGGTGCGCTATTTACTACCAGGCCGGAGACTGTGTCATGCCTAGAGAGGGAATCTTTATCCGTGTTCTTCAAGGCGGGCAGGTTAGGGTTGGAGACGATATTGAGGTTGTCAGCGGTGACAGTCACCCGGCAGATAATGGATAATGGTGACATACCGGCTTTCTTTGGACTAGGAATTTCGGGAAGGTATCTTCAACATAGGATGACAAAAGGACCGTCCCTTTGCCATTATGTCATTATGCATATGCACCGGGGATTATTCCCTTGCACGGGAAGTAAAAAGAATGGGAAAAAGTTATTGAGGGATAAGGAGTGATCATGATCAAAGTTGCCATACTCACAGCAAGCGACAAAGGCTCACGAGGTGAGCGTCAGGACCGCAGCGCCCAGGTGATCAGAGAACTGGTGGCCGGAATTGGCGGTGAGGTTGTTGCCTATGATGTGGTGCCTGATGAAAGAAAGATCTTAGCGGAAAAGCTTGTACAGTATGCTGACCAGGAGCAGGTTGACCTGGTTTTGACTTCTGGGGGTACTGGTCTTGGACCCAGGGATGTGACACCTGAGGCAACCCTGGATGTGGTGGATCGAATTATTCCTGGGATCGCTGAGGCAATGCGGATCAAAGGGTTAGAAAAAACACCTCATGCTATGATTTCCAGGGCTGTGGCCGGCAGCCGTGGCATGACTTTAATCATCAATCTACCTGGTAGTCCACGGGCTGTCCAGGAGAATTTGGATGTTGTTTTGCCAGCTATTCCCCATGCCCTGGAAATCCTAAAAGGGCGTGGCGGGGAGTGTGCCCGGCCATAAAATAGAAAACAGATATTCTCACCGGCCTGCTGCATCCGAACAGCAGGCATACCTTAGCAATCTATTTCCCTGACGTCACAGAGCCGCCGCAGGTGCCGGATGAGGCCGTGGCCAGGAAAAACTACAAAATATTTTTACCTGTAGGCAGGATATCCGTAAAAACTCTTGAATACTATACATAACAATAATAACACCAGATCAACTGAACAGTAATCTCCGAGCTTGTTGACCTAAATCTTCCAGGATATGGGCTGTAAGCCACTTAGGGTTAAGCGGGAAACTGCTAGGCCTTCCGTGTTTGGAAAGGAGATTTGATAGGGTATTGGGAGGCCGGAGGTATTCCTGAACCAAACTGGTCACTCATGTTATTTTGTAAAAGTTAATACTGTTTAAAGCAATTGCGCCGACCACCGTTACTATGTCAGCGGAGATGGTAGGGGCAGTTATACAATAATACTTTGAGCCACCCACTCAAAACGATGATAGTAAACGGGGATGCCGGAGCAAAGGTATACTTTGTTAAACTATGCCTTTGCTTTTACTGCCTAGGGCTAGTTTTTTACGACCAAGCAATGTAATTGCTGTAGAGGACTTCTATACCTTCCGAGCTCTTTTGATATATATTATTTACCACCTTGCATGTTTCAACGGGATTATTAAAAAATGAAAAAAGAACACTTTGAGCCACTACCTAAACTAGTACTAAGCGGGGGTGCGGAGCAGAGGTATAGTTTTAAACTATATCTTTTTTCACTTGAAAGGGGGTTTTTATAGCGAAAAGTTATTAAAGTTATAACTTAAAACATGTCATAGTGTTATGTTGTCCATAACATTTGTAGGTGACTGAATATATTCAGGGGGGTGATATGAAAAATGCAAAGTATAGAACTAACATCTACTGTATCTACAGCGAGGGAATGGGGAAGAAAAATGAAGGAAGCGGGGATCGATCTCAGCAGCTGCTACCAGTGCGGCAAATGTACTGCCGGCTGCCCGATGGCAACTGCCATGGATTATTCACCCAGGCAGATTGTGAGGATGCTGCAGTTGGGGTTGGCTGACGACGCCCTGCGGTCTCGTTCTATTTGGCTGTGTGCATCCTGTGAAACCTGTGCTACACGCTGCCCGCGTGATGTGGATGTTGCTAAAATGATGGATATTCTACGGATTGAGTCAGACCGTGCGGGTGTTGCTGCCATTCCGCATGTTCCCATCTTTCACAAGACATTTCTAGAGTCAGTGGAAAATCATGGTCGCGTAGCTGAAACAGAGCTGATGATGAAGTTCAACATGCGGTCAGGAAAATTGTTTAACAATGTTGACTTGGGACCAAAAATGATGCAAAAGGGAAAATTACACGTTTTTGCTCCGAAGGTGGATGATGGAGGCGCAGTGAAGAAAAT
>DUMY01000239.1 GCA_012839645.1 Syntrophomonadaceae bacterium
GTGCATATATTTAATGAATGTGAAAACAGCAGGTTATATGATTTTTACAAACAAGCTCCGAAAGGCCATGTGGTTGTCCATTATCGCCAATTTCCTTTTTCGCTTTGAACAGATCATCATTTTCAAAATGGACAACCACATGGCCTTTCGGAGCTTGTTTGTAAAAATCATATAACCTGCTGTTTTCACATGTGGTTGTCCATTTTGAAAATGATGATCTGTTCAAAGCGAAAAAGGAAATTGGCGATACAGTCTGTCTGTGTGGCGGTATGCCAACTGATCTTCTCGCTCGTGGAACCAAGAAAGAGTGTATCGATTATGCCAAACGGCTGATTGATGAGTTGGCCTCTGATGGAGGGTTTATTTTCAGCCAGGATAAGATGATCTCTTATCCAAATGACTGCTCTGCAGAAAACTTGATAGCTGTTAATGAGTTTGTGCGGGAATATAGAATTTAATAAGGGGGTTTATTTTAATGGCAGAACAGAATCTGTTTACTTACCCTGAAGGTTGGAATGAGATGTTGGCTGCCTTGGATTTTATACCGGAGGAGCAGAGAGAGGCTTTTATGGAAGATTTTTTGGATATGATAAGCAGTATATGTGTCTAACTTTTTGATCTCTACATCAGTATTGATCCGAGATGCCTTCTCTTCCAACAGGAGGAGAAGGCATCTTCTTACAAAATAATCAATCATGTCTGTTGGGATAAAAGCGATTATTAGTGTTGGGTCTTGGTTAAAACTGCATGAGGAGGGAGATTAATATGATCATTATCGGTGAAAAGATCAACGGGACTATTCCGAGTGTAAAAAAGGCGATTGAGGAGCGGGATGAGGAATTTATCAGAAATTTAGCAATAAAGCAGTC
Source organism: Syntrophomonadaceae bacterium (assembly GCA_012839645.1). Taxonomy (GTDB): domain Bacteria; phylum Bacillota; class DSM-12270; order Thermacetogeniales; family Thermacetogeniaceae; genus Syntrophaceticus. The sequence continues at coordinate 870 of DUMY01000239.1, forward strand.
CGAGGCAGGGGCAGACTATATCGATGTCTGCGCCGGTACAGATCCCAAAATAGAGTGTAATGTATTGAAGTGGTTAATGGATCTTGTTCAAGACACAGTTGATACTCCTTTGTCTATAGACAGTCCAAATCCAAAAACTATAGAAAGCGTGTTTTCCTATGCCAAACGGACCGGTATTATCAATTCTGTATCTGAGGAGGGGGATAAATGTGAGGTTATTTTACCATTAATTAAAGGAACAGAATGGCAGGTAATTGCTTTAACCTGTGACAACAAGGGAATCCCCTCTGATGTACAAACAAGAGTCGATATTACCAAAGAGTTGGTCGACAAAGCGGAAAAGTATGATATTGCCCCTGACAGGATCCACATCGACCCCCTGGTGATTGCTCTTTCTACAGATAATGATTCATTAATGAAATTTATGGAAACAACCAGGACTATTAAGAAGTTATACCCGACCATCAAGGTTACATCGGGCTTGAGCAATATCTCTTTCGGTATGCCGTTGAGGAGAGTTGTAAACCAGAACTTTTTAACACTGGCGATGTTTGCAGGTATGGATTCAGCCATCATGGACCCCTGCAACCGGGAGATGATGGCTACATTGTTGGCAACCGAGGCTCTGTTGGGCCGGGATAGATTTTGCAGAAAATACTCCAATGCATATCGCAAGGGGAAAATTGGAGTTAAGAAATAGCATCAAGGACAGTTACATTTTATATTGTGCAGCATAATCCCGGATCTAAAAAGGGGGCATCCAGTTTTGGATACCCCCTTTGAAAATATACGTCGGAAGCCGGATGTTATTGCTTCGGCCTCTGTTTTCTCCTCTGATGGGGCCACCAAGGGGTCATGGGTGTTCAACCTGCAACCCAGTTTTTACAGTAGGTGACTCCTTCATCGGTATTATTGGTGAATGCATCTGCTCCGATATAATCACAGGAAATTCTGTTTACTGGGTTGCCGCCGATTAATATTTTTACCTGATCTCGTAACCCCGCTGCAGTTAGCGCAGCGACTGTTTTTTTCATACTTTCCAGGGCTAGTGTAAGCACTCCGCTCATCGCTATGATCTGTGGTTGGATTTCCTTTGTCTTTACTACAAATTCTTCCGGGGGAACATCAATCCCCAAGTCAATAACCTCGAATCCCTCTGCCTCAACCATGCTGGCAAAAATATTTTTCCCAATATCATGTAGATCCCCTTGTACTGTACCCAATAAAATTGTACCCGTTTTATTGTGGTGTTGATCTTCCGGTTTAGCAAGAATTATCTTCAATACGTTTTTTACAATTTCCCCGGCCATAATCAGATCAGCGATGAAATATTCCCCTTTTTCATAGAGAATTCCTACCTTGAGCATACCCAAGCGGATCTGTTCCTGTAGGTAGACAGGGTCTTTACCTGCCTTCAGCCGTTTTTCGACCAATTTAAACACTTTATCTTCATTTAATTGCTCCACTGCAGCTATTAATTTATCATCCAATATATGTCATCCCTTTCATAAGACTTTTATTGACTTTGATGATAGGATGATACAGCGACTAAGTTGCAGTATTTGCCTCTGATAAATAACTGACCATAACCGATTAATTTTCTCTGATCGTTTAAGATCTCCTGTTCTACCAAAATGACAGACTCTTGATCATCCAAATTTAACAGCTTATTGAGCTCTGGCGTGATACTGGGTGCACTTATCTTGAGTGTTTTTTTAACCGAAAATAGGGATTGGTGTTTGGCCACCATTTCGGGAAAAGTTGCATAGTGGATTTCTTGTTCAACGATGGGTTTCCCTTTCTCGTAGGGGAGGTATTTGATATCATAGGCTGCCGGTTTTTTATCAACATAAATCAACCATCTGATCATGACAAAGCTTTTCTTGATATCGCCGAGCTGCTGGCTGAGCTTGTCCGGTGGTACTAGTCGGACTTCCAGCAGCTTAGTATCACCGGAGTAGTTTTTGACACAACCTTTTTCGCTGAAATAGAGTGTATAATTGTCTATCTCAGGTTCTTTAACAAAATACCCTTTACCGGGAACGGGGTTGACATACCCTTCTGAGAAAAGAATGGATAGGCCCTTGCGAACAGTTGTCCGACTGTAGCTGTATTCAGAAGCCAAGTCGTGTTCTGATGGTAACAGATCGCCTGGCTTGTAGATGCCTTGGTTGATTTGTTTTTTAATTTGGTTAACCAACTGCATATATAGAGGTATGCCCGTCACTGAGTATACTCCTTATCTAGAAACTATGTTGCTAGACATATACTACCATGGATCAAATCATAACACAAAAAGAGGAATCGGTATGTATTTTGACATAGGTGTGTGTTTGGGAAATAGATGTCTGAGGGTCTCAGAGTGATGCTGTGCCATTTATGAAACCAGCACAGAAAGGGGGTTTCCAAGTAGCCACCATCATAAGTGATTAAAAGGGCAAAAAATGCGAAAAAGAGGTTGTTAAATTAAATGAAGTGTGTTATATATAAAGAACAATCTAATTGAAAGGCTTGAGAACCGGGAAAATAGGGTTAAATCCTAAAACCTCCGCCTCTCAATGCCACCCAATTAAGAATCCTTTGAGAAGGAGGTTTTAGCGTGTACCAGGATAAAACCCTGAACTGCCGTGACTGCGGCGAAGACTTTGTTTTCACTGCCAATGAACAAGAATTTTACGCTTCCAAGGGTTTTGAAAATGAACCCGGCCGGTGCCCCAGTTGCCGCGCTGCCAGGAAGCAGCAGCGGAACCGTGGCTCAAACCGACGCCCGCGTGAGATGTTCAAGACTACTTGTGCTAAATGCGGACAGGAAGCCGAAGTACCCTTCCGCCCGTCATCTGACAGGCCTGTTTACTGCAAAGAATGCTACCAGGCCAGCAAATCACGTTGGTAAGGACTTCACAAGTAAGTAGAAAGAGCAAGTAATTGAAAGAGACGGGATACACCGTCTCTTTTCTATTAATACGGCTTAACACAATCTCGTGCTAGGTCACAATAGTTTTTTAGGTTTAGACCTCTGGTCTCCGATTTCTATTTTATATCACAGGTGATAATTGTTTCGGAGCTTTCGTCAGCCAAAACCACCAGTACACCTTCGGGATCAGCAATCAGGCTGTTTCCCAGGCTGATCATGCCGATGTGGCTACCGATGGTGTTAGCCATAAACACATAGCAGTGGTTTTCCACTGCCCTGGCTATTGGGAGCGCTCGGTTTTTGTCCACTTTCCAGCGTGCTTCCAGAGGTTTGTAATAGTGCGCGCAGAGGATGAAGAGGGCGTCAGCATCTTTACAAGTTTCTCGTGCTAATTCGGGGTAGTTTTGATCGCGGCAGATGATCACTCCGAATTTGTATCCTTGATATGCAAAGGTGAGGGGCTCAGTGCCCGGAGTGAAATAGTCCGCCTCTGCTGCGGTGAGGTTGTTCTTATTAAAGGTATGGGTTGTCCCATCGGGAAGAATCACTGTAGCAGCATTGTACAGCTTTTCATCGGTAAATACTGCCCTTCCCACAATAAGACCTAGATCAAGTTCAGCTGACTTATGGGATATTTTATCTAAGGCCATACTCAGCTTGTCATTAAAATTATCCTGAGTCAAAGTAGAAGGGTTATATCCGTTCAGGCACATTTCCGGAAATACCAGCAGATCTAGACCCTTGTGAGCTGCTTCTTCTGCCATCTTTAATACAGTTTCAGTATTAGTTTTTAGTTCATCTGAAATGAACATCTGAGCCGCACCGAGGCGCAATACTATTACCTCCAAGGAATATTTTAACTAGTATCTTAAATCAAAACTAAATGATTCGCAAGGGGTTAGCAGTGCCTGCGTAAAAAATCTATGCCAAAAGAATTAAAGTACTGATATGTACTTAAACCGCATGGCCATGACAATTTTCTTGATATTATAGAAAGATATTTGGAATTTGAGGTGGAAAACAGTGCAGTTTGAGCAGGGACGCTTTTTAAAATATGTTTATGGTGATCTGTGTTGCCATGTAGATGCTGTGCATGCCACAAAGCCGACACTGGCAGAGGCGGGTGGCGATTCTAAGCGTACCAAGAAGTGGGATATCTATACAGGGGATATCGTATCCGGGATTGCCGCCTCCGGATGTACGGGGATGATCGCTATAGTATCCAGGCTTTCCGCAGACTTAAACCGTGGGCCGGAACATGATGCACCTTTACAAAAGGATGCCCTCCGGGAATACCGCGAAGTGATCAGGCGCAGTCTGGAGAAGAGCCGATCTCTGGGTCAAAATAGTGAACTTGTGGGTCCTTATCTGCATGTTGCCGTACATGGGATAGGAAATCATCGATGGGGTGAAAAAGCCATTGAAGTGGGTACCA
>DUMY01000240.1 GCA_012839645.1 Syntrophomonadaceae bacterium
AAACTGGCCTGTTCTTTGAGAACCTCTGTTTCATTCCATTCTTCTCCCTGTGTTGGTGCAGCAGCCCAGGGCCCAGGAACACTTCCTGATGCAGCCCACCATCGGCGCGAAAGCCAAGGGAAAAACCGGCAAAAGGGTGATGGGTTACCTCTGCCTCTGCCTCTGCCTATACCTCTACCTAAACCAGGGCCTTGCCCCCGACCTCTGCCTCCCCAGGCTCGGCCAGGACCACCTTTCCAAAAACCAGGACCGAAATAGTTACGTCCGCGCATCTTTCAACACCTCCCCTCTCGTTAGTTCCTCAACTTTTGCTTGTTTACCATCCTTATCACTGTTCACTCTGCACTTCTCACAATAACCATAGAACTGACAGCAGTAATCTGTAATCATGAAACCGGTTTCTTCAGTTATTAGTTCCAGCAGTTTTTCTGGAAAAATACCATCAATCTCCTGGGGATAGCCGCAATGCTTGCAGACCAGGTGGTGGTGATGACCATCCTGTGGATCCCTCAATTCATATTGGGTTAATCCCTTATCAAACTGAACCTCTCTGAGCAAGCCCACTTCTTGGAAAAGCTCAAGGGTTCGATAAACCGTCGCCAACCCCAGCTCAGGATAGATTTTCTTAGCTTTTTCGAATAACTCATATGAGGTTAAATGCTCATCTTTTTCACGGTACAACACCAGCAGTACAGCCTCACGTTGGGGAGTTAGGCGAATATGGCGCTTCTGTAGTTCTTGATAACAGGAGTGAAGAATATCATCCAACCAGTGTCACCCCTTTGCACCCAGGTTTAAGTTCTAACAGGCTCTTGTTATGGGCATATGCCCATTTCATTATTAATATAACATAAAGCCGGTATGTCAATCAAGTAGTATAAAATATATTTTTAGAAATAAAAAGCGCCGTATTGGTTTTCAACGGCGCATGGCATCTTCAATTGTTATTTTGATGGATTATTAATGGTCGCATACATTGGGACCAGTTTTCAAATTACCCTGGATAAACGCTGTCAAGGCATCATCAATAGAACCACTGGCGCCTGTAATCACCTGAATATCTCGCTGTGCAAAAAGATCCTGGGCACGGGAACCCATCCCTCCGGCAATCACCACATTAACACCTTCACTGGCCAGCATACGCGGCAGCACACCCGGTTCGTGTGGAGGTGCATCCAATGTTTTCTTGTTGATCACCTTACCATCTTCCACTTCTGCAATCGTAAAACTCTCACAGTGTCCAAAATGAGCACATATGTTATTGCCTTCAGACGGAACAGCAACCTTCATGGTTAATCCTCCTCTTTAATGTTTGATTTCTTATTATTAAAAAGGTGTTCCCTGACATGATCCCATATCTCTTCAATAGCTTCCCCTGCTTTGGTTTTTAATAGACGCTCTACAGGCAAACCCTGTTTATAAACATCCATAACCTCGGGGTCAAAGGGAATTTTGCCAACCAGGTTAACACCTTTATCTTCACAGTATTTTTTAATATCCTTGCTCATTTCAGGGCTTAAATCCCACTTATTGATGCAGGCCAGGGCGTCCACCCCAAAATGCTGTGTTACTTGATGAATCCTTTCCAAATCATGCCTCCCGGAAACAGAGGGTTCAGACACGATCAAAGCAAGATCTGTCCCGGTGAGAGAAGCGATGACAGGGCACCCGATTCCCGGTGGACCATCAATAAGCAGCAACGGCTCATCTTGCAATATTTTTTCGGCATTTCTGCGCACCTCTGTTACCAGTTTCCCGGAACCTTCTGCACCTATTTCTAATAGAGCGTGTGAAAAAGAACCGTAATCGGTTTTGGAAACCATGGTAACTCCTGTGGTAACTTCTTCAAGCCGCAGGGCTCCTGTTGGACAAACAAATACGCAGACACCACAACCCTCACAGCCAGTGGGATCCACTTCCATATCCTTGATGGCATTAAAGCGGCAGTATTCCTCGCATTTCCCACACTGTTCACATTTTTTAGGATCCTTGATCGCCATTTTTGCCCCTTTATACTCCCCTTTCTCCATGATCTGGGGGTTGAGCAAGAGGTGTTGGTTAGGGGCTTCCACATCCGCATCTGCGACAACTTTTTCACCCGCAAGAGCAACAAGGCTGGCGGTTACCGTTGTTTTACCTGTTCCTCCTTTTCCGCTGGTAATCACTAATTGGCGCATAAGCATTTCTCCTTGATAATCTGATAGGTTTCATAGAATCTTTCCTGCCAGTAAGGTAACACTTTGCTAAAAGGGATACCCGCAGCCCCCAGTGAAGCCAGGCGGGAACTGAATTCGATCTCCAGCATGATGGGAACGTTTTTCTCCTGACAGAGGTCACTGACTATGCTGTTATCATCCCCGGCACGGTTAATCACCACACCATGCGGTACCCCTAAATGCTCTACCATCTCTAGGGCAAGCCCCAGATCATGGCGCCCAAATGGTGTTGGTTCTGTAACCAGGAGGGCAAAGTCGCTGCCCCTGACCGCCTCTATCACAGGGCAGGATACACCTGCAGGAGAATCTATGATCACTACACTGTCTTTTATATCTGCCAGCCCTTCTTTAAGACTGCGTATCACCGGCACTGCGAAAGGCTCTCCGATGTTCAGCCTTCCCTGCCAGAAACCTATGGATTCTGCCCATCCCTTTTCCACCACACCGATCTCCCTGCCAACCTCCTTGATCGCCTCCTTAGGGCAAACAAGTGTACACCCACCACAGGCATGGCAGAGCTCAGGAAAGGTGAGCACAACTTTTTGAGCAACAGCCAGTGCATTGAACTGGCAAAAATCGGCGCACTCTCCGCAGTAGTCGCACTGCTCCTCATCGATCTGAGGAACAAGGATGGAAACCGGCAAAGATTCCTCCAAAACCGGCTTTAAATAGAGTCCGGCATTGGGTTCCTCCACATCCGCATCCAGCAAGAGTACTTTTTCGTTCTTTGCTGCCAGGGAGACAGCCAGGTTGACCGCTGCAGTGGTCTTACCGGTGCCTCCTTTGCCACTTAAAATAGAAATAATCATCGGGAGTTGGCTCTGCCGGGGGTGCTGATTTCTTTCAGTTCTCCCTTTTTATAAAGATCCAGCACTTCCCTGACACTCATTTCAGATGCCTGGTAAATCTTTATTCCTCCTGCAGCTAGAACATCAAAAGCATTGGGGCCACAATGCCCGGTAATAACCGCTTCTGCTCCCTGCTTTATAACCGCTTGTGCTGCCCGGATTCCGGCGCCTCCTCCTGCAGATACTCCCGGATTATCCACGGCTTCAAACTCCTCTGTATCTGGATCCACCAGGACAAAGTAAGCACATCTCCCAAAGCGGGGATCCATCTGAGACTCGAGATCTTTCCCAGTTGCTGTTACCCCAATTTTCATTAAAATAACCTCCTAATTAGGCTATATTTTCCCGAATAGTGTGGGCATATGCCCGTTCTATTAAAATTTAACACAGGGATTAGAGAAAAGCAAGAGGATGAGTAAGGTTTTTTGAAGTAAATTAGAAGGGGGTAAAAAAAGAGCCTGGAGCGGCAATTAATCCCGGAACCAAATCGTATTGCCCAGGAATGTGCTAACCAATACCATAGGAACGCCAGATAAAGTAGAGTGTTGTAACAGTCATAGCTATGATAAAACTGAGCATAACAGTTCCATCAAGGCCTGAGGCTTTGCCCAGTGCCACCTGTATAGTACCCCACTCAATATAGGCAAAAATCCAGACTATTTCTACTTTCACGAAATTCATCATTAACCGCGCATAATAATACTGCTCCCGGGCGTTTTTTTCAGTAATTTCCACAATATAGTTAAAGGTTTGGGGAAAAAAGTTGAGCACCGTCATCATCAAGTACAAACCAATATTTACAGCGAGCAAGAGCACTAGTGAACTCTTACTCCCCCAACCATCCGCCTCACCTGAGATCCCAAAATGGGTAGGGATCACATCCGGTAGGGCCGGCCAGTAATGAATCAAAAGCAAGGCATGAGCCAAGATGCCGAGGACAGCTATCACTTCAATAATTATCTCCAAACGGGAGCGAGGTATCTTCAGAACGGGTCGTCCTTTTTTATAACTCCTAAACATCTTTATATCCTCTCAAGAAAATCAAAAATATCCAATTTTATAAATTCAACATCTACTGGTATTTATCCTGTAACCTTTAATCAGTTGCTTCATGCAAATAGTATTGCAAAGTACATTCAGGCGTACAGACCGGCATTAAAGATATTATTGAAGCATCCTGGGCACCATCCTCACTTCACCTGATGGCAGCAGCTGGAGAAGAGCTCGAGCGACACAAACACAAATAGAATAAATGGTGCCAGTCACTCAAACAAAAACAATAGACCACGAGAAGCATCCTCGTGATCTATCTCCCCGTGATCGGTCTAATCGATATGGAGAAAACAGTAATTTTCATGAGACTTGAGGCCTTTGACGTCCAGGGCAATTGGGTTCTGGAAGAGGGGACCACCGGT
>DUMY01000241.1 GCA_012839645.1 Syntrophomonadaceae bacterium
TAAATGATCTACAAAAAATCATAAATGAATCCAATAAAAAACGGTTTGAAATAAAGGATGGGGAAATACGAGCAACCTACGGCCATTCCCTACCATCTAAAATCGAGAAAAAGCCTACAGTGCCACCAAAGTTCTTATATCACGGCACAACACCCAGGGCGGCAAAGGTGTAGATTTTTTCTCTATTTTAGATGGTAGGGAATGGCCGTAGGTTGCTCGTATTTTTCCATCCTTTATTTCAAACCGTTTTTTATTGGATTCATTTATGATTTTTTGTAGATCATTTATTGTTACATCTTTAAATCTCTTCGAGTGGTTTTTTAATCCTTTTATCAGTTTCTCTACATCTGTCCAACCCTTTTCATCTAAAATTAAACCGTAGTTTTGTGGGGCATGCCTTAAAGCATGTGCCATTGTTTTGCTAAGTTTTATATATTTTTTGTTCATTATATTGCTCACCCTATTACTATTGTAGCCTATAGCAGCTCTGGGAGAAAAGTGGCTGGTTATCACAGCAATTAATTTCGAAAGCTTTGCCACCAACGATTTTAACTTGCGATCGTCGCCAAAGGCAATTATAATGAAATCTGTTGATCAAAGAGTTGACAAAATATCATACCGAATATTATTTTCTATATTTCTATAAGGGTTTAGCAGCAATTGTTTGTGAAGTTTTGTTTAACTGTTGAAAGGTTGACTTATGCTGTTGGTGCCGAAAAGGGATACCCTTGAATAATACTGTCCAAATCAGGACATTAATCTATTCCACTGTGAAAGGATGGAGTCAATGGATGAATTAACTTTGCCTGCAAATTCCGGTGTCGCAGCAATAGGATTGAAAATAGGACTTATCTTGCCTCACGATGATATTGCTTCGATTACAGCTGATGCTGTTAAAACAATAGCAGCTGACGGGGATATTATTTGCATTACCGAAGCTGTTGTTGCCAGGTCCCAAAATCGCTATGTCAGCTGCACTGAACTGGCTGAGGAAGTTCAAAGAAAGCTGAACATGAAACCAGGTGGTACTCTGGCTATGATCAGCCCGATTGCCAGCCGCAACCGATTTGCCTTAATCTTAAAGGCAGCCGCCATGGCAACCAGGGGAGGGAAGGTTATCGTTCAATTACCGATTCCCCTTGATGAGGTTGGCAACCTGGTGATCGATGAGGACTTTGCTTCTACACGCCTGAAACTGAAGAAAACACTGCAGAGCTTGCTAGAAGCCAGAGGAAACACCCCGATGCTCAATGTTTTGATCAGGGAGATCATTGCTGCCTTGAAGCTGCAGGAGATCGGTTACCATATTATCAGCATCCGCAAAATTACGGGAAAGGGCATTGCGGATCTGACCGTAAGGATGCCAGATGGTAAAATTGCAGTGGTGGAAGTGACCTTTGCTGAACTGAAAAAAGCAGCGAGAAAAGCGGTTGGTATTCAGCAGGATGTTCCTGAGGCAGAGTGTGCTTTGGCTGTTGCTGTCAACCTGGAACACCATAACCTGACCATAGTGGATGCCAATGATTATCTGGGCCAAACTGATGTAGAGCCTGAAACCCTTGATTTTTCCGCACAACTCGACAGCTATCATGAACCTGATGTGATTTTTTCCAATGAGTTGGGGAATAACATATTTACTCACCCTATTACTGATGTAGATTACCAGGAGCTGTATCTCCGCATGATTGAAGAGGCAGGGGCCCGTGGGGAAATAATTTTTACCAATAACCCCTTCAAAATCTATGATATGGGCTATATTGACGGTGTTTGTATTGGCGCTGTTCATGAGCGGGAAAAGCTTAAGGAAATTTTTCTTTCTTTTGGAGCAATGGTTCCGGTGATCACTATTCAAGATGTGGGGCCAGAGCCCTGGGGAGCAATCGGATCCAATGTTTCTGATTTCCAGGAAGGTATTTTGAAGCTTTTGCCGGAAGATGGCGATGGTACTGCGGAACAGATCAAAGAAAAAATTTTTGATGTGACCGGCAAAAAAGTGGAAGTGCTTATCTTCGGAGATGGTGCGTACAAGGACCCGGATACACGGATCTACGAATTGGCTGATCCACACCCGGCTGTTGGGGTGAGCAGTGGTCTTCAAAATGCAGGTCTGCGCGGCGGGACCAAACTGAAACTTGTGGTAGATACCCTGTACAGTCAGGGGTATAACAAGGAAGAGATCATTTCGCAGATAAAGGAAAAACAGAATGATATTGTTACTGAAGATTTAGGCACAACTCCTCGAAGTGCCACCAGTATTCTCGGGACACTTGCGGACCTTGTGGCCGGGTCTGCTGATGCTGGCACACCAATTGTTTTAGTCAGAGGATTCGAATACAATAGTTAATGGTAAATAAATTTACGCCGGTTGGGCTCGAAAGAGAACCCCAGCCGGTTTATTTTTCTTCATGAAGTTAACCACTCCCTCGTATCTCACTATTCTGTTTTAGCAGGATTTGCGGCAGCATCTATGGAATTATGTTAACATGAAAACTTTGATTTAGTATATTGCTTTACCTTTGGCTTTTCTGGTTTATAGTACAGAGAAACCTTTAAGGAGGTGTGGTAGATGAAGCTATCCGCGGAACTGGCGCAGAATATAGTCAAGAGCAGCATGGAGATTATTAATGAAAATATCAATATTGTAGATGAAAATGGGATAATTCTTGCCAGCGGGAATAACAGCAGAGTCAATACATTCCATGAACCTTCTGTTAGTGTCATCAGGACCGGTAAAATTGTTGAAATTAATAAAAGCCAGAGTTCACATTTGGATGGGGTTTTGCCCGGTATCAGCCTCCCGATCACCTTTGGTGGTAAGATTATAGGGGTTGTGGGGATTACCGGCGACCCGGAGGATGTTCGGGTTTACGGCAGGCTGTTGAAAAATACTGTCGAACTGATGCTGCAGGACTCTTTTCTTAAACAACAGCTGCAGGTGGAGGCAGGAGCTCGGGACCGTTATATTCATGATCTGCTGAAGGGCAGGTTTGGGGATGATATGGGTTTCTTTCACCTTAGGGCTCAAACACTGGGGTATGATATTGAAGTGCCCCGGGCGGTAATGGTTATTGATGTGGTCAAGATTAATGGAGTTTCACTGCAAGAATGGATGCGGGATAAAGCCGGAGGGGAACTGAATCTGGAGAGATTGACCTTTGATATTCAGAGAAAAATGAGGCGGACTCAAGAGAAAACCAATATGGTCACCCGTGTTGGCCGGGGCCGCTTTGCCATCTTGCAGCTTATCCCCCAGGATATTGAGGAAAAGGAGATAAAAAGTTACCTGGAAAAGGTTGCCCAAAAGCTTGAGAGAAAACTGGCCAGGGTTTTTAATATAACTGTTTCTATCGGGATTGGTAATGTGGCGGAGACGATGGAGGAATACAGCAGGAGTTACCGGGAGGCTTGTCTGATTCTGAAGGTTACCAGGAAGATTGACGGAGAGCCCAGTATCTATTACTGGGATGATATGGGAGTTAATGTTGTGCTTGAGTATCTTCCTGCAAATGTGGTGGAGTTAGTTGAAAAGATTATAACAGTTATTGATGATGATCTGAAGAAAACAGTCAAGATGTTTTTTGACTGTAATCTGAGCATCAACAAGGCTGCTAAAAAACTCTTTGTCCATAGGAATACCGTAACCTACCGCCTGGACCGGGTGAAGAAGCTGACGGGGTTGGACCCCCGGAACTTCTATGAGGCCATGTACCTGTACCTGGCAATTATGCTGGAGAAGTACAACAGCTGAACAGATAACTGCTCCGGGGGAATGTCAAGATGGCTGTTTACCGAACAGAGACCATGCCGTTATAGATCAAGCCGCGGATGCTGTCAACAGTGACAGTACTGTTATCTTCCAGTATCTCTAGCGCGCTGTCTACCCCTACCAGTACCGGAATTTTCATATTTATACCAATGATAGCGGCGTGAGATGTAAGCCCTCCTTCTTCAGTGATTATTGCTCCCACTTTATTCATAATAGGTAAGTAGTCGCGGGTTGTAGAACGGGATACCAGGATATCACCTTGCCTGATTTTTTTCTTTGCTTCTTCCGGACTGCGGCAGATCCGTACTATGCCTGTGACCACGCTGTTCCCTATTCCTGTACCTTTTGCGATTACCTCCCCGATGATCGATGCCATGATCAGATTTGTCTTGCGGGGGATTTCCGCGGTAAGGATGACCAAATCCCCATTATTGATCAAGCCTTCTGCAAGACTTTGGTCGATGGCTTCCTGTATTATTTCGTCAGTGCTGTTTTTTGTGCAGCCCACAACTGCTTGTACACCCCATATCAGGGACAGTTTTCTGCAGATATCTTCCCCAGGGCAGGCCGCGATAATGGGGGCTTTTGGCCTGTATTTGGATACCATCCGAGCTGTGAAACCGGATTTTGTTGCTGTAATGATCGCTGCTGCTTTAAGGTCGGCGGCTATTGTGCAGGTGGCATGAGCGATGGCATCGGTCCTGGTATGCAAAGCAGAGTTGGAGCTTTGTAGGGACCGTCCATAGTCCAGAGCATTCTCAGCCTGCTCGGCGATCCTGGCCATCACCTGTACTGCTCCCACCGGGTATTTTCCTGAAGCTGTTTCTCCTGAGAGCATGATGGCATCAGAACCATCGATGATGGCGTTGGCCACATCACTGGCTTCCGCCCTGGTAGGACGGGGGTTTTTAATCATGGACTCCAGCATCTGGGTTGCAGTGATCACGGGCTTTCCTGCCTGGTTGCACTTGGCAATAATCTTTTTTTGAATAACAGGTACTTCCTCCTCCGGGATCTCCACTCCTAAATCACCCCGGGCGATCATCACTCCATCTACGACCTTAATAATATGGTCCAGATTCTGAACACCTTCTGCGTTCTCAATTTTGGCGATGACATCGATATTGGCACTGCGTGACTCCAGGATTCTCCTGATGATCAGGGCATCCTCCGGGCGCCGCACAAAAGATGCAGCGATAAAGTCTACCCCCTGTTCGATCCCGAAGTTGATGTCCTGAATGTCCTTTTCTGTCAAAAAGGGCAGGTCCAAGGATACTCCAGGGATGTTTACCCCTTTCCGGTCGGTCAGTACCCCGCCGATGACCACACGGCAGGTAATCTCTTTTTCCTTTGTCTCCAGTACTTCAAGATTGATTGCTCCGTCTGCGATTAAAACTGTATCTCCCTTCTGCAGGGATTGGGGCAGCTCCTTGTAGCTGACGGGGATTAGGGTGTTGTCACCCTTCACATTTTCCGTTGTCAGGATTACTTTTTTACCCTCCTGTAGGAAGGCCTCGCCACCTTTGAAAACACCGGTGCGGATCTCAGGTCCCATTGTGTCGAGCATAATCCCCAGGTTTTTTCCTAATTCAGCTGCTGTTTGTCGGAGCACTGCTATTCGTTTTCCATGCTCTTTATGGCTGCCGTGGGAAAAATTTAGCCGCGCAATATCCATCCCAGCCTCAATCAGACTTTTTACTGACTCCAGCGATTCACACGCTGGCCCAATGGTACAGATGATTTTTGTTTTTTTCATATTATCTCCTTCTTTTTATTTCGGGAATTAACCAGTTTTATCGCTGTTTTGGTCTCATGTGATGTACTTGTATCTATTAATAGAGGATGCCTTTTGCTGCCTCTGTCAGGACCTTTTCTGCTTCCAGCAGTTCTTTTGTTGATATGAACTCATCGATTGTATGAGCCTGTTCCAGGTGACCAGGGCCGAAGAGTACACAGTGGGGGTTGCCGGTCATATAGGAAATGATTGAAGCATCGGTATAGGCCGGGAATCCTCCTATCTTTACTTCTCTGCCAGTGACAGCGTGGTACGCATTCTGAAAAGCGGTGATCACCGGTGATGATGGGGGAGCCTCTATGGGAGGGCGGTTATTGTTGATCTGGCGGTAACTTGCCTTGAGCCCGGGAAAGGATGATGTGACATTATCCAGCACTTTGCCCAGAAAGCTTGCTGTGTCTTGAAGTGTCATTGGTGGGACCAGGCGCAGATCAATTTCAGCCAGGCAGTCGGCTGGGACCACATTGGTTTTTACTCCCCCTTTAATCTTTCCATATGTCAGTGTCGGACGGCCAAGTAGAGGGTGGTTATAATCAAGGCCATGCAGGTGTTTCTTTAATTCGGCCAGCACTAAGGACATGCCATGAATGGCATCAACTCCCAGTTGGGGGTTACCCGCATGGGCACTCCTCCCCTGGACCTTGATCTCATACCATACCAAACCTTTATGGCATGTATGCAGTTCATTCCCGGTTGGCTCGGTGGCTACTACCGGTGTTTCATGATCTATGTATCCTTTTTTAACGAGGTCCACAGCACCCAGCATCTCTGGGCCCTCCTCATCCATGGTGGCACAGACCAGGAAATCCTGCTTCGGTTTTTTCCCGGACTGGGCTAAATTGTGTAAGGCCATCAAAATGGCTGCTAGGCCGCCTTTCATATCTGCGGCTCCCCGACCATGTAGCTTTCCTTCTTTGACCATGCCCCCAAAGGGATCGCAGTTCCAGCAGGTTCCACGGGGTACTGTGTCCATATGTCCTAGGTAAGCCAGGCCGCATCTATTCTCCATGCCTCGCAAAATACCGACCACATTAGGTCTTCCTGGGAGAACCTCCTCATTGATCACTTCCACCCCGGGCAGGGCGTTCATCCATTGTGTAATATATTGGGCGATTTCCTGCTCGCTTCCGCATGGGTTTTCACTTGGTATGCGAACCAAGTTTCTGGTTAATTCAACTACCTGCATTATCATTGCCTCTTTTCTATAAAAGTGAACTTTTCATTCTGTGCGTGTTGGACAGTCCCTGTGTCAGGAACACTTTGGTCCCTACATTAATTATAAGGTTATAGCTTATCCGAAAATATTCTCATTACTAACAAACAGGCAGTATAAAAAGTTCATCTTTTTGTGCAAGGTGCACCCGGCTAGGTTTTTCCTGGTCCAGCAGGTTGCACAAAAAAGATCGCCATAGAAAGCGTTGTTTTGTTGATAATGTGAATTGTTTTAATCACGGTCTCATCTATAATTGAGTATGAAGGAGCCATATCTTACACAGTTGAAGCTCTTGGTCATATTTGTTCAAACTGCCAAACAATGCACAAAGGAGGTAAGATTGGTTCCGGTAGCAGGGCGCCAAAAAGCAGCCCGAATATTACAAAAACAACAAGGAGGAATAGACATGCAAACAAGATCATTGCGTGGACGTGACTTTATTAACACACTTGATTTCACCAAAGATGAATTGGAAACAATCTTAGAAACAGCTGCAACTCTAAAACAGGATGTGGCTATGGGTCGCGAGCACTTACTGCTCAAAAACAAAACCGCTTTCCTGATTTTTTACTGCCGTTCAACACGTACCCGGAACAGTTTTGAAACCGGTATGACCCAACTAGGCGGCCATGGCAACTATCTCGATACTGATAAGATTTATACCCCTGCTGTTGCAGGTGCGGAAAAAGCTTATGTGACTGAGAGAGTTTCCGATACCGCCCGGGTTCTTTCCAGGTTTGGACATGGTATTGTCATTAGAATTTACGGCGATGCAGTTGAATGGATATACGGTAATGGAACCAAATACATCCGTGAGTTTGCTGAGTGGGCAGATATTCCTGTAATTAACGCGGAATGTGATGTATATCATCCAACACAGTCCATGGCTGATATGCTGACTATGAAAGAAAAGCTTGGTGACCTCCGGAATAAGAAATTGGTTGTCAGCTGGGCATACTCTCCCAGTGTGAAGAAGCCGATAGCCGTTCCCCAGTGCTTGATGGCAACTGCCAGCAAGTTTGGGATGGATATCACCTTTGCACGTCCTGAAGGCTTTGAGCTTGATCCTATGATGATCGATGCGGTTAAAGATAATGTGAAGCAGTATGGCGGTTCTTTTGAGGAAACCGACTCCATGGAGGACGCTTTCAAAGATGCCGATGTAGTTTACCCGAAATCCTGGGCCAGCATGAACTTCTTCCCGCCGGCAACAGAGGCATTTGATGAGCAGAAACAGCGTGAGCTCTTTGACAAGCACAAAGACTGGATCTGTGATGAGAAAATGCTGGCACGTGCCAAGAAAAATGCACTCTACATGCACTGCCTCCCCTGTGACAGAGGTTATGAAGTAACAGACGCAGTAGCCGATGGTCCAAACTCCGTTATCTTTGACGAAGCTGAAAACAGACTACACATTCAGAAGTCAGTTCTTTCGCTGTTCCTGTAATAAATAGAAAAATAATGACTTGTCAATGGGGAAACCGGGGATATTCGGTTTCCCCAGACAAGACAAAAGGCCAAAATAATGTAGGAGTGGATGCGGTATGGATTTAAAGATTAAAGATATTGATGCCAGAGAGGTACTGGATTGCCGCGGCAACCCAACTGTACAAGTAGATGTCATACTAAATGACGGCACAATGGGGCGTGCTGATGTACCTGCTGGTCGCTCCACTGGAGCCAAAGAGGCCAAAGAACTGCGTGACGGTGAGAAGCGTTTCAGCGGAATGGGAGTAAGAAAGGCCGTTGCCAATGTCAAAGAGGTTATCCTGCCGGAAGTTAAGGGTATGGATGCTTCAAAACAGCGTGAGCTTGATGCAGCTATGATCGCTCTTGACGGAACACCGGACAAGGCGCGTCTTGGTGCTAATGCTATTCTCGGTGTGTCCCTGGCTGCTGCCAGAGCAGCTGCAAATGCTATGAATATGCCGCTTTATCGTTATATTAACCCCAATGCCCATGTGCTGCCGGTTCCACTGCTCAACTTGATCAATGGTGGCCAGCATGCCTCAAATGACCTGGAGTTTCAGGAATTCTGCATTTTCCCGGTAGGGGCAGAGACCTTTAGCGAGGCCATGGAGATCGCCATGGCTGTTTATGAAGAACTAAGATCGATTATTATTTCCAAGTATGGAAAAATCGCTGCCAATGTTGGTGATGAGGGAGGGTTTGCCCCACCGATTATCAAGGTGCGGGAGGCCTTAGACAACCTGGTCATGGCAGTGGAGAGAACCCCATATGCCAAGAAGATCGTTTATGGGCTCGACTGTGCTACAACACACCTTTATAACCCTGAGACTAAAAAATACAGTCTTGAGGGGAATGAACTGACAACAGATGAACTGCTTGATTTCTACAAGGACCTGTTAAAAACATATCCTATTGCCAGTATGGAAGACCCATTCAGTGAAGATGATGTGGACGGGTTTGTCAGGGCCACCAAGGAACTGCAGATCCAGATTGTCGGTGATGACTTCTTATGCACAAACCCCAGACTGATCAAAGAACGAGCACCCCTTGGGGCCGGCAACGCTCTCCTGTGGAAAGTGAACCAGATCGGTACCCTCACTGAGTCCCTTGATGCAGCGGAATTGGCTTACCGTCATAACTTCGGTGTTATGGTGTCCGAGCGTTCAGGCGAGACAGAGGACCCGATTATCGCGGACCTGGTAGTGGGTATCAATGCAGGACAGATCAAGACTGGAGCAACAATCCGTGGTGAGAGAACCGCAAAGTATAACAGATTGCTGCAGATTGAGCAGGAGTTGGGATCAGGCGCTGTTTACGCGGGCCGGAATTTCAAAATTCCTTACTAGCTGCTAAGCAGCAAGAACAATAGATACGAAACGGCCGGCGAAAATGACGGCCGTTTCATATCCATAACAGCTTTTATTGGAGATGGGAGGGGAGAGATAGAATGAAAAGGCTTGTTGTTATTGCACTGGGAGGTAATTCCCTTATCAAAGATAATGACAAAATCAGTGCCGAGGATCAGCTGGAGGTTATCCAAGCCAGCTGCAAACCCATTGTGAACCTGGTGAAGAATGGTTTTGATGTGGTAATCACCCATGGCAACGGTCCCCAGGTTGGTTTCAATCTCCTGAAATCAGAGGCTGCCCGGGAGCAAGTCCCGCCACAGCCCCTTGATGTTGCTGTTGCAGAAACCCAGGGTTCCATTGGTTACATGATCCAGCAGGCTATGAAAAACGAATATAGCCGCCAAAACATCGATAAGGATGTTGTCACTGTGGTTACCCAGGTTAAGGTAAGCGCGGATGATACGGCTTTCCAAAAACCTCAAAAACCCATTGGGCCTTTCTATGACCGCGAACAGGCAGAAGAGTTGAAGCGGGAAAAGGGATGGGATTTGGTTGAGGATGCAGGCAGAGGCTACAGACGAGTCGTTGCTTCACCCCGACCGGTTGAGATTGTAGAACTCCGGGCAATTCGGGCCTTGGTGGAAAAGGGATTCACTGTTATCAGCTGCGGCGGTGGAGGGATTCCGGTAATCAGTGACAGAGACAGTGTGGCTGGATCAGCCGCGGTGATCGATAAGGATAGGGTTGCCAGTTTGATTGGCGGGCTGTTAAATGCGGATCTTTTGGTAATTCCAACCGGTGTCAGTAAGGTCGCTTTGAACTTCGGGAAACCCAACCAGATTGACCTTGATTCCATCTCTCTAGAAGATGCACAGCTTTATATGGAACAGGGGCATTTTGCAGCCGGAAGTATGGGACCAAAGATAGAAGCGGCGGTTTCTTTCCTTGAGGCAGGAGGAGCGGAGGCGATCATTACGCTGCCGGAAATGATCGAACAGGCTGTCTTAGGGGATGAGGGTACACATATTTACGCGCAAAGTGATGATAAAAAGTCATCGACAGTTGGACAATAGTTGAAATAATGGGACGGAGTAATTATGGAAGGAGGAGACGGGATGAGCTATGTGAAGAATCGGGAGGATCTTCTTGAGCATGGCTGTCAAGAAGCTAGGGAAGTCACGATAAAATTGGTTGAGAAAGCTTTGGCTAAGGCTGATCCTTACCTGGCGGTCAAAAACTTGATCTCACTGGAGAATGAAACTCTTACTGTTGGTTGCCACACATTTGACCTTAATAAGGCTGGAAACATCTATGTCGTTGGGGCAGGGAAAGCCACATATCCTATCGCTAAGGCCCTGGAAGAGATTCTTGGCGACAGAATTAATAATGGTATTGTAATTTGTAAGTATGGCCAAGATGGAGAGCTTGATAAAATTGATATGCGCATGGCTTCTCATCCAATACCTGACGAGGCCGGGTGTGCTGCGGCAAAGGACATTTACTCTCTGGCAGAAGATACTAAGCCTGGAGACATAATATTTGCAGCCTTTACAGGTGGCAGCACAGCTCTACTGCCTTATCCGGTTGATGGTGTCAGTCTTGAAGATAAAAAGGTGGCTTTTCAGGTGCTGCTCTACAGTGGTGCCAATATCTATGAGATGAATGCTGTCCGCAAGCACCTGTCTAAGATCAAGGGAGGTAATTTGGCGCGCTTGATCAATCCTGAGGCACATCTCATCAATCTTACGGTATCTGATGTGACCGGTGATGAGCTCGACTATATTACTTGCCCTACAGTGCCGGATACATCTACCTTGGAGATGGCCAGAACAGCTTTGACCAAGTATGAGCTGTGGGAGAAGATGCCGGAGTCGATTCAGCATTACTTTAAAAATGCTGGTCCAGAGGCGGAAACCCCCAAGGATAAGGACCTCGCAGAACACAAAACCTACAATTTCATTCTTGTACCGAGTAATGCTGCCTGCATGGGAGCCTATGAGGCTGCAGAGGAGCTGGGAATTAAGAACCGGATGATCCTCTCAACCGTATTAGAGGGTGAGGGGCGGGAAGTTGGCGGTACTTTTGCTGATATCGCCAGGGAGATACTGGTCAGTGGGAATCCGATGAATGCCCCCTGTGTTATTATTGGCGGCGGTGAGTCAACTGTAAGTATCACCGGTGAGTGTGGTGAAGGAGGGCCGAACCAGGAGTTTGCCCTTGGTGCAGCACTCAGGTTGGACGGGATGGAAAATGTGGTCATTGCCAGTGTTGATAGTGATGGCACTGACGGTCCGACCAATCTGGCCGGGGCCATGGTAGATAAATCTACTTTGGAGAGAGCCCGGGCTGAGGGGATCGACCTTTTTGCCGCTTTAATGAAACACGATGTATCAGGTCCTTTGGAGCAATTGGGAGAAGTGGTTATTACCGGAGCAACAGGAACAAATGTTAATGACCTGAAACTGATGGTCGTTATGTAATAAAGCAGCGGGAATCACCGAAAATATCCATATTTTTTTCGGATGATTCCCTTTTCTAACACCCTCTCTGATAAGTGGTATAACTAGGGGAAATTAACTGAAATGAATAAGGACACATGCCTGATAGGGGAACTGGATCCCGGGAAAGTCTGCTTTTTGCCTTAGAGCCGCTATCTAGATGGTTTTCCCGGTTTTATGGATTTGAATGTTTACAGACTAAATAGCATCATGCACAAAAACAGTAACATATCAAGCTGATAATTTGTTAATAAATGAAATTGCTTAGTGCTTTGTGCCCCAATATAATTGATCTTAGAAGATAGTCGAGGGATGGAGGGGTATTTATGGCAGATTTGAAAGTAAACTTTGCCGGTTTGGAACTGAAGAACCCCCTAATGTTGGCATCTGCAACCCCAGGATGGGATGGCAAGCGACTTAAAGATGCCGGACAGGCGGGATTTGGAACGGTAATTTCTAAAACCATTAGCCCTCGGGATGCTTGGAATACTCATCCTCGCAACGGACGTATGGTCCTTTACCGTGTTGGTAACAAACCGGTTGGGATGATTAACATGGAGTTGTTTACCACTCAACCACGGGAACAGTGGCTGGAGAAAGAACTGCTGATTGCCAGGGAGGGTGGAGCAGAGGTTTGTGCCAGTATTTTAGCCATGCCTGATCCGGAAGTGACAGCAGAGTTGGTGGAAGAGCTTCAGGATACAGGGTTGGTTGACTTTTTTGAAATGAATGCTTCTTGTCCGATGCCTTCTAAGGATGTAGGTATGCATATTGGCAAGAATGCTCAATCTCTCTATGAACAGATCAAAGCCGTAAAAAGCGTGGCGAAACTGCCTGTCATGGTGAAGTTTACACCTGGTGTAAGCGACATTGTCGAAGTGGCCAGGGCAGCGGTTGAGGGTGGGGTTGATGCAATAGCTATCAGCAACACTGTGCGTTCTTTTGCTGGTGTGGATATTGAGACAGGGAAACCGCTGCTGCGGGGTTTCGGTGGTTACAGCGGGCCTGCCATAAGGCCGATCACAATGGCTCTGCTTGCTGAAGTGGCGCGCTCTGTTGATGTACCACTTTCAGCGGTTGGTGGTGTCAGTAAATGGCAGGATGTAGTGGAATATATTATGCTTGGTGCTACAACAGTACAAATGGTTACCTCTGTGATGTGGAAAGGCAGCGGGATTGTCCAGGAGATATTGGATGGTCTGGCTGCTTTTATGGATAAAAAAGGGTACAAGAGCATTGAGGATTTCAGGGGAATTGCGCTTTCTTCGATTACCACTGTGGAGGAGTTATGCCAGGAGCCGCCACTAAAGGCTTTGATCGAACAGGATCTGTGCACTAACTGTGGCACCTGTCACCGGGTCTGCTTTTATGAAGGGATCAGATGGGATGAAAACCATACCTGGGTTGACCAGGAGAAGTGTGATGGATGTGGGCTTTGTGTACAGTGGTGCCCGAAAAAAGCTATTGCCTTGAAATAGTATTTGATTCCCATGTATGTTTGTCGAGGACTGGTGCAAGAAAGTATATTGCGTGGGAGATGAATTTGATGAAATACGATCTGATTTTAAAAGGTGGACATGTTTTTGCCCCACAGGATCTGGGCACTGTTGATGTAGCAGTAAAGGACGGCAAGATTGCAGCTCTTGGGGAATTTGATGCAGGAGAGGCTGAGGATGTTCTTGACGCTTCCGGGAAGCTGCTCTTTCCAGGTGTTGTGGAAACCCATGCCCATATGATGCTGCCTTTGGCTGGGACAGTAACCAAGAATGATTTTTATTCAGGAACTGTTGCCGGTGCTTTTGGCGGTGTCACCACACTGATCGATTTTGCGGACCAGAAGAAGGGGAGACCCCCCATGGAAGTTGTCCAAGAAAGAATGGGACAGGCCGAGGGGAAATGTGTTGTAGATTATAGTTTCCACTGTACACTTACCGATATCAATGAAAACACCCTGAACCAGATGACTGATATTGTCAATCTGGGGATAACATCCTTTAAGTTTTACACAATTTATAAGGACGATGGGCTGTATGTGGATGATGGTGAGATTTTGAGGGCATTTGAGCAGGTTCGGGAGCTGGGAGCAATAGCTACAGTTCACTGCGAGAATGAGGCCATCGTCAGAAGGAGTACAGAGGCTCTCATCTCCGAAGGTAAGGTAGAGCCGCGTTACTATCCCTTGAGCAAACCCGAAGCATCAGAAGTAGAGGCGATCAGGAGGGTTATTTTCCTTGCTCGCCAGGTAGGGGTGCCTTTATTAATCAGGCATGTCTCCAGTGAAGGAGGAGTAAAGGCAATTCGCGAAGCGAAAAGGGCCGGCCAGATTGTCTACGGGGAGACCTGTCCACCTTACCTGACCCTGACCAATGATGTTTATCAGCGGGATGATGGACAGAACTTTATCGTTCACCCACCGATCAGAGAAGCAAAAGATATGAAGGAAATATGGAGAGGTTTGGCTGATGGGACGATTACCATCATCGGAACTGATGACTGTGCTTTTACCACGGAACAGAAAAAAATAGCTGATGTTTTCTACAAGATACCAGGTGGACTGCCGGGTATTGAGGTGCGTCTCTCCCTGATGTACAGCGAGGGTGTATTGAAAGATAGAATCAGCATGGAGCGTTTAGCGGAGATCACCAGTGCAAACCCTGCCAAGGCATATAACCTTTTTCCCAGGAAGGGTGCAGTAATGGTGGGCAGTGATGCTGACCTAGTAGTCTTTGACCCGGAGAAAGAAATGACCATCACTGGGGCAGCAACACATGATATGGCTGATTGGAGCCCCTTTGAAGGCTGGAAGGTCAAGGGAGTACCCAAGGTAACCATCAGCAAAGGTAAAGTGATTATGAAGGATGGAGAGTTTTTGGGGAAAGCCGGAGATGGAAGTTTCCTAGCCAGGAATTAAATGTAAAAGATTTAGCTCTAACAAAATGCAGCATGAGTATATCCCGAATAAAAAATAAGGAGGCGGATGGTCATGCAGGAAAAATTGAAGGAACTGATGGCGGACCTTAAAGAAGAAGAGGCTCTTGAAGCTGCTAAGGAAATGCTTGACAACGGGGAGGATCCGCTGGAGGTTTTGGAAATATGCCGGAAAGCTGTTGAGGTCGTAGGAAAGCGTTTCGAGGAAGGTACGTACTTTATTCCTGACCTGCTTATGTCCGGAGAGATCTTGGAGAGCATTTCTGATATTGTCAAACCACACATTTCCTCAGATGTAGAGACAAAGAAGTGTGGGAAGGTGCTTATCGGAACAGTTGAGGGGGATATTCACGATATCGGAAAAAACATTGTCACCTTTATGCTGGAAGTCAATGGTTTCGATGTAATGGATATCGGGGTTGATGTTCCTCCCGCAGTTTTTGTCGAAAAAATCAAGGAGTTTAAGCCTCAAGTTGTTGGCCTCTGCGGCCTGCTGACCCTGGCATTCGATTCCATGAAAAATACCATTGAGGCATTGGCAAATGCCGGATTGAGGGACCAGGTAAAGGTTATGATCGGCGGCAGCCCCACAGATGAAAAGGTGGCGGAGTATGTCGGAGCCGATGCATATGGGAAAGACGCTAACGCCGCAGTGGAGTTGTCCCGTAAGTGGACAGCCTGCGCATAAGTGATTATTAGAAATTAGAAGAGGAGGTTCAGCAATGGAAAAAAGTCCTCAGGAACTGTACAAAGAGCGAGAAAAACGGTTTATGGACGCGGTGCAGTTGAAGGTTCCAGATCGGGTTCCGGTTGTTCCGTGCCTGGATTTCTTTCCGGCTATCTATGCTGGTATCAACTTCGAGGAATCTATGTACGACATGGACAAAGCCTGGATGGCATGGAAAAAAACAGCTTTAGATCTGGATGCCGATATGTACTGGAACTCCTATATTTCCTATCCGGGAAAAGGCCTTGAAGCATTGGGTTACAAGATTCTGCAGTGGCCGGGGAATGGGCTTCCCGCCGAACGGATGTACCAATTTGTCGAAGGCGAATACATGAAGGCGGACGAATATGATGAATTTTTAGCCGATCCCTCTGATTATTTGATCAGAACCTATTACCCACGCATCTGTGGTACCATGGCAGGATTGCAGAAACTGTCACCTATCCACAGTGGTTTTTGGCAGGGGATCTTTGGTCTTGTTGGCAATTTTGGCGACCCCGAGGTCCAGGAATCTCTAAGGTCTCTTATGGAAGCGGGTACTATTTTTGCTAAATGGTTTGACTTCCTGGGAGAATTTAATCAGGAATTGGAGTCTCTCGGTTATCCTAATGCCTTAGGGGCAGCCACCTATGCGCCTTATGACATCATTGGAGATACCTTCCGTGGCACCAGGGGAGTTATGCTTGATATGTACAGAAACCCGGATAAGCTCTTGGAGGCAGTGGATATGGTTACTCCGTGGGCTTTGGAGGCAGGTGTTAATGGTGCCAAGGCAAGCGGCAACCCAAGGGTGTGGATCTGGCTGCATAAGGGCTGTCAGGGCTTCATGAATGACGAGCAGTTCCAGAAATTTTATTGGCCAGGATTGAAGAAATTAATCATGGGGCTGATTGAAGAAGATTTAGTTCCCTACATTTATATTGAAGGGGATTACACTTGCCGGTTGGAGACCATCGCTGATGTGCCCAAGGGCAAGGTTGTCTATCACTTCGAGCAAGTGGATATTTATAAAGCAAAGGAAATTCTGGGTGGTATCGCCTGTATCTCCGGTAATGTGCCTAATGCCTTGCTGTGTACAGGAACCCCTGAAGAAGTGAAGGAATACTGCAAAAAACTGATCGATGTCTTAGGTAAAGATGGTGGATACATCATGGACTCCGGTGCTTGCATCGATGAAGCCAAACCGGAGAACATCAAGGCCATGATTGACTTTACAAAAGAGTACGGTGTTTATCGTTAAATAGTTATTATTTTTGTTGTGGGGCAGATTTTTTACCCTCCGTACCCCCCCTATCTGCCCCCAACAAAACTATAAAGCTGCCATAATTGAGGTGAAAACAAAAGATGCTAATTATTGGTGAGAAATTAAACAGCACAATACCATCAGTACGCAAAGCCCTGGAAGAGAAGGATGTAAAGTTTGTTCAGGAAATGGCTGTCAAACAGTGTGAAGCCGGTGCTGATTATTTGGATGTTAACACCGCCATGGGTGACGAGGTCCAAGATATGGAGTGGATCGTACGCACTGTGCAGGAAGTTGTGGATGTTCCCCTGTGTATTGACAGCACTGATGCAGAGACCATTGAAAGAGGGCTAAAGGTACACAAGGGTAAGGCTATGATCAACTCAATCACCATGGAAAAATACCGCCTGGAGGGGATTCTTCCTCTAATCCGAGACAATGATTGTTCTGTGGTGGCCCTAACTGTGGATGATCAGGGTATTCCAACAACTGTTGAGGAAAGACTGTGCATAGCAGGTGAACTGGTGGAAGTCATTCAGCAGAACAATGTAGCTCTTGATGATATCTATATCGACCCACTGGTGCTGCCCGTGGCAGTGAAGACAGACAATGCACTAAAGTTTTTCCAAAGCCTTGATGAGATAAAAGAGCGATATCAGGTGAAGACTATTTCAGGCCTCAGCAACGTATCTCATTCTTTACCGAAGAGAAAGGTCATTAACAGGTATTTTCTTGCCATTTGTATGAGCATGGGTATGGATGCAGCGATCATGGATCCTATGGATGCCAAGATTATGACTGGAGTGCTGGCAACAAACCTGCTTTTGAACCAAGATAGAGTTTGCCAGGAGTATCTTACTGCTTATCGTAAAGATTTGCTGGAGGATTAAGATCATAAGGTTTATTAAGATTAAGGGGGTGGTTATAAGGAGATTTCGTTGCTGCTTTTTCAATGCGAGATCAAGATGCTCATTACACTATTTTGAAAGGCAGGGAGAGTATTAAATGAACGATGCAGAAAGACTTCAAGAAGAACTCGCAAAAAAGTATCGGCAACCTAAAGGCGTAGAGCAGTTTGGAATTGAAGCTGTGCCTCCAGAACTAAAAACTGCTCATTGGTGGGATTTGTTCAATATCATTATTAACTTCCTGATTCAGCCTGGGATGATGGTTATCGCAGGTCTTGCAGTAGCTAGTGGTTTGTCTTTTTGGGGAGCTGTTGGTGTTTCAGTTTCTGGAGTACTTATTGCATATATTGCATATGTCGCCATGGCTACAGTTGGTGTTGATTACGGTATACCTGGCCAGGTTGCTACAAGGATGGCTTTTGGAATTAAAGGCTCTAAATGGCTTCCTTCTTTACTGAGGGTGCTAGCCTCTATTTACTGGTTTGCCTTTCAGACACTTGCAGGAGCAGCCGGTATTACTGCAATATTGAACACAGTATTTGATATTAATGTGAGTTTAATTGGAGTTAGTATTGTTTTTGCTATCTTCCAGGCATTAATTGCTATATTGGGTTATGATTCTCTGAAGGTTTTATCTAAGATTGCTTTTCCTGCGAAGATATTACTCACAGCTATGGTGCTCTATTTACTCGTGACCCATACAGACCCGAACTTTAATTGGAACAATGTCCTTTCATATTCAGGCACGATTGGTTGGCAGTGGCCGACTGCAGCTTTGTGGATCAACAGTGTTATGGCTGCCTGGATCTGCATGATTACGGATGCTTCGGACTTCTGTAGATATTCAGCTTCTAGAGTTGACATGTGGATTGCTACAGTTGCAGCCGCTTGCACAGGATCTTTTATATCGGCTTTTGTCGGTGCCTATGGAGCAGCAGCGACAATGGGACAGCATACCAACGTTTTTGAGTTAATGCCATCTATCACACAAAACAGTGTCGTACTGTTCTTTATTATGATTGTTATTGTGCTCGATAACTGGTGTGTTAATGTTATGAATGTGTACTCAGGCGGCTTATCTTTCAGTAATATTTTCACTCAATTAGGCCGCTTCTGGTCGACTATTCTAATTGCTACGGGTGGTGTGCTGCTTTCGGCAGTGCCCTCTGTTGTGAACCAGTTTACCGACTATATGAATGTAATGGGTAACTTATTTGCACCGATTGCAGGTATTTTGCTGGTTGACTACCTATTCATCAAAAAGACATATATTGATGTGGTTGCTCTCTTTAAACCAGATGGTGCATATAGGTACACTAATGGGTTCAACCTGGTAGCTGTGGGACTCACAATTCTCGGCTTCATTTTCTATATGCTTGTGCCGGAAGCCTGGATCAAGAACCTGGTTACCATGGTTGTTGTAGGTGTAGTTTACTACTTTGCCATGAAGGCTATTGCTTCCAGTAACGATACTTATGCTGAAGCTGCCAAGCCGGGAAAACAGTATGATGAGGTACCCGAAGAAGCTACCACAAAACCTACAGTCTAATTTGGTGGAGCTGTTTTCTTAAAAGTAAAAAAGCCTGGAAAAACTGTGGTTTTTCCAGGCTTTACTTATACCATGCCGGTTATTACCTTTGTCGAAGCAGGTAGGCTTGCGTGGTTTTTTTATGGGAAAGCATAAAGCCATCTCTATTTTTTCTACTTAATCCAACAAGCATAACCAACTAAAAAACCTTTTGTATCATAATGTACCTTTTCTCTATAATGCACCTATATTTTCCCCAAAGCAGGAAGTTATGCACATTATGAAGAATAAATAGCAAAAGTAATATGGTGTTGAAAGGATGGATATTGTGAATAATGGTGAATTTGTAGCTGTTGATTTTCATGTTCACACTCCTTCTTCTACTTGTTATAAAGGTGAAAAAACTGATGATGAATATTTAGAAATACTACGGAGGTACTCTGAAAAAGAAGTACGAGTTATTGCCATTACAGATCATAACAGTATTCGGGGGTATAAAAAAATACTGGAAATTAA
>DUMY01000242.1 GCA_012839645.1 Syntrophomonadaceae bacterium
AGGGACAATTTGCTGTTTTGCGTCACTGCGAACTTGCCAAGGGTTGTAAGATAGGAAACAAAATTTACTTTACTTTAATGTAGGCTGCTTTTGGCAACTTGGGCAATAGCACACAGATGAATCGGGGGAGATACCGGCGGAACGGATCTCCTTCCATGATCTGGAATACATTCTCTGCCCTGTCATCGTTATCTTTCTTATTCCAGAAAATAAAAATGGAGCGGGAAATGGGATTCGAACCCACGACCCTCGGCTTGGGAAGCCGATGCTCTACCACTGAGCTACTCCCGCGCACTCCGTAGATTTATTATAGCGAATGGAACCGGGTTTGGCAAGGTCTATAGCGATTCCACCGTTTAGTGGTATAATGAACGAAATTTGCAAGTAGAGGGGTACAGGTTTTGTTAGGGACTATTGTTAATGCCGGAGCAATTATTTTGGGAGCCTTGCTGGGGAATTTGTTGAAGAGTGGGTTTCCCGACAAATACAAGTCGGTGATCATGCAGGGTATCAGCCTGACTGTTATTTTGATCGGCCTTTCTATGGCACTGAAAACCCAGAATGTCCTGGTGTTGACCTTGAGTATCGTAACCGGAGGTATATTAGGAGAGGCTTTAAGGATTGAGGAGCGGCTCGACAGTTTCGGGAAGAAGCTGGAGGGGCATTTCGGGGGCAGCGGTGGTGACATTAGCCGGGAGAATGTTGGGGATAATGATGGTAGTCACAGTGAGGACAGTGTCAGGAATACAGAGGGCAGCCTTTTCATCAAGGGCTTTGTGACCGGAAGCCTCGTCTTCTGTGTGGGAGCCATGGCCATCATGGGAGCACTGGAAAGCGGGCTCACTGGACGCCATACGACCCTTTTCATTAAATCCATCCTTGACGGAATAACAGCAACAGTTTTCGCTTCCACTATGGGGATCGGGGTTGCTTTCTCCGCACTGCCTGTTTTTCTCTACCAGGGTGCCATCACTGTTGCCGCGGTCTATGTGAAGCCCTTTCTCACAGATGCCATGATCATCGAAATGACTGCTGCAGGTGGGCTGCTCATCTTCGGCATCGGGCTCAATATGCTGACCGATAAACTACATATCAAGGTGGGAAACCTTCTGCCCGCCATTTTTATCGCAATATTTTTTGTGGTGCTGTTTGGGAAGTTTTCTCTTTAAATTAGTACGGATGGATAAAGGGAGTCTGACATCCCCGTAATCTCACGGCACTCCCACTGATCTAAATAAAGCAAAGCAAGTTGGCCTCGGTGCTTGCTCATAACCAACAGCGAATATCTTCCCATTGACAAAAAATCAGCAACAGTGTATATTGAAATTGATATATTTTATGTATATATGAAATACATAAAGGCTGGCAGGGAGCCGGCAAGAACCTAGCGCATCTTGCGCAGACAACTTCTTACACAAAATAATAAACATCAATAATAGCACGCAGCTATTGATAGATGCCAGGAAGGCTCTTTGAGCCTTCTTTTATTTTTTAGGAGCAAAAAGCAGTTAAAAGTGAACAACACGCCACAAATTGAACTACAGAACCCTACACTTCATTGATAAGGATTCAGTGGC
>DUMY01000243.1 GCA_012839645.1 Syntrophomonadaceae bacterium
CCGCCGCTACCGCGCCACTGTGGTGTCCCTGTTCATCAGCATCGTCCTTTTCATCTCCTTCTCCTCTTTCATCACCTATTCGTTTAAGAGCACCGGCCTGTACTATCGGGATATATCCTACGATTTATCGGTGGTAATCTATGATGCGTCCGCGGAGCAGCAAAAAGGTTTTTATAAGCGCGTTACCGCTCTTGAGGATGTGGAAAGATACGCAGTGGTCAGAGAGGTTCTCGGTGAATCCTGGCTGGCACGCTCCCAATTCAGCCCTTACATACAAAAGAATTGTATCGATAAAAAGCTATTTCCCGTAAATGAAGACGGCCGCTACCAGTGTGTTTTTCACATCACCGCCCTCGGTGATAAGGATTTTAAAACCTACGCCGAGGAAAACGGGCTTGATTGGGCAGATTTTCAGGATACCCAAGATTTGAAGGGAATCCTCATTAAGAAAAACATCACGCAGGATGCCAAATTTACAGAATATAACCCACTGCAGATCAAGGCGGGCGAAAAGCTCCCGCTGGCAGGACTCCAATATTATGGTAAGGAAACAGACGCGGCGGGTTTTACAATGGAAGTCGGTGCAGTGACCGACAGCCTTCCCCTGGGTGTTTCCCCCGCCGACATCGGGTCCGTTAAGATGATCGTCTCTGAAGAAGTGTTTGCAGCTATCGACACACTGCTGCAAAAAGACAGCCAAAAACCTTATGATCACGGATGTCCCACAGAGCTTTATCTATGCACAAAGGACAGCACCGGCCTGGCGGCACAGATCCGCACTATTTTTGAAGATTATGATGATCAGTGTTCCCTGTGGCTTTATGATGTGGAAGCAGAAAAACAGGATATGGAGCGCGGGAATACAGTGATCTCCATCTTTCTATACGGTTTCATCACCCTGATCACCCTGATCGGTGTCACCAATATATTCAACACCATCAGCACCAATGTCGCCCTGCGCCGCCGGGAATTTGCCATTCTCCAATCCATGGGGCTGACGCCTCGGGGCTTTAACAAGATAATCAATTATGAAAGCATCTTTTATGGCTTGAAAGCCCTTCTCTACGGCTTGCCTGTCAGCATCTTAATCAGCGTATGGATGTACAACTCCTTCGGCAATATGTTTGAGTTTGCCTTCATACTGCCGTGGAAAGAGATCCTCTACTGTGTAGCCGGGGTATTTGTGATCGTCTTCATCACCATGCTGCATGCCAGCGCCAAATTGAAAAATGACAATATTGTAGATGCTTTGAGGGAAGAAAATTTGTAGGGGTGAACTGCAGGGGTACGCATTTGCTGGGCTTTGTTTTCCTAAAAGCCTCGGGAAATGCCACCCCCCCTAACTCACTTGGAATGGTTGGGGAAACCGCCCAACGCAACAAAACGGCTGCTTGTTGTAGACCTTCTTCATTCTTCTTCCTCCTCCGGATAAGGCACCAGGCGCTTTATTATTCTCCTTATTCCACCCCGGGGATTAGGTATATCCCCGGAGTAGCAGGGGATTACATTAGAATATCATCCACATGAATGTCGGGTGGTACCCGATACCTTTAGGCACCGCCATGCTCTGCTGTCTGCAGTTGGTCCTTCAACACCGGGTAGCCTTCCTTTTCTGCGGCTTTTTCTACGGTGACCTTCCGTGAGTCAGCGGCTTGAAGCCGCTCCCTTTCCTTGATTTGTTTCATTTCCAGGTAGACAAAGACACCTGTTATGAGCGCTGACAGAAGATCGGCAATAGGCGGGGTTCTCCATATACCTTCAAGACCCCAATAGCGCGGCAGTATCAATAATAAGGGAACAAATAACAACAGCTGTCTCGATAGTCCGAGGATCGTTGATGGAACTGGTTTGCCAACTGCTTGAAAGTATTGGGAGCCGATAATTTGAAAGCCGGCAACCGGGAACATCAAAAAGAACACAGACATAGCATGAGCAGTGAGTGCTGTCAATTCTGCATTATTGTAGCTAAACAAGCCCGCAATTTCGGTTGCCCATAGCTGTAATGCGCAAGTACCGCCCAGGGCGATGACCGTACCAACAATTACCGCTTTTTTCAATACCTCTCTCACTCTATCGTATTGTTGGGCGCCATAATTAAAGCCAATGATGGGTTGGGCCCCCTGACTGATACCAATAATCGGCATAAACAACAAGGTAGCTGCACTGCCGACAATTCCCATGGCTGACAGTGCCATGTTTCCGCCATAGGTCATCAGCGCATTATTCATGATGGTATTTTGCAGACTGTGAGCCAGTTGCATGGCAAAGGGAGCAAAGCCAATGGCTGTAATACTAATAACTAAATTCTTCTGCAATTGGAGATTCTTGAGCCGTAATTTAAGCAGGCTGGGACCCAAGAGATAATAGCTCAGAACCCAAACCAATGAAAATATTTGACCACAGACGCTTGCCAATGCAGACCCTTTAATCCCCCAGCCTAACCTCATGACAAAAATATAATTCAAGACAATATTAATCAACGTTCCGGTTACCTGGGTATACATAGCCATTCTGGGATTGCCTTCCGCTCTGATAAAATTGACCAGTCCCATACTAAGCGAACCAAACGCTGATGCCGCCATTATAATGTTGGTGAAATCCCTGGCATAAGGCAGAACTTCAGCATCGGCTCCAAAAAAAGCCAGAATAGGATCGGTAAAAAGAAAATAAATTACACTTATACATATGGGTAGCAAGATTAACAATACCAGAGCATTTCCGGCAATATTTTCAGCTTCTTCCGGCTTTTTTTCTCCCAGGCGAATGGAGATCAGTGATGTAGCACCAACACCAATCAATACGGAAACAGCTATAAGAATAAGCATGAGGGGAAAGGCTACGGTTGTGGCTGCGATTGCAATATCCCCCACCCCACGTCCTACGAAGATGCGGTCAATAATGTTATATAAAGAGTTTACCACCATAGTGATCACAGCTGGCCAGGAAAACTTCCACAGCAATTTGCCGATTTTTTCATCTTTAAGTACGTTCGTATTATCCATTCTATTTCACCTTCTATATCTTTTCCATGAATTCAACAACACATTTGAGGCTGGCTACAAATTTCTGCAGTTCATCAGGGTCTGCATCACTGAGGATTTCACTCATACACTGGATGGAACGGATTATAGTATTTTCCATTTCTGCTTTCCCAGCATCTGTTAGCGATATCAGGTATTTTCGCCGATCATTAGGGTCATCGCAACGAATAACCAGGCCAAACCCCTCCAATTGATTGATCAAGGTAGTCAGGCTGCCTTTTTCCATATCCAGCATCTTTGCAATTTCGGTGGCGGTAAGAACCTGATGCCGATAGAGGAAACCAATAATCTTGGTATGGTTCTTTTTAAGTCCAGCATACCGTTGATTCCTTTTGCGAAAATCATGTAAAAATTTTTCGTGAAACAGGCCTATGGTGCCAAAAATCAGATCATGTAATTCCCTTAATTCTTCATTGTTCATCCGGATCGCCTTTCATTATGTTAGAATTCTAACAATTAAAATACTAGTATAGTTTATACTCCCGACAGCAATTCGTCAAGATTATTAGTGCTCACTTTCTCCTGCCTTATTTCCAACATACCCGAGACACTATCCTACAGAGCCTTCGTGTTCGCTTTTAAAAGGACACATATAAGACCTATAAAAAGCAACTTAATAATTGTAGACGGGTTAATAGGGGATTTGAACTATGGAGAAGGGGGAAGTGTTTCCTCACCGATCCTGCTTAAAGATCAGCCCATTTAACTCTGCCTTAACACTTCTCCAATTAGGAAGGAATTTATCCATATATGAAATGAACCGTTCATTATGCAGCCGTTCAAGTAAATGTACCATTTCGTGCACTACGATGTATTCAAGACAAGCGGGGTTCTTTTTGGCAAGCTCCAGGTTTACCCATATTCTCTTGGCAGTTGTATTGCAGCTGCCCCATTTTTCTATGTCATTAACAATGAGTTTTGCCACTAATACTCCTCCTGCTTATCTAC
>DUMY01000244.1 GCA_012839645.1 Syntrophomonadaceae bacterium
GGCACCGGACTGGGCCTCGCCATTGTCAAAGAACTGGTAGAACTCCACAAAGGAAGCATAGCCGTCTGGAGTGAACCTGGTAAAGGAACTGAGATTACAATAGAATTTCCCCTAAGCCGATAGTAGATCACACCCCAGTTGACAGTCGCCGGTAGATATTGGATAATTCGTAGCCTGGCCCTAGAGTTTACAAACTGTTTACATTTATGTTATATGCTTTTTACAA
The DNA here is from genome assembly GCA_012839645.1 of Syntrophomonadaceae bacterium. Taxonomy (GTDB): domain Bacteria; phylum Bacillota; class DSM-12270; order Thermacetogeniales; family Thermacetogeniaceae; genus Syntrophaceticus. Next base: position 227 of record DUMY01000244.1, read on the forward strand.
TCTGCACCTAAGATATCTCTGAAGGGGATGAGAGGTGCAGGCAAAACCTTTTCGAAACCCCGGGGTGATAAGCCTTGAGTAAAAAGATTCTGGGTATTCTTGTTGTAATTATACTGCTGGCAGTTGGCACCACCTGTGGCTACAAAAATATTACAGCACCGTCCAAAACACCTAATCAATCGGAAACAACCAGCAGTGACACTAACAGCAGTTCGTCCGGTACTTCATCTAGCAACTCATCCGGTAATGACCCTGATCTGGTCATCAAAACCGAGAACAGGGCATCAGAGAAGGATGCAGATGAGATGCTTAAGGAAGTTGACCGGCAGCTGGACAGCCTCATCAAGGCGCTTGACGAACTGGATACAGTTGATACAAAAGAATTACCTGAATAAGGAGGGGAATTAAATGAATACGGCAAGATGGATTGTGGTTTTGACTACTATTACCGCCCTGCTCTTCACCGGTGTTGCTTATGCCGGGCAGGGAAACTCCAAAGGGAACAACGGTAACAATAATAACAAATACAAGAATAATGACAAAGTAATCGAAGTTAACTTATCAAAGTCCCAAAACTCAGGCAAATCACGGAATGAGAACCAGATCAGCAAAAGACAGGGGTTTGGTCCCGGGGAAGAAGCAAAAGCACTTAAGGAGCAAATTAAACAACGAAACAGAACCATCAAGCAAAATGAAGATGAGTGCAATCAGTTGAAGAAACAGCTCAAGCACAGGTGCCAGGATATGAAAAAGTGCGTCCAGCGACAGCGGAATCAGGAAAATACAGAACTGGGCCAGAAGCAGGCAGCAAACATTAATGCGTCACTGGAAACACTCAAGGGAAAAAACAAGCAACTGAGAAATGAACGGCAGTGCTATAAAAAGAACATGGCTAGACTGAAGAGCAACAAGAGAGCCGGCAACAAAGCAGCTCTGGTAGAAGATCTGGATGAAATAATCGAGCTCCAGAATGAGAGGATCAAAGCACTACAGGACACATTAAACGGATTGGATAACCTTGAACAAACCCTGAAGTAGTTAGGAGCAATTAAACCAGCAACAATTCGCAGCAACCAAAAAACTAGCTTCCGCAGAAACCACATGTCTGATCAACAACCCTATCATCCCTTCGCTTCAAAAAGGGCTGCCCGAAAATGGGCACGCCCTTTTCTTATTGCCCCCAGCTAATTACTCCCAGATGGCTCAAGGAAACGGTTCCATGGATCAGGTAGAGGGTACGGTTCTCGTGGTGGCAAAAGGACCGTCCCCTTTGTCACGCAAAAGCCTGGCCGCGGTTGTTACCACAGCCAGGTGGAGAAGATATATAATATCATTAACCCCTTTGTTTTCCACAATAATAAGAGGTGATTGTTTTGGATAGGGATATTTCGAAAAATGATACGTGGAAACTGGAAGACATCTATCAAAACCAGGATGAGTGGGAAAAAGACATTGGGCAGGTGGAAAAACTGCTCACAGAGGCAGGGAAATTCCAAGGGAGGCTTGGAGAAGGTGCGGATGACTTTTTCGGTGCATTGCACTTAAGCACTCAGATCCAGGAACTCATTGTCAAAGTACACAGTTACGCCAGGATGAAACTGGATGAGGATAATGCCAACCCCTTGGCACAGGCTAAATTTGGGCGGGCAGCGGCCCTGTTGACACGGGTGGAGACAGCCCTCTCCTTTATCATTCCGGAGATCCTGGCTCTGCCTGATGACACAATTTCTAATTTCCGCAATGATTCTCGTTTTGCCCTTTACAGCCACTATCTTGATGATATTTTTCGGCAAAAACCGCATACCCTAACGAGCCCAGAGGAGCAGCTGGTGGCCAGGACCGGGGAGATCACCCGCACACCGGATGATTTCTTTAAAATGCTCAACAACGCTGACCTTACCTTTCCAATAATTAAGGATGATCAGGGAAAAGAGGTTGAGGTCACTAAGGGCAACTTCATTAAGCTCATGCAAAGCAAAAAACGCAGGGTGCGGTGTGAAGCCTTTCAAGCACTGTACGGGACCTATCAGAAGCTGGAGAACACCTTCGCCTCAGCACTGAACGCCGGGGTGAAGAGGGATATCTTTTATGCAAGTGTGCGCCGGCACCAATCTGCGCGGTCTGCAGCCCTCTTTGCGGACAACATTCCTCCTGCTGTCTATGACAGTCTGGTGCAGACCATCAGATCCAATCTGGGAGAAATGCACCGCTATATGGAGCTGCGCAAAAAAATCCTCGGCCTTGATGAACTGCATATGTACGATATCTATGTCCCTCTTGCAGAGGGTGTAAAGTGGGTGATACCCTTCCCCGAGGCTGTAGCCATGCTA
>DUMY01000285.1 GCA_012839645.1 Syntrophomonadaceae bacterium
GATCACTGCCTACAGCATCCACACGATCAAGCAATTCCAAGATATTGCCAGCTATTACCATGCCCCGTACCGGTGTAGTTAATTCTCCGTTGTGAATCCAAATTCCTGCCGCTCCCAGTGAAAAATCACCGGATATGGGATTGGCGGTGTGCATGCCCATCACCTCGGTAAGGTAGAAGCCCTCCCCTGTTTCCCGGATAATCTCTTCCTTAGTACGCCTACCGGGAGAAAGGTAAAAGTTTGTACTCCCTAACTGCGGTGGTGACTGGAAGGAACCGCGCACCCCATTCCCGGTCGAAGAAACACCATCTTTGGCTGCAGTGTAGGAGTTGTGCAGAAAACCCTGTAAAACCCCATCATCCACAAGCGCTGTATGCTGTGTGGGAACACCCTCACCATCAAAAGGAGCACTTAAAATCCCACCTGGCCTGGCGCCGTCATCAGCGATGCTCACTTCCCTAGAGGCCACCCTTTCACCGACTTTCCCGGCAAAAAGGGATCTCCCCTTTTGAACAGCTTCTGCACTGAGGGCTGAAGCTAACATCCCCAGGAAACTGGCTACAACATAAGAGTCTATCACCACCGGCACCCTCTTGGTCGTTAAGCGCTGCGCCCCAAGCATACGCACTGCCTTAGAGGCAGCCTCTTTACCCAGAGCCTCCACATCCAGTTCCTTCAGCTTGCGCACAAAATCCACGGAAAACCCTGTCTGCATGTCACCGTCTTTTCCCGCTACAAAGGCGGCAACACCCCCACAGAAGGACCCCTGAGAAGTAAGGGACACACCTTCAGTATTAGCAATGGCTATCTCAAAACGAACATCTTCATAACTCACCTGTTGAGTAAGGCACACCAGTGGATCAAAGGAGCGTCCACATCTTTCTATCTGGCGTGCCAGTTCGATCTTTTCCTCCAGCGAAACTTCGTCAAGGTGAGTGTCAATCAAATCCAGTTCAGGATAATCTTTGGCTGGTTCAGGAAGTGTATAGTAAGGATCCTCACTGGCTGCCCGGGCATTAGCAAGTGCTGTCTCCAGGGTATCTACCATATTACCCCGGGTCAAATCTGTGGTATAAGCATACCCTAAACGATCACCCTGGATCACCCGCACACCCAACCCAGCGTCCCGGGCAATCTTGAGATTTTCTACCTTACCATCCCTCACTTCGATGCTCAGTTCTTCCTCCCGGTCAAAGAATGCCTCAGCATGATCCACATTTCGACTTCTTGCCTCTTCAATAACTGCTGCTGCCAATTCACTACTTACAAGTTTTTCATCTCTGTTCATGAGTGGTCACCCTCATCATCTAATATTCCACCGACAACAAGATCCGGGATCCTGATGGTGGGCTGTGCATCGGATACCGGCACCCCCTGCCCGTTCTTCCCGCAGGTGCCTATGGTAAAACCAAGGTCAGTTCCCACCCGGTCAATCTTTCGCAGCACCTCAGGACCATTTCCGGTCAAAGTGGCACCCCTGACCGGCTCATCAATCTTACCATCCTTGATCAAATAACCCTCCAAGACCTCGAAAACAAAGTCCCCGGTAGTGGTATTCACCTGCCCGCCCCCCATACGTCTCACAAAGAGGCCGCTGTCGGTCTCACTGATAATCTCCTCCGGTGAGTGCTCCCCTGGGGCGAGATAAGTAGTGGACATGCGTGGTATCGGCCTGTAGCGGAAGGTTTCCCTCCTGGCACTGCCTGTTGGATTCGCCCCATCCTTTTGAGCCGTGATCCTGTCATACATATAATTACGCAGGAGCCCCTTCTCGATGAGCACATTACGCTGTGCCGGATTGCCCTCATCATCAAACCTGAAGGACCCGTACTTACCAGGCATAGTCCCGTCATCTATCACTGTCACCAGCTCTGATGCCACCTGCTCCCCTTTTTTGCCCGCGTAAACAGAAAGGTTCTTCTGCACCAGATCCGCCTCCAGCCCATGGCCACAAGCCTCATGGATCATCGTGCCCCCGGCTTCACCGGAGATCACCACATCCATCCGCCCGGCCGGGGCACGCCGCGCCTTGAGCATCAGCAGTGCACGCTCAGCCGCCCGCCTCCCCAGATCAGCTGGCTTGACCTCTTCAAACAGCTCAAAGCCTTTGGTACCCCCTGCAGAGTCATACCCGGTCTGGATCACCTTCCCATCAGAAGCCACCACATGCACCACCAGGCGGGTGCGCACCCGCTCATCCTCTACATAGACACCCTCACTGTTGGCAATGGTCACCTGCTGAATAATATCCGCATAACCCGCAGTAACCTGGCGAATCAACCGCTCATCCTTAGCCCGTGCAGCCCTTTCCGCCTCTTTGACCAGGGCGACCTTCCTGTCGATCCCCACCTGGTCCGGCCGCTGCTTTATCGGGAGGCCCACTGTGGATTCCCGTTCTCCAGCCGTTTCCATATTACCGGATCTATTTCCGCTTTCAGTCGACGACTCCCGGGGCGGTGCATCATCCTGCCCACCAACCGCCACTTGGTGCGCCAACTCAAGCAGGCCATCCTTGGTAAGATCAGTTGTGTAACCGTAAGCGGTATTCTCACCCTGCACAACCCTGATCCCAGCCCCTTCATCCCGCCCGGAGATCACACGCTCGATCTTTCCAGCCTCCATGCTAACCCTGGTCTGAGCACTCCTCTCCATATAGACCTCAGCAAAATCTCCATTTCTGCCGGCAATCTGCAGAACCTCTTCTAGATCAATTTTTGCAATCATTACGCTTCCCTCACAAACCTGGATAATATTTCTCCATATATTTCTTCCATAATACTCTGGTTGTTTCCTATTGTCTACTTTTTCCCTGCTGCATATGCAAAAAAGAGCACCCAAAATAGAAGTCGGAGACCGGAAGTCAGAAGCCCGAGGAATCCAGGACCAACCAACTAACCTGGCATTCCGAGTTGATAATAAACAACCAGATGTGCCACCACAGCCAAAGTGTAGATGAATACAACAAACTGGGTGCCGCGATAGGCAAGTTTATAGTTTTTTCGTGCGGCAAAAGGAATCAAAATCAGGTAAAAGATGAGCAGAGCCAGCTTGA
>DUMY01000245.1 GCA_012839645.1 Syntrophomonadaceae bacterium
ACCGTCCCCGTGATCGGTCTAATCGATATGGAGAAAACAGTAATTTTCATGAGACTTGAGGCCTTTGACGTCCAGGGCAATTGGGTTCTGGAAGAGGGGACCACCGGTTATTACTGTGTGGTATTCCCCGTTTTCTCCGGCAACATCGATGCCGTTGCTTTCCAGTTCATCCATCAAGGGCCTGTCCATGACTCTTCCCAGATACCCCCGGTCCATTTTCTCTTCATCGACCGCCACAATTACTGCCTGAAAGCCCAGGTCAACCAATTCAGCAACTATTTCCCTGCGGGATCGCCCCCAAAGGGGGAGATAAGCTTTCATCCCTGCTGTAGCACAGACTTTCTCTTGCCACTCGCGATGCCCCTCCAGGTCGATGTCTCCAAAAACACCAAACTCGATCCCTTCTTCTTTGAATTTCCACAGCTGGTCGACAAAAACTTTTTCATACCCACCCCAGGCAGCAGAACCAACAACCATGGACACGCCCAGGGAAGAGGCCTGGCTCTCCAAAATTCTTAAAGGAAGGGCATGCGCCCGGGAACGCTCACCATCTTCAGATAGCATTGTAAAAAGACAGCACGGCTTTCCCCCGGCTTGTACCGCATGGTAGTAAGCCAAGCAGGCATCTTTTCCCCCACTCCAGGAGCAGAAAAATGGACTGTGATCAATGCAGCGCATCGGCATTCTCCAGGCGAACTGCCAGTTGCTCCAGTTCTGGAGTCTCCAGCATCTCCAGTTTCCCCTGATCACCAAAACTAGTATAAGAGGACTGGATGGCCAATGTAGCCAAAACAGGAATACCTGTTTCCTCGCTCACCTGCTCACTCTTCGGTTTGCCGTAAGGATAAATCACCTTGCCGCATTCAGGACACTCCAGGTAAGCCATGTTTTCCACCATCCCGATAATGGGAACATTAAGTGTATGTACCATCCGCAACGCTTTTTTAACGATCATAATTGCTAGATCCTGGGGAGAGAAAACGACCACCACTCCATCCAGGGGAAGTGTCTGAAGCACCGTAAGCGGCACATCACCGGTTCCAGGGGGGAGATCCACAAAGAGGTAGTCCAATCCACCCCACTCCACATCTTCCCAAAACTGTTTGACAGCACCGGCCAACATGGGGCCCCTCCAGATAACAGCCTCATCTTCACGTTCAAAAAAGAGGTTGAGAGACATCACCTTGATCCCCATTGTGGTCTGGGGAGGAAGAATTCCCTGTTTACCCATAGCAATTTTACCGCCTTTGAGTCCTAGCAGCCGGGGTATGCTGGGTCCTGTTATATCTGCATCCAGAATGCCCACCTTATGTCCCCTTTTTGCCATGGCACTGGCCAGGAGAGCGCTAACAGTAGACTTCCCTACCCCTCCCTTGCCGCTCATCACTGCAATCACTGATTTGACATCATCTCTGACTTTGATCATGCTCTTCTGGTCACAGGTTTCTTCACAATTTTCTGTTTTTGAAGGACATGAATCACATACAGACTCTTTCTTTGTCACTTTTGTAGACCTCCCAAACGATAAGGTTTTCACCAACTATTATGGCATATGCCCACATTCCTTCATCCATTGTAGCGCATTTACCATTCAAATACTACTAAAATATTATTCAACAGCCAGGACATCTCTCTCCATATCTTTCGCTCCCATCCTATCCAGAGTATGTCCAAACCTTTCTTTTCGCTTTCCATGTGCTTGATAATACTGCAGTGCCCTGTCCAGAAAGCGGAAGAGTTCATCTTCACTTTGAATCAATTTCTTGACACGCTCTCCTAACTTGGGCTTCTTGCCCATTGTGCCGCCAAGAAAGAGGATGTAGCCCTTTTCTTTTGCCTCCCAGGCGTTCTCTCGACAGTTTCTGATGCACTGCCCGCACATAATGCACTTCTCCTCATCCCTGGTATAAACACCCGACTCACTGCTGGAGATGGCACCGGTGGGACAAGATACCCTGCACCTGCCGCAGTCATCGCATTTTTCGGCATCCCATACAGGCATCACTCCCCCCATTATCCCGGCATCGTTGATCATAACCTTAGCACAGTTGTTAGGGCAGCCACAAACGGCAATTTTATATTTCCCGGCATCCTTACTAAAATACTTTTCATCAATCCGTCTAGCCAATTCCTTTGTTTCAATAATCCCATTCCTGCAGGTGTCTGCCCCGGGACAGGCCATCACTGTCCTTACCCTGGG
>DUMY01000246.1 GCA_012839645.1 Syntrophomonadaceae bacterium
CAGGTGTATGCGTGATCCCACCCGAGGTGGTCTGGCTACTACCCTAAATGAGCTTGCTGTGCAGAGCAAAAGGGGTATCCTCGTTCAAGAAGAGGAGATTCCACTCCGTCGGCTCTGCACAGCAAGCTCATTTAGGGTAGTAGCCAGACCACCTCGGGTGGGATCACGCATACACCTGACACCATCCCCCCCGGCTTCCATGATCGCCTTAGCGATCCGGTTGAGCGGAGCACAGTCACTCTCTACAGGTGTGGAGAAAGACAGCCCCTCCCGCTGTGCCAGAATAGTCAAACCATGATCTCCCATGGTACCGCTGATCAGAATAACATCCCCGGGCTCCATCCGCTTTGGAGAAAGAAACCTGCCTTCAGGGATTACACCGATACCGGCGGTGTTGATAAAAACCTTGTCTGCACTTCCCCTATCCACAACCTTGGTATCCCCGGTGACTATATGGACACCCGCGTCTTTCGCGGACTCCCGCATGGACTGTACGATTCGCCGTAGATCCGTAATAGGCAGTCCCTCTTCAATAATAAACCCGGCACTCAAATACAAGGGCTCAGCACCGCTCACCGCCAGGTCATTGACCGTTCCACACACAGCGATGGTACCGATATCCCCGCCGGGAAAGAAAATGGGGTCCACCACAAAAGAGTCAGTGGAAAAGGCAACCCTGCCTTCACCCACTTCCACAACCGCCGCATCCAGCAGTTCATCTAAAATGGGATTTTCAAAAGCTTCCTGAAAAACATCTTTGATCAACTGATTGGTAAGGGCCCCACCACTGCCATGACCAAGAATAATCACATCATCTTCTGCATTCTTCAATTCTTAAACACCAGCTTTCTGTCTTCCATAACGGTAATAAGCTGCACAAGACCCTTCTGTAGAAACCATACAGGGTCCCACAGGTTTCGCCGGGGTACAGACCTTGCCGAATAACGGGCACTCATAGGGAAGCTTCAAGCCCTTGAGCACCTCTCCACAAGAACACCCTTTACGACATTTTCCCGGTTTCACAGTGATGGGAAAGCGCTTCCTGGCATCATACTGCACATACTCATCCCGCAGCTCCAGGCCGCTTCCCGGCACCTCACCGATCCCTCGCCAGCGAGACTGTACAGGAGTAAAGTATTTCTCAATAAAACCCACAGCTACCGGGTTCCCCTCGGGACGCACCGCCCGTTTGTATTGAATGTCTACAGCCGGGCTTTCTTCACGGTACTGGCGGACAATAAGCAGCAAAGCCTCCAGGATATCTACAGCCTCAAACCCGGTCACTACACATGGCTTCCCATATTCCTCCGCAATAAACCGAAAAGGTTCTGTTCCCAGAATGGTGCAGACATGCCCCGGATTGAGAAAAGCATCGATCTTTACCTCCGGGTCATCCAAGAGCACCCTCATGATAGGGGGAACCAATTTATGCAGTGAAAAAACAGAAAAATTCTCTAGCCCCATTTGTACCGCCTGATCTATTGCCGCAGCCACAACTGGTGTTGTAGTCTCAAAACCCACACCCAGGAAAACTACATCCACTTCAGGGTTTTCCTTGGCTAACTGCAGCGCATCCGACGGTGAGTAGACAACCCTCACATCTGCCCCCCTGCTCTTTTCCTGCAGCAGACTACTTTCGGTCCCAGGAACGCGCATCATATCCCCGAAGGTAGCCATAATGAGCCCCTCTTGGCGTGACATGGCCATCACCACATCCAGGTCATAGTCATCTGTAACACAAACCGGACATCCCGGACCTGAAAGGAGATGCATCTTTTCCGGCAAGAGTTCCCTAAGGCCACTCTTGGCAATAGCCACAGTATGTGTGCCGCAGACCTCCATCACTGTGACCGGACGGTCGATCTCCTGGTGCAGACGGTCCAGCAGATAGCGTGCATATTCTTTTTTACTGGAGTGCCTCATGAGCATCCTCCCATGCATCAAATATTTCTTCAGCTGATTTTTCGTCGATTACTTGAATGGCATAACCTGCATGGAGCAGCACATAATCTCCGACTTTCGCCTCAGGAGTCAGCATGATGTTTACTTCCTTCACATTACCCGCAATATCCACTTCAGCAGTGGGTCCATTAATCTTCAAGATCTTGGATGGAATGGCAAGACACATCTTTCCTGATCACCTCACTCGCAATATAGACTTGTCCCAGAGAAACCCCACCATCATTGGTCGGAACCTTTTTATGGTAGAAAACTGCAAAGCCATCCTCTGCCAGTCTCCGGCGCAGCAAGAGAAAGAGCAGTTCATTCTGGAACACACCACCGCTCAAGGCCACCAGATTCAGCCCTGTATCCTCCCGCATCTTTTTCAGAACCATAATGATCATTTCGGCAATTGTACTGTGAAACCTTCCGGCAACCTCAGAAACTGGGGTGTCATTGTTCAAATCCGCTAGAATTCCTTCGAAGATTCCCCGCACCCCAAGCGTGTAAGGTCTAGTACCGGTACAAAACTCAAAACCATATGTATTGGCAATATTTACATCTGCCAGAGTTTCCATCTCAATGGCGGCCTGCCCCTCATACTGCACTTTGGTGCAGATCCCCAGGAGAGCTGAAACAGCGTCAAAAAGGCGGCCACAACTGGAGGTCAAAACAGTATTAAACCTATTCTCCAACTGCCTTACCAACACCTGCTGCTCTTCCCTGGACAGTTCCGGCAGATACCTTTGGGCGTATTTCAAGCCGGCATCACCAAAGAGTTCATATAGATAGGCAAAAGACATCCTTGCTGGCCTCTTAATCGTAATCTCCCCGGGCAGCGGCATATAAGAAAGGTGTGCCATCCTCTCCAGGTTCTCCGGGGTGCCCGCAAAGAACTCAAAACCCCAGATGGTACCATCCAACCCGTAGCCCGTGCCATCACAAACCACTCCTAGAGCAGGCTCAGTCACCTGGTTTTCCGCCAGACAGCTAGCCATATGGGCATGGTGATGCTGGACACCAATTTTTCGCAGCCCTTTTTGCCCTTTAGCCCAGCGGGTTGCCAGATAATCCGGATGCAGATCGTAGACAACAATCTCCGGCTTTACATCCAGCATCGTTTCAAAACGGGGAATGGTATATAAAAACTGCTGATAGTTCCCGTAGTGGTTAATATCCCCCAAATGCTGGCTGAGGTAAGCTCCCCTTTCCTTGGTCATACAGAAGGTATTTTTCAAATCCCCACCACACCCCAGCATCACTGCGGGAGGCTCCACAGGCAGATCAACAGGCAGTGGCACATAACCCCGGGCACGGCGGATAATCTGCGCATCCCCACCCACAACAGCTGCCACAGAGTCATCACAGCGGTTAAAAATCTTCCGGTTGTGCAAAAGGAAGTAGTCGGCAATCCCCTTCAACTTCTCTAATGCTTCGTCATTATCGATGATCAAAGGATCATCACTGATATTGGCGCTGGTCATCACTAGGATCTCCAAATCCTCATTAAAAAGGAGATGATGGAGGGGTGTATAGGGAAGCATTACACCAAGGGTATCAATTCCCGGTGCAGTCTCAGGCGGCAGATCATCAAGACTCAGCAGCTCCAGAATCACAATGGGATGTGCCGGGCTCTCCAGCAGTTCCGCCTCCTGAGGAGAGATACGACAGTACCTTTTTGCCACATCCAGGTCCTTGCACATTACGGCAAAGGGCTTGAATTCCCGCACTTTGCGGCGTCTTAAAGCCGCCACTGACTCTCCATTAGTGGCATCACAGACCAGGTGAAAACCCCCCAGCCCTTTTACTGCCAGGATTTTTCCCTCTTTCAAAAACTGATGCCCCAGCCCCTGATAAACATTCCCCTCCAGGTCACACAGGGTAGTATGGGGCCCACACTCCGGGCAGCAGTTGGGTTGGGCGTGAAAACGCCTGAACATGGGATCCTCAAACTCATGGGCACACTCCGGACACATGGGAAAATCCCGCATGGTGGTCTTCTCCCGGTCATAAGGAACATCCATGATAATGGTAAAGCGGGGGCCGCAGTTGGTACAGTTGGTAAATGGGTAGTGGTAGCGGTGGTCATGCGGGTCCATGACCTCTTGATAGCAGTCCTCACAGGTGCTTACATCCGGAGAAATGATCACATCCCTATGGTCGCTCTTCTCGCTGTGCTTGATAAAGAAGTGGTCAAACCCCTGTAGGTCCCGGGGCTTGATGCTGTGTTTGACGATCATGGCTAACTTAGGTGGATGGTCGAGGATCTCCTGTAAAAAGACATCGATAATTTCTTGTGGGGCTTCAGCCCAGATGGTCACACCCTCTGAAGAGTTCAATATCCACCCCTTGATTCCGTATTTATTGGCCAAACGAAAAACAGTGGGGCGGAACCCCACACCCTGAACTACCCCTTCAATCCGGATCTCCCGAGCAACTGTCATGCCAACTCCCCCCATATGTTAATGCACGACTAGTTTTATTGTAACACTACGGGAAAGGGGTGTAAAACTAGAGTTCTTTCCACTTTTCTATGTAGTTGGCTACCGCCAAGATGAAGGTGCTGTGTGACCAGGTGAGTGGTGCGACAGATAAGGGTTCTCCTGTATAGGGGTGGAACTGCTCTGCCAGAATTCCGCTTTCCATAGCGCGATCTGCCGCCCACTCCAGGAGTGACCTAGCCTTGGCCAATTCTTCTTTGGTTTTTGCCTTGGCGGCATACCACTCAGCCAACCAGAGGGTAGTTATTATCCAGGGGCTGCCGGGAACATTTTCAATGTCATCACTCATCCTATAGTACCAGTCAGCTGTATAACGAGCCAGCCCACCCACCCAGGTATTCACCCTCAATCCTTCCTCAACTGCTTTCATGGTCCTTTCCACCCGGGGGTCATCAGCCGGGAAAACCCCGAAGCCGAAAAGTCCATAGAGGCTGGAATCAAGAGTAAAGTCAGGGACCAGCTCCATTTTTCCTTCCCTGTGGCGGTAATAGATCCCCCGCATGAAACGCCCCAATTCTTCATTATAGAGATAGCATTCCATACCTTTCCGCACCTCTTCGGCACCCTGACGGTAAAGCTCCGCACTTCTTGTATCACCGAAGAGATCCCCTAAATTGGCAGCAGCCATTAATCCTGCGTGAACAGATGCCGCAGTAAAACTAAAGATCCCCCACCTCTCCTCCCAGAGATCATAGCTGGACAGAGGAAGACCGGTTTCAGGATCCCGAAACTGGAGCAGAAAATCACCCATTTTTTTGGCAAGATCCCAGTAGAGAGGCACAATATCCTCGAAATTATGGCGCTGCTGGTAGTGATGCCAGAGAGCACAGCTTACCAGTGCTGTTTCATCCTCCTGGATGGGAAGCTGTTCCCTGCCATCCCTGATCAAGGGATACCAGCCAGACCCCGGGGAACCATCTGCATTATATCTTTGTAAATTGTAACCACCGTCAGTAATCATTTTGGCGGACAACCGAAAGAAACGTCCGGGTATCTCAGGAAAACCCACCCGGTCCAGTGCAACAGCAACAAGTGCAGCATCCCGAGGCCAGATATAGTTATAGGTATCCCGGGCAGTAGCCAGGATATCGCTGTCGGTTGCCGCTAAGATGGCACCATTATTATCGCAGTGTGTGCGCACTATAAGCAGGCTCTGCTTAAAAAGTCTGCTCACCTTTTCAGGGAGGTCACCAAAATTCCAGTCATGTCTGTTTACCCAGTTCCGACAGTGATCCCTGGTTTCCTGAAGGAGATACCCAGGTCCCTGGTCACGTACCAAATTATCTAATTTCCGGACAGCCTCAAGTCGATCCCCTAAAGCTATCCAGTACCAAAGGTTTTCCTCCTCCCTTGCCTCCAGGTTTATTTCAAAACTAACAGTACTGTCCACAGATCCGTGATCGATAGGGTTTCCCCCTAACCAACCATCTTCAGCATCCCTCCAAGTGCCCTCTGCCCCTAGAAAACGCTTGCGACCTGTTGCATATTGGAAGATCCCTCTTCCCTGAGCCGTCCCATTGGCCAGCAGATAGATATCGCGTTTATAGTGGCAGATGCCCTGGGAGACAGGATCAAAAAGGGTGGTATCACCGATGTTATTTCCACTTATAGAATAATCATGGTTAAAAAAAATCCTCATCCGTCGTGACCAGTTTCTTGAATTTTTTATCGTCATTTTTCTGACAAAAATATTGAAATAAGGGTGCACACCATCATTGATCTGCACATCTAGCCCCATCTTTTCATTGATAGCCTGCACAAAGGTAACCAGGCTGTCCTGCTGGTAACCTATCTTTTTTTGCCAATCATCTTCCCACAACCATGAAAAATGGCCGCTCTCCCAAAAACCGGTGCTGCATCGCTGCCCTCCGATATGATTGTCCATTCCCACAACAGGATAGTAAAGATCACGCATATTTAGTTGGCCATCAAAATTGATCAACATGTTCCCGTTTCCCAGTACCAGTGCTCTCGGCATCCGCAAATCTCCTTATCTAGTAAATTTGCCTGAATGCAATAAACTAATTGACATTGGACATAATACAAGAGAATTGTTTTTCCTTTTCAATTAATCATTTTTATCATTTTTCCCGAACGCCGAAGAATTAATCTCTATTTTTTGAGACGGGTCGTGACACCCAAAAGAAGGAGGGAGTCAGGGTGGCCCTGTGGGAACTTTTTCTTTTATTACTAGCAATATTAGTTGTAGGAGGTCTGGCTTGGATGTTCAATAAGAAGCTTTCCGGAAGTCGACCCTACCGGAAGAAAATTCAATCTGCTCAAGAAAAAACACCCGAGAGCAGCCGGCCTATCCAGCAAAAAGAGGATATGGAGGTTGCGGAGGAGGTGACACCACCACTCTCACACCAGGTACCCCAGCAGGAAAAACATCATATTTTACCGGAAATCCCTCATTCCTACGGGGATACCTTCATTACCGCAATTGCCCGGGATCCTTACTGGATCTTTGCCTACTGGGAAATCAGCGAAGCTACAAAAGAAGATATTGCTGCACGTTTCGGCCATGATGCCTGGGAGTCATCCCGCCCAGTGCTTAAAGTATATGATGCTACAAACCTTTACTTTTTTGACTCCCGGGAGGCAGCAGAAATACAGATCAACGGCTATGCCAGTAACTGGTATATCAACACCGGGATGCCTGGCCACAACTATCTTATAGAACTTGGCCGCATTCTCACTGATGGAACCTATGTCTTTATCGCCCGTTCCAACATGGTGAGCACACCCCGAGACGATGTTTCTGAAATCGTCGATTTGGAGTGGCTGCTTCCCACGGAATATGAAAAACGGGTTTACGGAAGGTATATAGAAATACATGGCTCACCTGGCTTTATCGAGGAAATGGCATTAAAAGCTGTTGCAGCCAAAGAACATGAAGAATACATCGGTTCCCCCATGAACTGGTAAATATCACTGGAAGGGAAGAAATTATGACAAAAGGTTACTTTGCTTTGATTTTACACGCTCACCTCCCCTATGTCCGCCATCCGGAACATGAATATTTTTTAGAGGAAAAGTGGTTTTACGAAGCGATCACAGAAACCTACCTCCCCCTCCTCTGGACCTTTGAAAAGCTGGCAGAAGATGGGGTCGATTTCCGGGTTACTTTTAACCTCTCACCAACACTGCTTTCAATGTTCAATGATGAACTCCTCCGGCAGCGTTATGTCCGTCATTTGGAGCACCTTCTGGAACTGGCCAACAAGGAAGAGGCCCGCACAAGATACCAGCCGGAGTTTCATGGCAACGCCCTGATGTACCGGGATCTGCTCTCCCGTGCACACTACCTCTTTACAGAAAAATACCGCTGGAACCTTGTAGAAGCCTTTAAACGGCTTCAGGATGCCGGTAAACTGGAAATTATCACATCCGGAGCCACCCACGGCTACTTTCCCTTGTTAGGGGTGCAGAGGGAAGTTATCAACGCCCAGGTAGCAATAGCCGTTGATCTCTATGAGCGCTGCTTCGGGCGGCGCCCAACAGGATTCTGGCTGCCGGAGTGCGGTTTTAAACCAGAAGATGACAGAATATTAAAAAAACATGGCATTAAATATTTTTTTGTTGAGAATCATGGGATTCTCTATGCTTCCCCACGCCCCAAGTTTGGAAATTACGCCCCCATTTACTGTCCCTCCGGTGTGGCAGCCTTTGGCAGGGATAGAGAATCATCAAAACAGGTTTGGAGCGCAAAAGAGGGGTATCCTGGGGATTTTAACTACCGCGATTTTTATCGGGATATCGGCTATGACCTGGATCTTTCCTATATCGGGCCTTACCTTCCCGATGGCCACATCCGTACACACACTGGAATCAAATACTACCGGATCACCGGCACCAGTGACCACAAAGAGCCCTATGTCAGATCCTGGGCCTTGGAAAAGGCAGCAGAGCATGCAGGGAACTTCATGTTCAACCGCGAAAAGCAGATAGAGTGGCTTGCCGGAATTTTCGATCGCAAGCCGATAATCGTTGCCCCCTATGATGCTGAGCTATTCGGTCACTGGTGGTTTGAGGGACCCCAATGGATTGACTTTTTGATTCGAAAGATCCGCTATGACCAAAAGAACATTGAGATGATCACCCCGGGTGATTACCTGAACATCTTCCCCTGTAATCAGGTATCAACTCCCTGTGAATCCAGTTGGGGTTGGAAGGGCTATCATGAGGTGTGGCTGAATGGTGCCAACGACTGGACCTGGCGGCATCTACATAAGGCTGGAGAACGAATGATCGAACTGTCCAATACCTATCCAGAGTCAGAAGGCATACAGAGGCGCGCCCTCAATCAGGCAGCCAGAGAACTCCTCCTGGCACAAAGCAGTGACTGGCCGTTTATTATGAAAACCGGAACAATGGTGGAATATGCTAAAATGCGTTTCCAATCACATATCGCCAACTTTAACAGGATTTATGAAGAAGTTAAAAGGAACTCCATCGATGAAGGGTGGCTGAGCTGGATAGAGAGCTGCAACAACCTCTTTCCCGAGATCGACTACCGAGTCTACCAGACACATCATGTAACCGATCTCCCGGGCCCGCTGTCCCAACAAACGGCAGCAGTTAGTGGTTAGGGACCGATCAGAGGGACGGTTCTTTTAGGGTTCAATCGGAAGTGAGATGCTTTATCACAAAAAGTACAAAACACGGGAAGATGCTCATAGAGATATATTCTGGTACATAGAAGTATTCTACAACCGCAAGAGAAGGCACCAAGCCTTGGGCTATCTGACTCCAGCAGAATTCAAACGCAATGGGGGTAAACTTTTCCCGATAAAACAGACAGTTCAGAGTTAGTTTTTCGCTTAGACTCTTACCTTTGCTCAAATTTTCATAATACTGAATAATGAATTTAAGCTGCCATTTGGCTTATATGTCTACGCAAGATGAGAATAACAATTTACTGCATATATTGATTGAATGTATTTGGTAATATAAAAGTACCAAGAATGGCAGTTTAAAATTCCATAGTGGAACGAAAAAAGGAGTCACCGCATAGCATCCTTGAAATAAGCCTCTGAACAACTAATGTAAGGAGGCAAATC
>DUMY01000247.1 GCA_012839645.1 Syntrophomonadaceae bacterium
CCACAAAGGTAACCGGGATTGCCTTGACCAAACTCGATGGCACAGCAAAGGGAGGAATTGTGCTGGCCATTTCTGAGGAATTGGGTATTCCAGTTAAGCTTGTAGGGACAGGAGAGGGCATGGAAGACCTCAGGGATTTTGACAGCCATGAGTTTGTGGGAGCACTCTTTGCTGAGGAGGATGAGTAATGAAAGCTGGAATCATTGGAGGGACTGGTTTTTATGACCCAGGCCTTCTGGAAAATGAAAAAGATGTGAAGATGTCAACACCCTTCGGTGATATAAAATTAAAGTCTGGCTATTATCATGATGTGGAGATACTCTTTCTGCCGCGACATGGGGAACAGCACTCTGTCCCGCCGCACCTGGTGAATTACCGTGCAAATATTTGGGCACTGCGGGAGGCGGGTGCAGGTGTTGTCCTGGCAACGGCTGCGGTAGGGTCCTTAAATCTGGAGATGCAGCCCGGGGAGATTGTTCTCGTGGACCAGTTCCTGGACTTTACAAAATCTCGACCCATAACCTTTTATGAGGGGGGAGAAGATGGTGTCCTTCATGTTGATGTGACAAACCCCTACTGCACCAGTATGTGCCAGCACCTCAAGGAGACTGCAGGGCGCTTGCAGATCGATGTCCATGATAAAGGAACCTATGTCTGCACAGAGGGACCCCGCTACGAAACAGCTGCTGAGATTCGCATGTTTCACATGCTGGGAGGGGATCTGGTGGGCATGACCAGTGTTCCTGAGGTTGTGCTGGCTAGGGAGGCCGGGCTCTGTTATGCTACATTGGGTCTTGTCACCAACTATGCCGCTGGAATATCACCACATCCGCTTTCCCATCAGGAGGTTGTTGAGGTGATGGGTAGATCCCAGGCAGTGCTTCGCCAGCTGATCTTTGCAGCTGTCGAATCCCTTCCGGAAGAGCGTAGCTGTACTTGTGCGGAGGCAGCAGCGGAACTGGGTTCTCTGGGCTTGAAAAAGAATTAAACCACTGATTAAGGAGACATTATCACTCATGGAAGTTGTTTATTGGGAAGGACAGCGGCTTGTTCTGTTGGACCAAACAAAACTGCCTCATCAAACCACTTATGTTACCTGTTCTCACTATCAGGAGGTGGCAGAGGCCATTTACAGCCTGAAAGTAAGGGGTGCCCCTGCAATTGGGGTTGCTGCTGCCTACGGCTGTGCCCTGGCTGCTTTTAATTACCGGGATGATCTGGGGATGTCGCTGGAGCAATTCTTAGATCAGGCAGGGCGGGAACTCCTGGCTACGAGACCAACCGCGGTCAATCTCCGCTGGGCACTGGAGCGGATGAATGATGTCTATCAGAACATTCGGGAAAAAAGCCTAGAAAATGTTCGCAGTGGACTATTGGAAGCAGCTCTGCAAATCCATGACAGAGAACGGAAGCTGGAAGAGAAGATGGCCACTTTCGGGGCTTCATTGGTTCCACCTAAAGCTAATATTCTTACTTACTGCAATACAGGAGCCTTGGCCACAGCAGGCTGGGGTACTGCCTTAGGGGTTATACGTGCAGCGCATAATGACGGTAAAAATGTCCGGGTCTTTGTGCCTGAAACCCGTCCCGTACTGCAGGGGGCTCGCCTGACAGCGTGGGAGCTGCATGGAGCCGGGATCCCCTATACTCTGATCACAGATAATATGTTGGGATATGTTTTTCTTCATGAAGGGATTGACTTAGTATTGGTTGGGGCTGACCGTATTGTGAGCAATGGTGATTTCGCCAATAAGATTGGAACCTATGGCTTGGCTGTCCTCGCCAAATATCATCAGTGTCCTTTTTATGTTGTGGCACCTTCGTCCACAATCGATCTCAACCTCAAGGAGGGGAAGGAGATTCCCATTGAGATGCGTGACCCCCGGGAGGTGCGGGAGATTCGCGGGCAATTGGTCAGTGTAAAAAACTGCGCGGTTCTCAACCCCGCTTTCGATGTAACTCCTCATGATTTAGTTACAGCAGTGATCACTGAAAAAGGGGTATTAAGTCCGCCATTTAAAAAATCCATCAAGAGCAGTTTTGATGAGGAAGGTGCCTACCGATGATTCCTCCCCAATCAAAGGTGCAAGCAGTAATAGAAACGGGTAAAATAATTGCAAATTCAGGGCTGGTGTCTGGCACATGGGGGAATATCAGTGTGCGTTTATCCAGTCTGGATTCCTTTTTAATTACACCCAGTGGTGTGTCTTACCATGACCTGACAGGAGATGATCTGGTGATGGTCGATCTGCAGGGGAAAGTTATGGCTGGCAGGTTAAAGCCCTCTTCAGAGACACCTTTACATACAGCCATCTACAGAGCGCGCCAAGATATCAAGGGTATAGTACATACCCACAGTTCCTTTGCCTCGGTTTTTACTGTTACCCGCAAGCCTCTACCACCTGTTTTGGAAGAGATGGCTCAGATTTTGGGAGGAGAAGTAAGGGTTGCTTCTTATGCTCCCGCGGGGACCAGTGAGCTTGCTGCTGCGGCAGTAAGTGCCCTGGGTGATCGTGCAGCTGTTTTGCTGGCGAACCACGGTGTGGTAGGTGTAGGACGATCTCTCAAAGAAGCACTTTTGGTCTGTCAGGTTGTGGAGAAGGGTGCATTGGTCTATCTTTTTTCGCAGCTTAATGGCACCCCATTCCTGCTGAGTGATCAGGATGTGTCTGCCTTGCGTAATAATTTCCTGGAAAGTTACGGCCAGGGAAAGGGTGATTAATGTGAAGTTATTGATCAAGGATTGTTATTTGATTGAAGGTGATGGAGATACCGCGGCAGTAAAGGGTGATCTAGCCATAGAGGGGGATCGTATCCTCAAAGTAGGAGATGAGGGAGAGCTTCCCCGGGATTGGAAAGCGGAGCGTGTCATTGAGGGGAAAGATTACCTCTGTTTGCCTGGGTTGATCAACTGTCATACACACGCTGCCATGACACTTTTGCGGAGCTATGCCGATGACCTGCCCCTGATGTACTGGTTGGAAAAAAAGATCTGGCCAATAGAGGCGCGCCTTACAGCTGATGATGTTTATTGGGGGACTATGCTGGCTCTGCTGGAGATGATCGAGTCAGGGACCACCACCTTCAGTGATATGTATTTCTTTATGGACCGCACAGCAGAAGCGGTTGAGGAAAGCGGCATGCGAGCCTGTTTGGCCCGGGGGTTGGTGGGGACAGGACCTGAAGCTGAAGAAGGTCTTTTGGAAAGCAAGGAGTTTTTAGAAAAATGGCAGGGAGCAGCTCAAGGAAGGATATCTATCTGGCTTGGGCCCCATGCTCCTTATACTTGCCCCCCGGACTACTTGGATAAAGTACTTGCCCTGGCTCAGGATTACAAGGCAGGTATTCATATTCATGTGGCGGAAACCACAGATGAGGTTCAGCAGATAAATGAACTTTATGGGAAAACACCAGTTGAATATCTAAAAGATTGCGGGGTTTTCCAGTTTTCCACACTGGCTGCCCACTGTGTTCACCTAACCAGTGATGATATATCTATTCTGGCTGAGACCGGCACAAGGGTTGCTCATAACCCAGAAAGTAACATGAAATTAGCCAGTGGTATCGCTCCTATCCCCCAGCTGCAGGCAGCGAAAGTCACAATTGGAATCGGGACAGATGGAGCGGCAAGCAACAACAACCTGGATATGCTGGAAGAGATGCGTACAGCAGCCCTTCTGCATAAGGTCAATGAGATGGATCCATTGACTCTTCCTGCTCCCCAGGTGTTGTCCATGGCAACCAGAGATGGAGCCCGGGCATTAGGGCTTGAAGATGTGGGTCTTCTTAAACCAGGTTATAAAGCAGATATCATTTTAGTTGATCTAGATCATGCACACCTCTACCCTCGGCACAATCTCACTGCACATATGGTCTATGCCGCCCAGGCGGGTGATGTGGATACAGTAATCATCGATGGCCGCATCGTTATGGAAAAGCGCAGAGTTTTGACCATAGATAAAGAGCGGGTTATTCAAGAGGTAGAGGAGCGCGTCCAAAGGCTAATTAGTGGTTAGTAGTTAGTCGTTGGTAAAAGATAAATGATGTATCACAAAAACCGTCAGACTGTGTGAAAAGTGCTAACATGGTTTGAAATATACAAGTATGATCATTGTACGGCATAATATATGTTGTTAATCAAGGCATAAAAACGATTATTCACACAGTTGCCGTGCCTTTGAACTAATCTTTTCCTCTAACGACCAACCACTACTATTGACATGGAGTTTTCTTTGCCGTAAAATATGTCAAGGTGATTGCCTTGACAGGTGGGAAATAAAATGAAGCTTGACAAATTTGGACGTATGGCCCTACTGTCGGATTTCTATGGTGAGTTGTTAACATCTAGACAGCAGGAAGTGTTCAGGTATTACTATGAGGAGGACCTGTCCTTAGGTGAAATTGCAGAAAATCTTGACATTACCAGACAGGCGGTTCATGATAATCTCAAGCGTGCCGAAAGTGCATTGGAGAACTATGAGCACAAGCTCGGTCTCCTGGCAGGTTACCTAAAAAAGAAGGTTTCACAGGATTCTCAGGAAGGGAGGTAGGATTATTTGTTTGAAGGCTTAGCAGAAAGGCTTCAGGAAACATTTAAAAAGCTGCGTGGTAAGGGAAAGTTGACTGAAAAGGATCTCAATGCTGCTCTGCGGGAGGTAAGGCTTGCCCTTTTGGAAGCTGATGTGAGCCTTCCTGTTGTGAAGGAATTTACCCAACGTGTCCGGGAACGCAGCCTTGGCGCAGAGGTACTGGAAAGCCTTACTCCTGCCCAGCAGGTGATCAAGATTGTCAATGAGGAACTCACAGCTATTATGGGAGACACGAAAAGCAGTGTGCAGTTTAGTAGTTCCGGTGCTACAGTCTTTTTACTGGTTGGCTTGCAAGGCGGAGGAAAAACTACAACTGCAGGGAAACTGGCTCTGCACTATAAGAAGCAGGGAAAGCAGCCCCTTTTAGTAGCTGCAGATGTTTACCGTCCTGCTGCGATTAGGCAGCTTGAGGTACTGGCAAAACAGATCGATGTTCCTTCTTTTGCTTTGGAAGAGGAGAGTTCCCCGGTAGCTATTGCCAGACAGGCTGTAGAGTACTCCAGAAGCCATGGCCATGACCTGGTGATCATCGATACTGCTGGTAGACTTCATATTGATGAGGAACTGATGGAAGAATTACAGCAGATGAAGGATGAAGTCACACCCCAGGAGGTTTTCCTGATTGTCGATGCCATGATCGGGCAAGATGCCGTCAATATCGCTAAGTCATTCCATGAGGAACTGGGCCTAACAGGGGTAATCCTGACGAAGCTTGATGGTGATACCCGCGGGGGAGCAGCACTTTCGGTGAGAAAAGTGACCGGTTGCCCTATTAAGTTTATTGGCACCGGAGAGAAGCTTGATGCCCTGGACCCCTTTTACCCGGATCGGTTGGCAGCTCGAATATTGGGCATGGGAGACGTCTTAAGCCTAATTGAGAAAGCGCAGGCAACCATTGACGAGGACAAGGCAAGAGAACTGGAAAGGAAGCTGCGCAAACAGGAATTCACTCTGGATGATTTTCTCGAACAGATCAAGCAGGTACAATCCATGGGTCCTCTGGAACAGGTACTGGGTATGATCCCCGGGTTGGGTGGAGCAAAGCAGCTGCGCCAAATCCAGGATGAGGTCGATGAGAAGGAATTTACTTACTTAGAGGCGATGATCAGTTCTATGACCCCGGAGGAGCGCCGCAACCCAGCGATCATTAAGGGCAGCAGAAGGAAGCGTATCGCCCGGGGAAGTGGAAGAAGAGTCCAGGATGTAAACAGGTTGTTAAAGCATTTTGACCAAAGCCGCAAGTTGTTCAAACAGTTGAGTGAGTTTGGTGCGGGTAAAAGTGCCCGTAAATTAAAATCTATGAAATTTCCGTTTATGTAAAAGGAGGATGACAAGTTGGCTACAAAGATTCGTTTAAAGAGAATCGGAGCCAAAAAGAACCCGGCGTATCGTGTTGTTGTTGCAGATTCCCGTGCACCACGGAATGGCCGCTTTATTGAGGAAATCGGTTACTATCAACCGGTTGCTGATCCCATTGTAATCAAGATTGATGAGGAAAAAGCGCTTTACTGGCTTTCCAAGGGTGCCCAGGCAACTGATACGGTGCGTGGTCTGCTTAAGAAAGCAGGCATTTGGGAGAAACGCCATGATAGTAGAGCAGAGACAGAAAAACCAGTGTCTGAGTGAGGTGTTGAAAATGCAGAAACTGATCAGAGTTCTGGCTACATCACTGGTTGATAATCCTGAAGAAGTTGATATTAAGGAGATTGAGGGAGAAAAGGCCCTGATTGTTGAGCTTAGAGTTGCTGATGATGATATGGGGAGAGTCATCGGTAAACAAGGAAAGATTGCCAGGGCAATACGTGCATTGGCAAAGGCAAAGGGGAATAAAATCGGAAGAAATGTTGTTGTGGAGATCGTTTCTTAAATTGGTTTTTAATACCTTAGGGAATTTATGATGGCTGAGTATATTACAGTGGGAAAAGTAACTGCTCCTTTCGGTATACGGGGAGAAGTGAAGGTGGTTCCATTAACTGATTTCCCGGAGCGTTTTTCTAATAAGGGCCGCTACTATCTCTCTAAACAAAACTTATTTAAAGCAGTTGAAATCCAGGACGTAAAGATCCGGAGCAGGGATATCATTATCAAGTTCGCAGGGGTAGATACTCGGGAGACTGCCCAGGAATATCGGAATGCTTTGCTTCAGGTTCCCCGGGAGGAGGTCTTACCACTTCCCAAGGGACACTATTATCATTATCAAATTGTAGGGCTTCTGGTTGAAACTGAGGGCGGTACAGTTCTGGGAAGGGTAACAGAGGTTTTGGAAACCGGAAGCAATGATGTTTACCTGGTTAAAGATGATCAGGGAAGGGAGTTCTTGCTGCCTGCCCTGAAAGAGGTTATCAGGGATATTGATTTGGAAAAGGGTTTGATGTTGGTTCGCCCACTGCCTGGTATGCTGGAGGACTGATTTATGTGCTTTTTAGAGTTTTAACTCTATTCCCGGAGATGTTTAAAGGAATCTTGGAGAACAGTATTCTCAAGAGGGCCCAGGACAGGGGTTTATTGGATGTTGAACTGATAAACATCAGGGACTATTCTACCGATAAACACCATAAGGTTGATGACTACCCTTTTGGGGGTGGCGCCGGAATGGTGATGAAACCGGAACCCTTTTATGCTTGTTTTGAGGCCTTGAATATTCGACCTGGGGCTCGGGTTATTCTGCTTACCCCCCAGGGAGAAACCTTTACACAGGAAAAGGCAAAGGAACTGATACAGGAGTCAGAGATCACCATGATCTGCGGACACTACGAAGGAATTGATGAACGGGTTAAATCTCTGGTAACTGATGAAATTTCTCTAGGAGATTTTATTTTAACCGGTGGAGAAATCGCATCGATGGCAATTATTGACTGTGTGGGGCGCTTACTTCCGGGGACTGTCGGTGATCCAGTTTCTCTCCAAGAAGAATCCTTTAACTTTGGCTTATTGGAGTATCCCCACTTTACAAGACCGCGCAGTTTTAAGGGATGTGCTGTTCCTGATGTTCTTTTGTCGGGGAACCACCATGAGATAAGGTGCTGGAGGCGCGCCCAGGCAGTTGCCAGAACATTTTTCCGCCGTCCTGATTTGCTGATAGATGTGCCTTGGGAGGAAGATGACCGGAAAACTATCGACAGAATCCTGTCTGACGGCTCCTAGGGATGATTGTAGTTTACCATTTCCTATGCTATAATGAACGGCGGTATTGATATAAGATCTTTGAAGTTTGATGAGGAGGCTACACCAGTGGATATTATGAAAATGGTTGAGCAAGACTATATAAAAAAAGATGTTCCACCCTTTCGCCCTGGAGATATGGTACGGGTTCATGTCAAGGTTGTTGAAGGAGGGCGCGAAAGGACCCAGATTTTTGAAGGGACAGTAATTCGAAGGCGGGGTAGTGGGCTAGGTGAAACCTTTACCGTCAGGCGTATTTCATATAATGTCGGTGTTGAAAGGACATTTCCTGTACATTCACCGCGTCTGGAAAAAATTGAAGTTGTAAAAAGGGGAAGAGTTCGTCGTGCCAGGCTTTATTACCTTCGTGAGAGGGTAGGTAAAGCTACTCGTATACGGGAACGGAAGTAGGTAATCCTGATGTCTCAGGAGAAAGAAAGAGAAACGGATAATATCTGGAGAGATATACTGGAAGCTGTAGTAATTGCTGTAATTTTGGCAGCAGTAATACGTATATGGATTCTAGAACCTTTCTATATTCCGTCTCCTTCAATGGAGCCCACTTTATACAATAGAGACCGGATTATTGTCAACAAGGTCACCTATAAATTACGTCCTCCGCAGCGCGGTGATGTTATTGTATTTAAATACCCATTAGATCCGCGGCGGAACTTTGTTAAACGTGTTATTGCTTTTGAGGGAGAGACCATTGAAGTACGCAACAATTACGTTTATATCAATGGTCAGCGATTGGATGAACCCTATATACCACGTGTTATAGTATCTGATTTTGAACCGGTTTATGTGCCCAAGGATCACTTATTTGTGATGGGGGATAACCGAAACAATAGTGATGACAGCAGGGTATGGGGTCCCTTGAATGAAAAATATTTAGTAGGGAAAACAGTTTTAATCTACTGGCCTCCTGGTCGAATGGGGGGCATTAAGTAATGGGGTAAACAAGTATCTTAAAGTGGTGGATATTGTCTTTGAAGTAGCAGATGCTCGCTGTCCGGCTACATCTCGCGGCAGACAGGTTAAGAAACTGATCAAAGACAAAAGATCTCTATTAATCTTGAATAAAGCAGATTTGGCTGATCCCGGTGTAACCGCAGCTTGGGTTAAGTTTTATGCCGGTCGGGGTGAAGAGGCCCTGCCTGTTGATGCACTTAGTGGTGAAGGAATGGCAGGGGTACGGGAATCACTACACCGGGAGACCCAAGTATTATATCGATCATTAAGAAAAAAAGGGCGCCGGAAGAGGCCGCTGCGTGCTGCAATAATGGGTATACCAAATACGGGAAAGTCATCTTTTCTGAACCAACTTTTGGGAAAACGTGCTGCGTTGAGGGGCAATCGTCCAGGTATCACCAAAGGACCGCAGTGGGTGCACCTTCAGGGTACCATTTCTGTCCTGGATACCCCGGGATTACTTTCACCACATCAGAAAGACGAAGAATCCCTTTTTAAGCTGGCAGTGATCCGTGCCGCGGATCCGGAGCGTTTGGATCAGGTTGATTTGGGAGAACAGTTGCTCAATTTTCTAAAAACAGATTATCCCGATGTCTTTTCTATACACCTGAATATCAAAGATACAACTCCTACCCTGGAGAGTGTAGCCAGAGAAAAGAATTTCCTGTCTACAGATGGTAAATATGACCTGCAGCGATCCGCAGTTTTTATCCTAGGTTCCTACAGCAAGGGGAAGTTGGGTCGTATTTCTCTGGAAGCACCAGACAATATTTCATAATAAGATCCTTCATATTAACTTTGCTCTTATTCCATGGGATAGGGGCGTTTTTTATTTTATTATATGAGGAAGGAATCTTTTGAGTGTTTAAGGAATCTATACTTGATACATTATGTAGATAGAAGAGAGATTTTCAGTGACGGAAAATTTTAAGCATTTGTACTGTATGCATATATATGAGCGTAGGCTCTGGGAAAAGAACATCCGATTGATAGCAGGAATCGATGAGGCCGGACGTGGTCCCCTTGCTGGACCAGTTGTTGCTGCAGTGGTGATCTTAAGGGAGGAACTATTCCTTCCGGAGTTGAATGACAGCAAGTGTGTGTCTGAACGCCTGCGCAATAAGTTAGCCGGTGAAATTAAGGCTAAAGCTGCAGGTTGGGGGATTGGAATTGCCTCTGTCGGTTTTATTGAGCGTTGTAATATTCTACAGGCCACTTTTTATGCTATGCGCCAAGCTGTAAGGCACCTTGACCTGCAGCCGGACTTTGTGCTCGTTGATGGTAATCTGGAAGTGCCAGGCCTATCCACTCCGCAAGCAGCGATCATTAAAGGTGACCAGAAAAGCGCATCTATTGCAGCAGCTTCTATTCTGGCCAAAACCACAAGGGATGCCATCATGAAGTATTACGATATACTCTACCCCAAGTATGGTTTTGCCAGGAATAAGGGGTATCCTACGTCAGGACACCTGGCAGCACTCAACAAATATGGACCCTGTTTCCTACACCGAAAAACTTTCCGGGGGGTGAAGGAGTAAAAGAGGATGACTGTTCTTTTTCGCCCGTTGGGTTTGAATATGACCATCTCTCCTGATACCCGGGGGCAGATTTTTCCGGTGAAAATACTGGATGCTGCAGAGGGCACAGCTACTGTTTCCGTAAATGGCAAAATCATGAATGTGAAGACAGAGATACCCTTGACCAGGCATCAAATTTTTATTGTGGTGGAAGAGAAGCCGGGAGACGGAAGCATAACTTGGCGGATCCTCACTGAAGTGTCAGCTGGTGCTCTGGGTAAAATCGGTGCTTCACTACGGGACTCGGGTACAGCTGTAAAACCGGAAATTGATCTTGTCCATGCACTGCGCTGGTCCGGTGTGCCTCTTACGGAGAGTAATTTAGCTAGAGCAGGACATATACTGGAACTGCTCGGTGAGCCATCTCCAGGAAATATATTAGCTGCAGCTATTTCTACAAAGCTAGGCATAAATACTTTAGGTTTAATCCAGGCGATTGCGGTATTTGCCTCATCTTTGTTTTATGGCAAGGAAGTGCGCAATGAGCTAAACAGTAAAGACCAGATAGTTTCCGGCCTGCGCCGATGTTGTGAGGGGCTGCAGAGACTGATTCAATTTGTCCGGGAACATCCCGAGTGCACTTTTGGAGAAGCTCTGAAAGAATGCTTCCCAGGGTATGAGGAATTGGGAAAACTGTTGGTCGGGGGACAGCTCTTTATACAGGCACAGGAAACGGCCGTAGGGAGTGTTTTTTACTATATTCCACTATTTCTTTACTTACCAATTGAAGGAGAAGCTTATCTGTTTCCACCTCAGCAGGGGGACAAAAAGCAGTTACGGTTTCTGCTGCTGGTGAAAACAGAAAGGCTGGGTAGGATAAAAATCAATATGAAGTGGGGGCAAGGAGTTCTTGGATTACAGACTTTTGTAGAAAAACATGAAACAAAGGAGCTTCTTGACAAGTACTGGACTGAACTGGCTGCCAGGTTAGAGAATAAAGGCTTCTGCGTGCAGTGGTCAGGATGCCAGGTGGATCCATCCAGTGTGAAACCCCTTCTGATGAGGAAGACTCCACGTTCCTTTGATCTGTTAATATAATAATTGGACATGGGGAGGTTGGTAGGATGGAAGATGACCTTCTGAGGCGTGCTGTTGCATTAAAGTACGAGAAGGAGCAGGATGCGGCGCCACGGGTGGTAGCGGCGGGACAGGGGGAAATAGCCAATCGTATTATTGAACAAGCATCTACAAGTGGGGTGCCTTTATATCAGGATGGCAGTCTGGCGTCACTATTGGTCAATACCCCTTTGAATACTGAGATACCATTTGAACTTTATGAGTCTGTTGCAGAGGTGCTTCTTTTTGTATACCGCCTTGATCAAAGGTTGAAGTAATTGAGGTGACTCAGTATGCGTATTTCTATTATTGATGCCCGGGAAGGTATGAGGGTTGCCCGAAATATTTACGACAGAGACGGAACAGCTCTTTTAAAAAAGGGAGTCCGCCTTACAGAGAGTCTGATTCAGAGTCTAAAAAAACGCGGTATTTTTGCTATTGAGATTGAAGAAAAGAAAGATATTTCTAAGGAAGCTGATAGTAAGCTTGATAAAGTGCTGAAGTGCCAAGATTTACCTGTAAAGGGTGCAAAAAGATGAGTTCATCTCGCAATCTCGGGATACTTGGTGAAGAAATGGCTCTCTCTTTTTTATCTGGACTGGGATACCATCTCCTGGAGAGGAATTATCGCTGTCGTCTTGGTGAAATAGACTTGGTTATGCTTGATGGCGAATGTCTTGTTTTTATCGAGGTGAAAGCAAGGCGCAGTACACTTTATGGTGCACCACAGGAAGCTGTAGGTGCAGTTAAACAAGCCAGAATCAGGAGATTGGCAGAACATTATTTGCTGTGCAAATGTGATGGAGACTACCACCTGCGTTTTGATGTGGTAGCTGTTAGCTTCAAAAAATCGGGTAACCATATCATTGATCACTTTAAAAATGCATTTTAGTTGTGGGGGGAGGAGCAATGCTATCTACTAATATTATCAAAGAGATCACAAAAATAGTTGGAAAAGAAAATGTATTAACAACCAAAGAAGAGCTGCTTTGTTACGCATATGACAGCACTCCCAAAGCCTTTCTTCCTGATCTTGTTGCCCGTCCTTGTTATGCCGCTCAAATACAGAAAATAGTCAAGCTGGCTAATGAGCACCTCTTTCCACTGGTTCCGCGTGGAGCGGGAACCGGTTTGAGTGGGGGTTCTTTACCGGTTACAGGTGGAGTGGTTGTAGATTTAACCAGGATGAATAAAATATTAGAAATAGATGAAGAAAACCTGGTTGCTGTTGTAGAACCAGGGGTGATTACTTATCAAATCCAGGAAGAGGCAGAGAAGAGAGGACTTTTTTATCCACCGGATCCCGCCAGCCTCAAAACTTCTACCATCGGCGGAAATGTTGCTGAGTGTGCGGGGGGTCCCCGGGCTTTAAAATATGGAGTGACCAGGGATTATGTGCTTGGCCTGGAGGTTGTTACCCCGGCCGGAGAGGTGATTACCACCGGGGGCAAAACAGTGAAATCAGTAACAGGCTATGATTTGCTGCGCCTCTATACAGGTTCAGAGGGAACACTGGGGATTATCACAAAGATCTATCTGCGTTTGATTCCTAAACCTGAGGCGATAAAAACGATGATGGTGGTCTATGATGAGTTAGACGATGCCGCCCAAAGTGTGAGCCGGATTATCAGAGGGGGGATCATTCCCGTTACCCTGGAGATGATGGATGACCGGACAATCCAGTGTGTGGAGAACCATAAGCATATGGGCCTACCCCTGGATGCGGAAGCGATATTAATTATCGAGGTAGATGGACCACAGATTCTGCTTGACAGCCAGGCACAGGAAATAGCAAAACTCTGCCATGACTGCGGTGCCCGGGAGATCAAGATAGCGGAAACAGAAGAAGAACGGGAGAATATCTGGGTTGCCCGCAGGTCTGTATCAGCTGCTGTTGTCCAGATCAAGCCGACAAAGATCAGCGAGGATATTTCAGTCCCGAGAATGGCCATCCCCAAGATGGTGAGAAGATTGAAGGAAATAGCCGCAAGGTACGATCTGGATCTTGTTATCTTTGGCCACGCCGGGGATGGAAATTTACATCCCAACATCCTCTGTGACCAAACTGATGCGGAAGAGATGCAGAGGGTGGAAAAAGCTATTGGGGAATTATTTAAGGCAGCTGTAGAGCTGGGAGGGACCCTTTCAGGTGAACACGGCATTGGAACAATGAAAGCACCTTACTTAAAAGTGGAGACAGGTGAGGCAGGGTTTGAAGTGATGAGGATGATCAAAGAGGCTCTAGATCCCAACAACATACTTAATCCAGGTAAGATATTCCGGGGCGACAGCAATGGATAATAACACCAATTTACTGCAGCGGTTGAGATAATCTTGTATGGTGTTATTATCCATTGCTGTCGCCCCGGAATATCTTACCTGGATTAAGTATGTTGTTGGGATCTAGAG
>DUMY01000248.1 GCA_012839645.1 Syntrophomonadaceae bacterium
GGGGTTCCATCCCTTGTAGCAATACACCAGGATTCCACAGGCAATGCTCTGCAGATTGCTCTGGCTTATGCAAAAGGAATCGGCTCTACCCGTGCAGGGGTGATTGAAACCACATTTGAGGAAGAAACAGAAACAGACCTCTTTGGTGAGCAGGTTGTTCTCTGTGGTGGTGTTACAGAACTCGTCAGGTCGGGTTTTGATACTCTGGTAGAAGCGGGTTATCAGCCGGAGATCGCTTATTTTGAGTGTCTACATGAATTAAAGCTGATCGTAGACTTAATGTATGAGGGTGGTATCAGCTGGATGAGGCACTCGATTAGCTATACAGCTGAGTATGGGGATATTACAAGAGGGAAACGGATCATTAATGATGAGACCCGTGCCGAAATGAAGCGCATTCTGGAGGAGATTCAAAACGGAAGTTTTGCTCGGGAGTGGCTGTTGGAAAACCAGGTGGGACGCCCGGTCTTCAACGCTGTACAGAAGAGGGAAGCAAACCACCTGATCGAGGTTGTCGGGGAAAAACTGCGGTCGATGATGCCCTGGCTTAAGAAAGAGGATTAGCAAGCTGTAATAACTTGAAATACAAAGGCCTCAACCGTTATGGTTGGGGCCTTTTTGGTCAGGCTTGAATATTCATACTCTGTTCCCGTGGTTCATTATATAGATGTTATTGGATGTTATGCGATATTCTGTATATACAGATTCCACAAAATAGTGACAATCACCCTTTCTTTTTTTTGATGAAAAATGTAGAATTAACAGATAAGAGTATTTAATTTTATTTTTACCATACTTGCCGGAAAGGTTTTTTGATGAATCACAATAATTTTAGGAAGGAGAGCAAAGATGAGGGTTGCTTCAGACATCGGTGGAACATTCACGGACCTGGTTTACCTGGATGAAGAAACGGGCCAGGTCGGGATCGCCAAAACAGATACCACACCACCTAATTTTGAGCAGGGTGTGATCAATTCTATCGAAAAGGCGAACTTTACAAAAGATGAGATAAACTTCTTTGTTCATGGGACAACGGTTATTATTAATGCTCTTACAGAACGCACGGGGGCTAAAACCGGGCTGATCACTACCAAGGGTTTCCGGGACGTTTTGGAACTTGGGCGTTCTAACAGAGCGGATATCTACAATGTTTACTACCGCAAACCAGTGCCCTTTGTGCCCCGCTATCTGCGGTTGGAGGTGGAGGAGCGCTGCAATTATAAGGGTGAAGAGCTGGTGCCCTTAAATGAGGATGATGTAAGGGCCTGCCTCCGCCAGTTCAAGAAGGAGGGGGTGGAGGCAATTGCTGTCTGCTTCCTGCACTCCTATGCCAACCCGGCTCATGAGGAACGCTGTGCGGAAATCATCCGTCAGGAGTGGCCAGAGGTGGCGGTTACCATCTCTTCTGAGATCACAATGGAGTGGCGTGAATACGAGCGGACCAGTACAGCAGTACTCAACAGCTATGTACAACCTGTTGCCGTCAAATATGTGGATTCCCTTGACCGGGAACTGAACAAACTGAAGGTCAGTGACCGTCGGTATATCATGCAGTCCAACGGGGGTACTGTTTCCTTCGCCCAGTCCAAGATTTCCCCTATCAATATGGTTGAATCCGGGCCTGTTGCCGGAGTTTTTGGGGCTGCAGTTGTCGGCAAGCTTATAGGGGAAAAGAATATCATTGCTCTGGATATCGGTGGCACCACAGCTAAGTGCTCTCTTATCGAAAATGGTGAGATGAAAGTGACCACTGATTATAAGATCGAGTGGACCAGGGAGACCGCGGGCTATCCCATTAAGGTGCCGGTGGTGGATATCATCGAAATTGGTGCCGGGGGAGGTAGTATCGCCTGGGTTGATGCAGCCAATTCTCTCCATGTGGGACCACAAAGTGCCGGTGCTTTACCTGGTCCGGTTTGCTACGGCAGGGGTGGCACTGAGCCTACGGTTACCGATGCGAACCTGATTGCTGGGCGCATCAACCCGGAATATTTTATGGGTGGTGAGATTAAGGCTGACCTCAAGCGAGCACGGGAAGCCATGGGTGAAATTGCCTCTTCCTTTGGTATTTCTGTGGATGAGGCTGCCCTTGGTGTGATACGTTTGGCCAACGCCAATATGATCAATGCCTTGAAACTTATCTCTGTACGGCGCGGATACGATCCCAGGGACTTCACGCTGGTTGCTTTTGGTGGGGGTGGGTCGATGCATGCCATGGCCCTTGCCAAAGAACTGCAGATTAAAAAAGTGCTGATTCCAGTGGCAACTGCTGTTTTCTCTGCCTGGGGGATGCTGATGACTGACCTTCGTCATGACCTGATCCAGACAAATATCAGGCGCACCGATGAGGTCAGCATTGAGGAACTGGATGGTATCTGGGGCGATATGGAGAAACAGGCAGTGGAGTATTTCCAGAGGGAAAAGATGGATGCTGAGGATATGGTTTTTACCCGGTATGCAGATATGCGCTACTTGGGACAGGAACACACTGTCAAGGTTCCGGTGCCTGCTGGAAAGATGGATGCCTCTGTGATTAGGGATGTTGAACAGCGATTCCACTCCCTGCATGAGCACAATTACACCTTCAGGTTGGATGATTCTTTGATTGAGTTTGTCAACTTCCACCTGACTACCTTTGGGACTGTCAAGAAACCTGAGTTTGGCCGCCTGGAGAACAGGAATAGT
The DNA here is from genome assembly GCA_012839645.1 of Syntrophomonadaceae bacterium. Classification (GTDB taxonomy): domain Bacteria; phylum Bacillota; class DSM-12270; order Thermacetogeniales; family Thermacetogeniaceae; genus Syntrophaceticus. Next base: position 2,686 of record DUMY01000248.1, read on the forward strand.
GATCCAAGTGCAGCCATCAAGGGTTATCGTGATGTGGACTTTGATGAGGAAGGTTGGCAGAGAAGTGCCATCTATGAGCGCGATTTGCTAGGAGCAGGGGCGGTATTTGATGGACCTGCCGTCATTGAAGAGCCAGCATCATCAACAGTAGTATTTCCGGGACAGACGGTAACAGTGGACGATTACGGCAATCTGATTATTGAGACGGGGGTGTAATAATGAGTGACAATAGTAAAATCATACAGGACATTGATCCTTTTACTTTGGAAATTGTGAAGGATTCTCTGGTGGCTATCGGTGATGAGATGTTTTATGCATTACAGCGTACCAGCAAAAGTACCATCATCTATGAGGTGCTGGATTATGCTTGTGGCCTTACCGACAGCAAGGGGCGTCTCTTAGCCCAGGGGAACGGGGTAACCGGCTTTCTGGGCACACTGGACTTTTCAGTAAAGGATGTCATTGAGAAATTTGCTGAGAAAGATGACCTGCATCCCGGGGATATCATTATTACAAATGATCCTTATGGTGGGGGAGGCACTCATCTCTCAGATGTCTGTCTGGCTATGCCCATATTTTATGATGGGGATTTAGTGGCTTTTTCAGCTAATAAAGCCCACTGGACAGAGGTGGGGGGTAAGGATCCAGGAAGCTGGACAACTGACTCCACAGAGGTTTATCAGGAGGGA
>DUMY01000286.1 GCA_012839645.1 Syntrophomonadaceae bacterium
CATCAGTTTTGGATAAAGGGCGCAGAGAAAACCCCGCCTGCCTGGCTGTGGCAAAGACGTCGATCCCGGATCCTTCCATTGAAGGCCTGGCATCCCGGGTATTGCGGCACTCCCCATCAGGCGAACACTCATGGCAAAGGGAACAGGGTCCCGCCCAGTAGATAAAAGCCTTGTAGTAACCTGTCTGAAAAGCCGCCCGCTCTGCCTTGAGGGCGAGCTTCTGAAAATCCCTGGTCGGTGGTTCCCCCTCCAGGAGCAAGGCTTTGCTAAAACCAGCGAGTACTCTCCGGGTCTCGTCTGGAGATGGTGAATGCGGTGGACAGTGGGGAGTACCATAAAACTCACACCCAAAGCGGCAGCGCAGCGGAACCCAGTCTGCTATCTGCACATCCCTGACAGCAATGGGAACAGCCCCGCGAAAACCAAGCGACCTGATTTTATGCAGCAGCCGGTCAACAGGATCCAGGGCCAACCTGTCAAGAGCAGAGCTTTCCCTGGAGGCTATGATCACACCCGTATCTGACTGCAGGGGGATCAGATCAGTTGACTGCAAGCCGTTTTCTTGAAGCCGCTCCACCACCCAGCCTGACGGAAAGGTCCTGCCGTTATATGTATTAATGAACATATTGAGATCAAAGAGTGCTGCCTTATCAGGAGAATGCTCCAGGAAGAAGTCGTGGACCAGGAGATAACCGCCAGGCTTCAACACCCGGGCAGCCTGACTCAGGATTCCCGAAATCTCCGTCTCAGAGTAGGCATGCACGATATTGGAAAGGATAACCAGATCAAAGTGCTTTTCCGGCAGGTTCCAGGCCTCCAGGATATTAGCCCCCTGGAACTGCACCCTGCCCGTAAGCCCCCTCTCCTTGATCATCTCTTCACTCACCGGGATCACCTGCTGTAGATCCACCAGTGTCCCCTTCATACCTGGAAAATGCTCCAGAAAACCCGCAGCCACTGCCCCGGAACCGGCCCCTAGGTCAAGGATCTCCCCCTCATCAAAGAGCCTGGCAAAGATCGGGACAACCTCCAGGGCCTTGGCCCGGGCTACATTATCCATTGCCCTGATATATTTTTTGATGCGCTGCTCCAGTTCCACACCATCGGCATCATCCGCATAAGATACCCTTCCCCCGGCTTTGAGGCAATTGTTCAGTTCCCGCCATCCTGCACTCAGGTACTTCCGCCAGAGGATCGATTCCCCCTGGTAATACTTCTTCCCCCGCACCAGATAATTACCGGCTAGAACAGTGTTTGAGTACTGCTCCTCATACAGACACAACAGCCCCATGGAGCAGAGCGCTCGCAAAAAGCGCTCTGTCGCTTGTGGATCCCACTTCAGGTGATCCGCCAGTTCACCGGAGGTCATACCCTTTTCAGCCAGAATGGTGAACAGGTCATTTTCCAAAGCCGTAAACAGCACCTCTGAATACCAGTAAGCTGTGGCCAGGTCCTCCAGGTACTGGGGACCCGCTTCCTGGGGTTCAAAATTCTGAAACGGTAATTTCACTGCACATACTCCTTCGATTTATTCCTGGCAACCCCGCATTCCTCGAAAGTCATCATCTTTCCGATCACTGCTGCAGCACCCTCTAAGATACACATGGCTAATGCAGCACCTGTGCCCTCACCCAGGCGCATGTTCATGCTGAGCACCGGGGAAAGCCCCAGATCTTCAAGCATCATCCGGTGTGGATACTCCATCGAACAATGCCCGGCAATCATGTAATCAACCGCCTGTGGTGCGATACGCTGGGCCAACAGTGCCCCGGCAGTAGAGATAAAACCATCCACCACCACAGGTACCCGACAGTAGGCAGCACCTAGAATCACCCCGGCAATACCGCCGATTTCAAAGCCCCCCACCTTGGCCAGCACATCCAGGGGATCAGCGGGATCTGGTTTGTTAACCTCAAGCGCCTTCTGGATCACCTGGATTTTATGCTCCAGTACCTCTTCATTGATCCCGGTGCCCCGCCCGGTAACTTCCTGTACCGGAAGACCGGTGAGGGCAGCAAAAATAGCGCTGCTGGGGGTTGTGTTCCCAATTCCCATATCTCCTGTTCCTAATAATTCGACACCCTCCTGGACAAGACCTGCAGCGATGTTAATCCCAGCTTCCAGAGACTGCACTGCCTGGTCTCTGGTCATCGCCGGCCCTTTAACCATATTTCCTGTCCCATAGTCAACCTTACGGGAGAGGATCTTTCCCTGTGCCACCAAATCTTCAAAGTCCTGGGCAACACCCATATCCACCACAGTTACTCCTGCCCCGGCTACCTCGGCCAGAACATTGATCCCCGCGCCACCGACCACAAAATTATAAACCATCTGAGGAGTGACCTCCTGAGGGCAGGTGCTTACCCCCTCTTCAACAACCCCATGGTCACCTGCCATGGTAACAATTGCTTTCTTCTTCACAGAAGGCTTTAAAGTCTCCTTGACCGCTGCCAGCTGTTCAGCTAGATCCAGCATCTGGCCAAGGCTGCCGATGGGAATAGCCAGGTTGTTCAGGCGTTCCCTGGCTCTTGTTCTCCAATCCTGACTAACGGGAACAATTCCTTTCACCACATCTTGCAGTCGCAATCCCATCACTACAACCTCCCCTCAAGCAATCCCGAAAAATTTAGCTGCCACCTGAGCAGAACAATCCTTTCCACAGGCAGCACATTGATGCTCCCCATCACCATCAAGGAGTGATCTGGCTGTCTGCGGATCAATAGCCAATTCTATTTGCTTTTCTACATCACATCTCACCCGGGCTCTGGCCATCTCCAGGTCCCTCTTCCAAGCTGCCTTGTTTCCATTAGCCAGGTCAGCGGCATGGGCAGCGAGCCTGGTAGTGAGCACACCGGTTCTAACATCATCCTCTGTTGGCAGGCCCAAATGCTCTGCAGGGGTTACATAACAGAGGAAATTAGCACCAACTGTTCCGGCAAAGGCTCCACCGATGGCAGATGCGATGTGGTCATAACCCGCAGCAACATCGGTGGCCAGCGTTCCCAGGATATAATAGGGCACATTATGACATAGGCTTTTCTGAAGCTTCATGGTTGTCTCCACCTGGTCGAGGGGCACATGCCCAGGGCCCTCCACCATCACCTGTACACCCGCATCCAGAGCCCGGGCCACCAGCTCCCCAGCTACAATCAAGCCCTTCATCTGGGAGCCATCCAAAGAATCAGCAATGGAGCCAGGCCGTATGGCATCCCCCACACTGAGAACCACATCATACTTACGCAAAATCTCCAATACCCTATCGAACTGCTCATATAGGGGATTCTCCTTTTGGTTGTGTAGCATCCAGCCAGTAAGAAATGACCCTCCCCTGCTGACGATATCAGTCACCCGACCGTTCCGCTGTAGACATTCCAAAATTTCAAAGTTTAAAGCGCTGTGCACCGCCATAAAATCAATGCCATCAGCTGCCTGCTTTTCGAGCACCTCAAAGATATCTTCTGGTGTCATGGCTACCACACTGCCACGCTTGTCAATAGCCTCAATACCCGCCTGGTAGATAGGCACACACCCCACTGGTACAGATGCATGAGCAAGGGTTTTCTTTCTCATACCATCGATATCCCCACCTGTACTCAAATCCATAAAGGAATCGCATCCCGCAGCCTCCGCTGCTCTGATCTTGCGAAATTCCATTTCAGGATCATCCCAGTCAGTGGAAGTACCGATTAAAGCGTTCACCTTGACCCGCAGACCCTTACCGATAGCACCTAACCTGATCTTTTTACGCCGCTTGTTTTTGGGGATCACAATTGTTCCCTCTGCCACCCCCTGCATAATTTCCTCTACAGACACTTTTTCTATAGCTGCAACAGCCTCCATCTCCGGAGTAACCCTACCTGCACGTGCATTTATCAACTGTGTCATTTTTACCCCTCCTAACAGGACTGTCTTTTGGTTTTTAGATACTTGGATACAATCTTCATAGCACAGTACTTGCCGCACATAGCACAACCGGACTCCCCGGATCCCCTCCTGGCATCCCTCATCTTTTTCGCTTTCACAGGATCCAGAGCAAGCTTCATCTGCTGGTCCCAATCCAATTCTTTTCGTGCAATCGATAATTTCAGGTCCCATTCCCGGGCTGCTGGCAGCCCTTTAGCTATATCACCGGCATGAGCAGCTATCCTGGCTGCGATCACGCCATCCCGCACCTGGTCACGATTAGGAATTCCCACATGCTCAGCAGCAGTCACATAACAGAGGAATTCCGCCCCGGCCCAAGCACTGAGAGCGCCCCCGATGGCTGCATTGATCTGGTCGTAGCCCACAGCAATATCTGTAACCAGCGGGCCAAAGACAAAGTACGGTGCTCCATGACAGAGGTTCTTTTCCAACACCACAGTTTCTTTGAGCTTATTAAGAGGCAGGTGGCCAGGCCCTTTCACCATCACCTGCACACCTGCCTCCCGGCACCTTTTGACAAGTTCACCGAGAATAGCCATCTCATCAACCTGAGCGGCATCCAACGAATCCGCCAGACAGCCTGGCCTCATCCCATCAGCAAAACTCAAGACAACATCATACTTTTTGGCAATACCCAGCACCCGGTCAAATTGTTCGTAGAGCGGGTTTTCCTTTTTATTGGCTACCATCCAGCCGATGAGGTGAGAGCCCCCATAACTGACAAGTGGATCGAGCCTCTTTGTGTTTTTTGCCCGCTCCACAACGCTCATGGTCATACCGCAGTGCAAAGCGAGAAAGTCAACACCAAGAGCAGCATGGCGCTCAATAACTTCAAACAACTCCTCTGCTTCCATCCTCGTTGAAGACCCGTGTTTTCTGGCGGCTTCAGCCAGTGCCTGGTAAAGAGGCAGGGTGCCCACAGGAGTAGTAGTGGTTTCCAGGGTTTTTTTGAGCATCTGGTCGATGTCGCCGCTCACACTCAAATCCATAATGGTATCTGTACCCGCTTCTACAGCAGCACAAATCTTATCTACTTCGGCATCTATGCTGCTTTCCTCTCCGTAGAGGCCGATACTGGCACTCACCTTGGTCTTCAATCCCTTACCAATACCCACAGGTTGCACATTCTGACGCCTGCTGCCCCCAAGCAGCACGATGGTCCCCTCAGCTATCCCCTCCCGTACAAATTCAGGGCTGACCCCCTCTTTCAGTGCTACCTGTTCCATTGCCGCAGTTGTTTTGCCCTCTACAGCGCTTTCCAGCAAACTCATCAAACACGCCCTCCTTTTTGATTTGTTTTAGGAAATTAAAAAACAAAAAATCCACACTGAAATCAGCGTGGATTTTACCTTCACCCAGCTTAACACTACCCCACCGCGAGGCGTGATTAGGTTTTCTCAGGCAGGTCTCCTGACTTAACAGCTTAACCTCCCCTGGCCCTTCCCGGTATGGTAAACCATCCGGTGGCTGTGCCAGGATCGTATCTGCTTACAGTGGCGGGTCCATCCGGGAATCTCACCCGGTTCCCTATTCTCCCCTGCGGGGCACCTGAAAAAATAACATATACAATTGTAAATATCATTATACTGGTAAGTATTAATTTGTCAAGGGCATAACGCGGGGACGGTCCTTTTGTCACAATTCCCAAACCTTACTAATCACACATATATATGACTTTTATAAAACGCCCGGAGTATGACAAGAAAAAACTTTAATCCACTGAATCACTGTTTACTCAACCCCGGCATATCATATGGTAAATATGGACTTATCTGGTTAAATAACGATAACCCAAAGGGGGTAGAAAAAATGACTGAAAAGGAAAACGGCATTCCCGAAAATACCGCTGACGCTCTTTTCCACAAACCAGGGTACCCGCGCCTGCGGCTGGCCACAGCTTATGTACCACCGCAAATGTCAGCCCGGGAAATGTTTACCTTACGAGAAGCTCTACAAAAGGGAACACTCTTTCCGGAACTATATCGTCCCTACCCACACCACTATAAATATCCCCAGGACTGTGAGGTGTAAACAATGGATCAAATGTGTGTAAGAATGCTGCGGGAACTCCAGGAACTCGAGTTCGCCCTGGTAGAA
>DUMY01000249.1 GCA_012839645.1 Syntrophomonadaceae bacterium
CGCCTAACAATCGAAAGAACATAGTTTTTATTGTGTACCTTACATTTGTTAGGTGATAAAATTGAAAATATCTAAGTGTTTTAACAGGGTTATTGAGGAGAATCAACAGCTTCTTAATGGGATTTAAAGAAACCATGCTATGAATATGGTAAGAAAATCGTTACAAGTTGAAACCAAATATGATACTGAAGGAATTGCAATCAGTTTTTTAATCTTAGCAGATGATTTTATGTTTCAAGAATTTAAGAATGAGAAAAAAGAAAATGGCACATCAGTTGTTGGAATTGAATTAACTAGCAAAAGGAACATACATAATATTGGCAAGGATCTGATAATGGGATTTAAATTCTATTTCCCTAGTGGACACTCAATGTTTAAGACAGTTATATATGGAGATAACCCTATAGAACAAAAAATGTTTATTGAAGCTCTCACCCAGGTAAACATATCTCAGTAAGGTACCGGTTACCACCCGACTTTTGTCGAATACCAACGAATAAGACAATTGTGCAACCGTCAACTCGAAACTAAAGACCAATTAATCATTGAAGGTGATCTGGTGACCCTATGTTTTTTGATCTTATCCGTCATCCACACAGCTGTGCGTTCATAGGCTTTTCGCTTGTAGTGCCGCCAAAAAGAAGCTGTAATTGCTGCCAGGCTGTTCTATTTTGCAGCTTATCCCTTGCTTTAATTAGATTTGTAAATAGCCCCATCTTTCTTAAAATAGGCATAAAAAAACACCTCAGGTGAGATGCTTTCATTAAATCAATTATTAAGTTAAATGTTTTTTGTAGTTGATAGTTGTTGGTCAATATTTCGCCCACCATACATAATTCTTACGATAGCAACTGTATTCCCTACTTCCAAGGCCAGGTAAAACACAAGATAATTGTCCACAGGAAGAGTTCTTATCCCTTTGCTATGCCACGGCTCATCTTCGAAGAGTTTGTGACGTTGTGGCATTTCACTAAGGCCCTCAATCGCGTGCATAACCCTTTTGGTTTGTTTTTTCGCTGTTTCTGGTACAGACAGATTAATTGCGATGTGTTCAAAGATATCCACAAGATCCTGTTCTGCTTCGTTGGTATAGATAATATTATATCTCATACATCATATTCCCGATGCATTCGTTCTGCAACGCTCTGTGCAGACACAACTCTGCTGGAGGCTAAATCTGCAAGCCCTTTTTCAATTTCTTTATTAAACTGCTCCGTTGTCAAATTACCATATACAAGTGGCTTATTTTCCAAAACTTTAACATCAAAGGGAAGTCCATTTTGCTGAATAACCTGACGCAGGAAAATATTGATGGCATTTGACATAGAAATACCGAGTTTGTCTAATACCATTTCAGCTTGCTTCTTTACCTCCGGCTCAACACGAGCAAATACACTTGATGTTTTTGCCATATACATCGCCTCCTTCTTGATACCTATATCATAGCATTTGTATCGCGATATGCAAGCTAAATATAAAGGGTAACGTCACAAAGGTACCGGGTACCTTAGTTTCCAATAACCTTCCAGGTATGAACCTCTGTACCACCTTGCCTATGCCTAAAGCCTAGGTACAGTATCACTGCTTCTTTGCTCCATATGCTATGCATATCGCGATACAAATGCTATGATATAGGTATCAAGAAGGAGGCGATGTATATGGCAAAAA
>DUMY01000250.1 GCA_012839645.1 Syntrophomonadaceae bacterium
AGAGAGCACAGGGTTTTCACCCAGGATGTACATCGCTTTCAGGTCTCCCTGGTTGGCGTGCTCGAACATCTCGGATACCGTCAAGCCCGCTTCTCCCGGTATGGAGACACCCCAGGCCTCCTCATATTTGGAGCGCGCCTCCTGCCGGTCCACCCTCTGATAACCTGCCAGGGATCCGCTTAGAGCACCCATATCGCTCGCTCCCTGCAAATTATTAGGGCAGCGAAGTGTTGCTGTGCCTGCAAACTCACAGACGGCTTCACTACAAAGGGTGTCTTCACGGTACATTGCTCCGTGGCAGGGGCTGGGATAGTGATTGATGTTGTTTGTGCCGATTACTGCCCGCGCAAACTTCTGAAATAAATAGATTTCTTCATTGGTAAACCTTGTGGAACTTAAAGCAGCGAAAGAATTTGGCCCGTTTTGTTTTGTAATCTCTTTGAGGCGTTCGGCGACAAGATCCAAGGCATCATCCCAGGTTGCGGGAATAAGCTTGCCATCTCTCCTGATGAGAGGAGTTGTCAGCCGCTTGTCACTGTGGATGAAGTCACGTGTACCGAACCGGCCTCTGATGCAAAGAGCGCGTCCGTTGACTGCATTATCCGGATTTGAGGTCACCCCCACGACCTTACCATCCTTGACGCGCAGGTCAAAGGTACACCCTGTGCCACAGAAGGTACAGGTGGTTTTGACCTTTTTTAAATTCCAACGGCGGCCCAGATTGAGCATTTGTTTCTCTGACAGGGCACCGACGGGACAGAAAGCCACACAGTTGCCGCAGTAAATACACTCTGATTCACTTAAGGGCGTATCGCCGAAAGGTGCCACCCTAGTATTAAAGCCGCGGTAGGAAAAGTCAATGATGTTCTTTCCGGTGATCTCTGCACAGGCCCTGATACATCTGCCGCAGAGGATACACTTGTTCATGTCACGGACAATAAAAGGGTTGTCTGTTTCCATTTCGTAATGATGTTTTTCACCGTCGAAGGGGCTTTTGAAGACGCCGTATTCATAGCAGTACTTGGCCAGCAAGCATTCCCCCAGCTTTTCACAGGTGAGGCAGTCCACAGGGTGGTTGGCAAGCAGCAGTTCCAAAACGGTTTTACGCGCTTCGATGACCGCCGGTGTATCGGTGCGCACCACCATGCCCTCGGTCACTTCCGTGACGCAGGACGCCGGGAGGTTCCGTATCCCTTCGATTTCCACTATACAGAGACGGCAGGCACCGACGGTACTCAGGTCCGGGTCGTAACAGAGCCTGGGTATATGGATTCCTAGCTGTTCTGCTGCCTCCAGAACCATGGTCCCTTTTGGAGCCTGAACCTCATTCCCGTCAATGGTTAGTTTGACGAGTCCCACTTCCATTCCCTCCTTAATTAATAATTAAATTTTGCCGAAGAAGAAATTCAGTCGATGAAGTCCTCTAAAGCAGTTGAATAAAAGCCGGGGTACGGAAGTTGCACCCCGGCCAGCAACTCTCTGTCGTAATCTCCTTCCCGCGCTGGGAGGCATACCTGTTTCCGGGTATACCCTATCGGTTCAGCTGCCATAGCGTCTGCTACAGGACAGTGAACGTCGGAGAGTTGGTTTTAATAGAGATAATTCGCCAACTATGGTAAAATTCCTGCCTTGTTCTGAAATTAAAGGATATGCAGTGGGGATGGTTTCTGCTGCATTTTATTGTCCACCATGAGGGGGAAACAGGTATCTACATTCCGAAAGAGGTTTCCAGCGGCACTCTGGTCCGCATGGCCAGCCGCAAACGCCGCTCCACTTCATTCCAGTTGACCAGCTGCCACCATGAACGAACATAATCAGCCCGCCGGTTCTGGTAGTCCAGGTAGTAGGCGTGCTCCCAGGCATCCACAACAAGCAGTGGGATCGCTCCCCACTGGGTGAGATTCTGGTGCTTTTCTGCGGTCAGGATCTCTAACCTCATCCAGGAGGGTACCCAGCACAAGACCCCCCAACCGGAGGCTTCAACCTGTATTGATGCCTCAGTAAATTGTTCTTTAAAGGGGGCAAAGCCCCCGAAGTATTTCTCGATTTCCAGACAGGTATAATAACCCGGCTCTTTTAATCCCCCAGGGGTCATCACTGTCCAGTAGATGCTGTGCAGTATGTGCCCAGAGCCGTTAAAGGCAATCTCCCGCTCCCAGTGTTTCACCAAACTGAAGTCCCTCATCCGCCGGGCTTCCACAAGTTTGAGTTCTGCCTTATTCAGCCCTTCCACATAGGCAAGATGGTGCCGGTTGTGGTGGATGCGCAGTGTCTGTTCGCTGATCACCGGTTCCAGAGCATTATAAGGGTAGGGGAGAGGGGGAAGCCTGTGCCCTCCGGGGGGCACATAATCCCGAAAAATGTATGTGTTTTCCACAGCAGTATCGCTCCTTTGAGGTGGTATCTGATAATATATTATGCGGAGCGTTTCTTTATGACTCAGCCCCTGATGGACTGATTCTTCTAGAGTATGATTTCAGTGATCTTCAATCATCGCATTTATTATCACCCTTTTGTGCCGGGTGCTCAATATAAATAACGCCCATGCTTAGTGTAGGGGTGTATACTCTGCTTGCTGACAAAGTTTCATTTATCAGCAGTTTCTCACTTTTTGGGATGATAATAAAGTATAATCGAAACAGGAGAAACCATGGGATGAGGGTTTTGAATCTTGAGGAGGAGTTTTGAATGCAGAATAGGGGAGTTCTCACTAAGGTTTTAGCTGTGGCAGGGACAGTACTCGTGTGGATTCCGATCCTGTTTACGATTATAACAGCTGTAATCGGAACGATATATGCCCGCAGGGTGCGATTTGACTTCCTGATGCCAGCTGAGCTCTTTCCGATTGCTTTGGTTGGTGCCCTGC
>DUMY01000251.1 GCA_012839645.1 Syntrophomonadaceae bacterium
GGCGTCGCCAAGCGGTAAGGCACGGGACTTTGGCTCCCGCATGCGAAGGTTCGAATCCTTCCGCCCCAGCCAAAAACGAATAGTGCATATGCGCCATTAGCTCAATTGGCAGAGCAGCTGACTCTTAATCAGAAGGTTCCGGGTTCGACTCCCAGATGGCGCACCAGTGATAGCAAGGCTTCCAGTGGATGGAAGCCTTTTTTATTGCCATTTTCGACGACAATTTGACCACAATTGTGTCGCTGAGGTTTTTTTGTCGGTTTGAAGGCGGAGTTGATGTATACTGATACAGAAAGGTTTCAATGCGGTCTAACTGCCTTGTAGAAAATATTTGTTCAGGTATTATTTCTGGTAAGCAATTATTAACGGAGAGGATTGAATTATGGCTTGGCTCAATGTTGTATTGGCAGGAATTGTTGAGATTTTTTGGGTGATTGGTTTGCGATACTCCCAAAATCTTTGGCAGTGGACTGCAACCATCATCATGATCATTCTAAGTTTCTATTTAATTATTAAAGCCTGTGAAAGGCTGCCTTCAGGTACAGTCTATGCCACCTTTACCGGCATTGGGGCGTCGTCTATTGTGTTGATTGATTTTGTAGTTTTTAATGCAGATTTCTCCTGGGTTAAGGTACTACTAATCGGTTTAATTATCTTTGGTGTTGTGGGACTCAAATTAACCACTGTAGAAAAGGAATTCGATAGCAAACCAGCAGTTAACAGAGCGGAGGAGAATAAATAATGGCTTGGGTATATCTTGTGATCGCTAGTTTTGGGGAAATATTTGGTATGGCCAGCATCAACCTGTACATTTGCAAACGAACCATCCCCCGGATGTTGCTGATTTGCTTGACATTTGGGTTTGGCTTTTTCTTTTTATCGCTGGCAATGCGAGATTTGCCCATGGGCACCTCCTATGCAGTCTGGACCGGCCTCGGAGCTGCCGGGGCGGTATTGATGGGTATTTTGTTTTTTAAAGAAGCGGCAAGCTGGCAGCGGATGTTTTTTTTGGGCTGCATCATCACTGGCGCCGCTGGGTTGAGGTTGTTGGGTTAATAAAGGGGAAACTGTCTTATTGGTATATTCCACACGGGTGTTAACCTAAAGTGAAACCTCAACCCCTTTTCACAGCTACGTACAGCAGGGAATCCCTAAAAATGAAGGGGTTGCGGCAATTATTTGAACGCTCTTAGCGTTATTTTTTTGGCAGTTAAAATATTAGTATTGCAATACTAAACAACATATATTATAATATTTTTGAGAAATTAGATAATTATGGAGCAGGTGGTATAGTGAAGACCAACACCAACCAGGTTTTCTGGGAGATGTTTTATATAAGGGGTTTTGATGATAAACAGCAGGTTTTGTCTGAAGCAGTGAGGGTAGTTGAGACCCACCGTTATTTACGACAGAATGACATCAAGATTTCCGATTCTTCGCAAGATAAAGAATACCTCTTTCAAGCCATGAAAAAAATATCTGAGGAAAATGGTATGGAACACTTTCCCGGTGACAGGGATTTCTTTTTTGACCTGTATACACTTGCAGAATCCTTAAACCTGGTGGGGCTTTTAAGTGATTTATATAAAAACGAACGCACCGGAATTGTGCTTGCACCGGATTATCTGATCGCTTTTTTGTCGGAAATAGTATCTGACCGGGTAAGCAGTGTGATGATCGCTGAGGCAGAAAAAATGGCCGCCGGGCTTCAGTTCCTTATTGACACAAACCCTGAGAAGAAATTTACACTCATGACAGATCAGTATACAATTTTTCTCCTGCTTAAAACCGCCTTTCAGGAGTATCAAAATGTTAAAGTAATCAACCAATCGATTTATAGGGAACTGCTTATCGCAGACAATTTTGACCTTATACTAAGCATCCCGGCTTTCGGGGGGAGGCTGAGCATTGATGAGACATCCAAAAGCTTCATGACCCGGGAGACCGAGAGTATCGCCATTGAGAACCTGATTCGAAATATTAATGACAGCGGCAGGCTGGTGGCTGTCATTCCCGCCAAGCTGACCTTTGCGAGCAGCCAAATAAAGGATTTCAGGGAATGGATTCTGGAAAACTACAGCTTGGACTCTATCTACTCCCTCCCTGACGGAATCTTTCGGCCATATACCGGTATTAAAACCTATTTGGCGACCTTTGCCAAAAGGAGAAAGGGCAGCATCGTGCTGGGTAGTATTGAGGCTGAGGACTATAATCTGAAAGTTACCCAGGTGATAAAGATGTCTACTGCTGAGTTCGGGCAGTATGATGACTGGCGCGTGGGCATCTTCCTTTGCAACGATAATGAAGAAATCCAGCGTTTCAAGGCTTCCGGTGTCAAAAAGGTGAAGCTGAAAAGTATTGCTGATATTTTTCGGGGCAAATCGGTATTAAAAAATGATGTTAAGCCTGGGGAGGTATTTATCCTCAATATCTCCAATATCGAGGAGGGAGAGATTCTCTTCGATAATATGGACACCACTAATGAGGAAGAACGAAAAATCAAGCGATACCAGTTGGAGGACGGAGATATTCTGCTCACCTGCCGCGGAACGGTCAATAAAGTGGCCATGTTTCCTGAAACCAGGCGGATGGTTA
>DUMY01000028.1 GCA_012839645.1 Syntrophomonadaceae bacterium
ATAGGAGTGCAAATGTAGGCACCTGAAGAGTTTACATATTTAATCCAACTCTCATAAGTAATGCTTAAGTTCTCCAGCAACGGTTGAATAATATCCAGGTTTTGTTGAAAGGGGATATCGTCCTTTTTTACCATAAATAAACCCCCTCTCTCCTTGACTTTTATCAAAACGTTCTATGATATGACAGTTCTATTAGGCCGATAAAATAGGTCGGCAAGAGTCTTGTTGAAGACCTCTGATCATATAGTACAACATTGTTCAGCTTATTCCTTCCATTTTTATATAATTTGGGCAAGAAGCCTCGCCCATGTGGGGATGATAAATTACCCGGTAATTTATTAAGATTCAAAATTACGGGTTAGTTGCAGCTGCCTTCTGCCCCTGTTGGCAGCTGCCAGTGCACCTGTGCTGCTGAAAAAAGCAGGCAGCACAAGCATAGTCAAGAGCTCACGGACACCTGGAGCCAGAGGAACCAGCATATAGAGCCCCGCCAAGGCCAGCCCACCGATACAGACCCCAATTAACCCTGCAGGCACCCAGTTCCTGATACCCCCCTTCTGGCCGGTTATATAACCGCCGCAAAAAACACTCAACAAAAGGACAATGGCAAAATAAGAACTAAGATAGTAGGTGCCCTTTTTAGAAAAGAAAACATAAATTACTGCCAGCAGCACCCCAAGAAAAGCCACAAGTATAGAGGTTCCTGCCCCCAGCAGCAGAGCGGAGCCTCTATTTATTTTACTCACCGCTAACCACCCCCCAAATAATGGATATCAGATGTCGGAAGTTACCAGGAACTGCTTCCAATAGTTTCGTAACATTAGATACTTTGGCCTCTGTTTTTCATATATGCTGGTGCCACCTGGTTGGTATGTCATCTACCATATTTTTACGCCTTTACTCCCCCAATTATTACCCAGTTATATTGCCCTGATATGTTACCTGGCGCCTGTAATCTTGGAATAATAACACTCTCCATGAGAGAATACAAAAAAGCTCCCCCCTAATGGAGGAGCTTTTTTGCACTTAACGATATCCAGTCTAATTATTAGCTTGTTTGGTGTCGCCCGACTCTTATCCTGTTAGTTCTGATGTTTCTTCAGCAGGAAGCAGGGCTTCACTTAAAACCTGATCCATATGGTCAACTAGTACAAAGTTGAGTTTCCTTTTGACATTGGCCGGGATCTCCTCGAGATCCTTTTTATTTTCCGAAGGCATGATCACTGTTTTGATTCCCGCTCGGTGTGCAGCAAGCACCTTTTCTTTGATACCGCCTACCGGAAGAACACGTCCTCGTAGGGTAACTTCCCCGGTCATGGCCACATCATGCCTGGTGCGTCTGCCGGTTAGGGCTGAAACCAGGGCAGTTGCCATGGTGATCCCTGCTGAGGGCCCATCTTTAGGAATAGCACCCTCTGGAATATGAATATGCAGGTCGTGTTTTTCGTGGAAGTCATCAGCCAGTTGAAGATTCTCTACCCGGGACCGGACGAAACTGAAGGCTGCTTGCGCAGATTCCTTCATCACATCACCCAATTTACCGGTAAGCATAATCTTCCCCTTGCCCTTAAGAATACCTACCTCTACACTAAGTACCTCCCCACCTACCTCGGTCCAAGCAAGGCCAGTTGCCACACCCACTTCGTTTTCTTTCTCCTTGGTTCCGAAATGATAGCGCGGAATCCCTAAGAAGTTGTGTACATTGGCTGCGGTAACCTTTGCACTGTATTTTTTGTCATCAACCACTTCTCGGGCTGTCTTCCGGCAGATAGAAGCAATCTCCCGCTCCAGGTTACGCACCCCTGCCTCCCGGGTATACTGCCCGATAATATTCCGCAAAGCGTTTTCTGAAAACTGTAGGTGACGCGGTTTGAGCCCGTGCTCTTTTAACTGCTTGGGAATCAGATGCCGCTCAGCAATCTTCACCTTTTCTTCTTCGGTGTACCCAGAGAGCTTGATCACTTCCATCCGGTCAAGCAGCGGCCTCGGTATATTGTGCTCCAGATTAGCAGTGGTAATAAACATTACCTTGGAGAGGTCAAAAGGCACCTCAATATAGTGGTCGCTGAAGGCATGGTTCTGTTCGGCATCCAACACCTCCAGTAAAGCAGAACTGGGATCCCCACGGAAATCAGCATTCATCTTGTCTACCTCATCTAGAAGGAAAACAGGATTCTTTGTCCCGGCCTTCTTCATCCCCTGGATAATCCTACCTGGAAGTGCACCCACATAAGTCCGCCTGTGACCCCGGATTTCTGCCTCATCACGGACTCCACCTAGGGAAATCCGTACAAATTTTCGCCCCATTGCTCGAGCAACCGACCGCCCCAGTGAGGTCTTACCAACACCGGGTGGGCCAACAAAACAGATAATGGGACCCCGTATCTTGGTCGCCAATTTTCGAATTGCCAAGTACTCCAGGATCCGCTCCTTAGGCTTCTCCAGTGCGTAGTGATCCTCTTCTAATATCTCTTCAGCCTTATCCAGCTTGAGGCGATCCCTTGTCTGCTTATTCCAGGGCAAAGCCAAAATCCAATCTAAGTAGTTGCGAACCACTACCGCCTCTGCAACCATTGGCGGCATTTTTTCTAAGCGGTCCAACTCTTTTAGGGCTTTCTCCTCAACTTCTTCGGGTAAGTCGGCTTCAGCAATGCGCTCCCGCAGTTCTTCTACCTCAGCCAAACGTTCATCTTTTTCTCCCAATTCCTTTTGGATGGCACGCATCTGCTCCCGCAGATAATACTCCTTTTGAGTCTTTTCCATCTGCTTCCGCACACGCATATTGATCTTGCGCTCCAGATCTAGGATCTCCATCTCTCGGGAAAGAATTTTGCCTAACTCTTTCAACCGCTCCTTGGGATCGAAGGCTTCAAGTATGGCCTGCTTATCCCCTACGCGCAAGTTAATATGAGCCGCAATAATATCAGCAAGCCGCCCCGGGTCATCGATGGAAACAATAGAAACCGCAGTCTCCGGAGGAATTTTCTTTCCCGCTTTGACGTATTCTTCAAATTGATTGGTAACAGTCCTCATCATTGCTTCGATCTCTGGAGTCTTTTCGTAATCCTCTGGGTGTTCTTCAATAATTACCTGAATAAAGGGTTCTGCAGACAGGTACTTTTTAATCCTACCTCTCCTCAGACCCTCTACGAGTACACGAAAAGTTCCCCCTGGCAGCTTGAGCAACTGCTTTATTTCAGCAATCGTTCCCACCTGGTAGAGATCATCTTCCCATGGTTCATCTGTCTGAGCTTCTCTTTGTGTGACAAGAAAGATTTCCCGGTCATGGAGCATCGCCTCATCGATGGCACTGACCGATTTTTCTCTCCCCACGTCAAGATGAATTACCATATATGGAAATACCAATAAACCGCGCAAGGGAAGCAGTGGTATAGTGCGCCCATCCTCATCACGCTGAACCATGATACTCTCTTCATACTGTTGATCTTGTTCCTGAGACATATAGCCACCCCCTTTTCACCTGGGAAGATGTTTTTTAATTTACTTAACTTAAGTGTGTCTAACTACATTCTACCCCAAGCATGCTAGTTCCTGCAACAGCATCAACCCTAGCAAATAGAAAGAGAAGTGACATAGATACCAATCCTTAGCAACAACATACTAACATGGAAATGCCTGTAGTATGTCAAATCATGCAGATACCTGGTCGGTTTGATGATTCGGGAGAAGGGCTAGCCGGATCACCTCTTCTAAATGCCGAACCGGAATTATCTCCAATGGGGCTTCCCGGAAAAGCTCTTGCCAGTTTTCCTGTGGGATCAACACTCTTTCCGCACCTGCTCTGTGGGCAGCCTCTACTTTAGCAACGATTCCCCCAACGGGCTTAACATCGCCCAGCAGAGATATCTCCCCGGTCATAGCCACCTGGTGGTCTACATGCTTCTTGGTAAGAGCAGAGTAGATGCCTACAGCAATAGCCACACCCGCAGATGGCCCATCTGTAGGCACTGCCCCGGGAAAGTTGATGTGGATATCATAACGCCGTGGATCCTCATCGAGAAAGCGCCTCAGTGTTGTCAGGGCGTTATCCACAGAGTTCCTGATCATGCTCTTACAGCGCACACGCCTCCCCGCCAGACCGCCCATTTCCTCTTCTTCCACAATACCCGTTACCTTTACTTCTCCACGCTCCTGAAGAGGTGGATTTACAGATACTTCGATCTCCAGAAGTGTCCCTAAATTTGGCCCCATCACGGCAAGGCCGTTAACCAGCCCAACTGCAGGCTTAGATGGAATCTTCCGTTCCGGGCGGGGAGAATACTGGCCGCTGTTTACCACCCATTCCACATCAGCTGCCAAAATCTCTTTAGTTTCTTTGGCTTGGGCAAGCCCCGCGGCGATCTGTATTATATTAACGGCTTCTCTACCATTGCAGGCATATTTGTCTACCACATCCAGCGCTCCTGGGCCAAAAGCGAATCCGATCCTTTGGGCAGCATTCTCCGTTATTTTTCTGATTTCCTCAGGAAGCAGTGACCTGAAAAAAACTTCTACACACCGTGACCGGATAGCCGGAGAGATCTCCTCTGGCAGCCTGGTTGTAGCCCCAATCAAGCGAAAATCGGCTGGCAGTCCATTCTGAAAAATATCATGAATGTGTGCCGGAATATGGGTATCCTCAGCATTATAATAGGCACTCTCCAAGAATACGCTGCGATCCTCCAGCACCTTCAAAAGCTTATTCAGCTGAATCGGATGCAGCTCTCCGATCTCATCAATAAAAAGAATTCCTCCGTGGGCTTTGGTAACAGCCCCGGGCTTAGGTTGGGGAATCCCAGCCACTCCCATGGCACCCGCTCCCTGGTAGATGGGATCATGCACCGAACCGATCAAGGGATCAGCAATCCCCCGTTCATCAAAGCGTGCAATAGTAGCATCCATCTCCACAAACTTGGCATTTCTCCCAAAGGGAGATAAGGCATTACTCTTAGCCTCTTCCAGTACAAGTCGTGCTGCCGCTGTCTTCCCAACTCCCGGTGAGCCGTAAATCAGCACATGCTGGGGATTGGGACCGCAGAGAGCAGCACGTAAGGCCTTCAACCCCTCTTCCTGGCCGATGATCTCTTCAAACCGCTGGGGACGTGTTCTTTCAGCCAACGGCTCAGCTAGCGAGATCTTACGCAGACGCTGGATCTTCTCCAATTCCTTTTTCGATTCTCGATCCACTGCCACCCGGGTCCCCTGCTGGTTACGCAGGAGATTCCAAAAATACAAACCGATAACAATAACAAACACGATCTGGATAATCCCGATCAAACCACTTAATCCTGTTAAGTTGGGATATGACACAACAACCACAACTCCTATCCCAGTAATTTCTGATATTTACCCCTCATTATTACCAAAAACCGTGGTTTTTAATCCAAACCGGAAATAGTTGTTGGTCATTAGTCGTTGGAAAAAAGAGATTCTGTTACTGAAGCTAACCTGGACTTTTCCCAGGTTACTGTCATCATTAAGCCCGAATAAAGCAACCCCGGTAAAGTACCGGTAATAAGAAAGTCTCTGCAAAGTTTACCTTGCAGAGACTTTCTTGTATGCCATATCCGGAATCCAGAGAATTTATAAATTTGCGGGAACACAAAAAAATAAGGAGTGCTGTATGCACCCCTTATGCTGTTTCGCTTTTCTTCTTGCGGTCTTCTGTTACCCGTATCGGTTCTTCCTTCTTCTCAATAACATCCTTGGTAATCACGCATTTAGTAATATCATCCCTGGATGGTATGTCATACATCACATTGAGCATGATATCCTCCAGGATTGCCCTTAAACCCCGGGCACCTGTCTTCCTGCGCACGGCCTCCTTAGCCACAGCATGGAGAGCCTCATCTTTGAATTCCAAAACCACTCCATCGATTTCAAAGAGCTTCTGATACTGCTTCACCAGAGCATTCTTGGGCTCGGTCAATATCTTGACCAGTGAATCCTCATCCAGTGCCTCAAGAGTAACTATAACCGGAACTCTTCCTACAAACTCAGGAATTAAACCATACCTTAGAAGGTCCACAGGCATAATCTGACACAGGATTTCACCGATCTCTTGTTCTTGGCGAATAATCTCCGCTCCAAAGCCGATGGTCTTCTTACCGGTCCGGTTCTGGATGATCTTATCGATTCCTTCAAAAGCACCGCCACAGATAAACAGGATATTGGTTGTATCTATCTGTATAAACTCCTGATGTGGATGCTTTCTCCCTCCCTGAGGAGGCACACTGGCAACTGTCCCCTCCAGGATTTTCAAAAGCGCTTGCTGCACCCCTTCCCCGGAAACATCCCGGGTA
Source organism: Syntrophomonadaceae bacterium (assembly GCA_012839645.1). Taxonomy (GTDB): domain Bacteria; phylum Bacillota; class DSM-12270; order Thermacetogeniales; family Thermacetogeniaceae; genus Syntrophaceticus. Next base: position 6,303 of record DUMY01000028.1, read on the forward strand.
ATGGACGGATTTTCTGATTTGCGAGCAATTTTATCTATTTCATCGATGTAGACGATTCCCTTCTCTGCCTTTTCCACATCATAGTCCGCTGACTGGATCAGCTTGAGCAGGATATTTTCTACATCCTCCCCTACATAGCCGGCCTCAGTCAGAGATGTTGCATCTGCAATACAAAAAGGCACATTCAGAATTCGGGCAAGGGTCTGAGCCAAAAGGGTTTTCCCACAGCCCGTAGGTCCGAGCATTACGATATTGCTCTTCTGGAGCTCCACATCATCTGCTCGCATCCCCATATTGATCCGCTTGTAATGATTGTATACAGCTACCGAAAGGATCTTTTTGGCATATTCCTGGCCAACAACATACTGGTCGAGAACTTCATTAATCTCCTGCGGTTTAGGGATGTCGCTTAATTCTAATTCCGTGTCCTCACCCAGCTCTTCTTCGATGATCTCATTGCACAATTCGATACACTCATCACAGATGTAAACACCAGGACCTGCAACCAGTTTCTTAACCTGGTCCTGCAGTTTGCCGCAGAAGGAACACTTCAGTTGTCCTTTTTCATCACCAAATTTGTACAAAAACGCGCACCTCCCTTAGGGATTACACCTTAATCATCAACCCGATAGGTGATTACTTCATCAATGATGCCATACTCTTTCGCTTCCTGAGCATCCATAAAGGTATCACGATCAGTATCCTTTTTGATCTTATCTATAGGCTGGCCCGTCAGTTCAACAAGGATATCATTGAGACGGTCCCTTACTTTGATGATGCGCTTTGCATGAATTTCAACATCGGTGGCCTGCCCCTGGGCACCTCCCAATGGCTGATGGATCAAAATCTCACTATTCGGAGTAGCAAGGCGCTTACCCTTATTGCCCGCAGCTAGCAAGAAAGCCCCCATGCTGGCTGCCAGACCCACACACATTGTAGAAACATCAGGTTTTACATAACGCATGGTATCGAAAATGGCCATCCCAGCAGTAATGGATCCACCTGGGGAGTTAATGTAAATAAAAATGTCCTTTTCCGGATCCTCAGCCTCCAGAAATAGAAGCTGCGCGATGATAATGTTTGCTACATTATCATCTATAGGCGTACCCAAAAATATTATCCTGTCCTTTAAAAGCCGTGAATAGATATCATATGCTCTTTCACCGCGATTCGTCTGCTCAACTACCATGGGAACCAAATACTGTGCCTTATTCATCACTTCACCTGCTCTCATAATCTTATTTCCTTCTAACACTAATATACCAAATTAATGAACCAGTTAAAAGAAGCCGCAGCAAATCTAAGCTCCGCGGCCCTCTTCATCCACCTTATGGACTAAATCATTAATCTTCCTCAGATGGCTGAGATTCTTCTTGGCCGTCTTCCTGTTGGGCCTCTTTTTTAACTTCTTCTTCAACTGATGTTTCTCCTTGTGTTTCTTCTTGCTCCCCTGTTTCCTCCTGTGCTGGTTCTTCTGTTAGCACAACCGCATTTTCGGCCAGGAAATCCTCTGCCTTTTCAAATAACAGCTCCTCTTCCAGGAAAGAAAGCTGGTTTTTGGCTTCCAAATCTGCTTGGAGCTTATCTGTCTCGAGATTATACTGGGCAGCCAGGTCATCTATCTTCTGTTTTAATTCTTCAGGAGTAACCTTAATTCCTTCAGCCTTGGATACAGCATTAAGCACAAGCCGCGTCTTGATCGAAATCCGCGCCCTTTCCTCTAAGTCCTGGCGCAAACCATCAGAATCTTGGTTGCTCATCTTCAAGTAATCATCATAAGGGATCCGCTGCATAGCTAAACTCTGTACAAAACGGTTGGTTTCCAGCTCCAGCTGTTGATTGAGCAAAACTTCCGGAATTTCCACTTCAGTTTCATCAACAACTTTAGAAACAACTCGCTCCTTAAAGATACGCCTAGCATTAATATGCCCTATTTCTTCCATCTTCTTGCGCATAAATTCTTTAAATTCATCCATTGTTGCATACTCGCTGACATCTTTTGCGAAATCATCATCCAATTCTGGATATTCCTTCTCCTTAACAGCTATAACCTTCACCTTGAATTCAGCTTCTTTGCCTTGCAGGTCTTCATATTGAAAAACCGAAGGTAAATTCATGGTGACATTCTTTTCCTCAGCTGGTTTCATGCCCAACAAATGGGCCTCCAGACCGGGGATAAACTTTGCTGCCCCCACTTCTACAATTTGATCGGGTCCTGACAGCCGCGGCTCTATATCACCGTCAACTTTTGTTTCCAGTTCGACAACTGCAACATCCCCATCGTCTACCTCTTTGTCTCCGACATCAACCAGCCTGGCATGCCGCTGCTGAAGAAGTTTGAGTTGAGCTTCGACCTCATCATCCCCCACTTTTACCTCCGGGATAACTGCGGAAACCCCCTTGTATTCCCCCAACTCAACTTCCGGAAGAACCTCTACTTTTACATCAAAAATAAAGGGCTTCCCTTCCTCCATCTGTACAATATCAATCTCCGGTTTGTCTATCGGCTCGATGGCAGTTTCTTGAACTGCTTCTTGATAAGCATCCGCGAGGAGGATTTCTAGGGCTTCCTCATATAAAACCTCTTTCCCCAATTGCGCCTCTAAAATCGGGCGTGGTGCCTTTCCTTTACGGAATCCGGGTATTATAACTCTTTTAACAACTTTGCGGTAAGCCTGATTTAAAGCCTCGGCTACCTTTTCCTTTTCTACTTCCACGTGAATAGATGCCTGGTTTTCCTCTATGCTTTCCAGGGTTGCGCGCATTTATGCTCCTCCTCATCATTCTTTGCTTGCCATTATCATATTTTCAGGCATCCCCGGCTGTGACTTAAAAACCAAGCATGCCTTACAAAATCGTACAACTATTGGTGCGGGAGAAGGGATTTGAACCCTTATGGTTAACCCACTGGATCCTAAGTCCAGCGCGTCTGCCAATTCCGCCACTCCCGCGCTTACGTAGCAATAATAGCATCGCTCCTTTTGTTCGTCAAGTCAATTTTCGGGAAAGCTAGGCTTGCAATAGATTATTAGAATTAAACAGCCTAAATTGCCTTCAACGATGCTAAAATCCCGTAAAAGGAATAAATAACACTATCGTCGGGTTACATTATTAGAAAGAACTGAAACCAGAGGAGGCTTTTACTAATTGGCAGAAAAAATACTGGCCATTCTGCTGTTGATTCTTCTGGGAAGCACGCTGGCTTATGTCGTCTATACAAATATCATTATCCCACTGCGTAAACCCCCATCGTGATTAGGCTGAACTTCCCTACACAGCACCAGTAATCAGCAACCTGGTTTAGAGTTACTTGAGGGATCAAAAAAGATCGCGAGGGTCATCCCCGCGACCTTTTATTTTTGGGAAATATTGCTGCGAACCTCATCTGTTAAATCATCTGTTAGTGCGTCTAGAGTGCATTTAGTAGAAATATTTTAGTAAGAATAAAGGAAGTACATGTCCTTGTGAAATTTTTAACTATATGAATTATACACGGGTAAAGAGCACTTGTCAAGCGATAATCGATCATCTTTGACATTTTGTAAATGATACGTTTTAAGGCATATGTGAGCAGCAGTCAGTAATTGGCTTTCGGCCGGCGGACAAGGAAGCAGAGAGATGGCTCCTCGTAAATTTGCTATTATATTTGTCTTTTCTTAAGATCCTCGATGACCTTTTGAATAAATCCGGCGGTTTTACGATCCCGTATACTGTAAAAGACTCTTTTTCCCTCTTTGCGATGCTTGGCTAAGCCGATGTTCCTCAAAAAGCACAGGTGGTGAGACGCTGCCTGAACAGTAGATCCCAAAATATTGGCTACATCACAAACACAGAGCTCATCCTGGGAAAGGGCATGAATAACCTTAAGCCTGGTATCATCAGCTAATGCCTTGAAAAAGGTAGATAAGCCTTCAGTAACCGCAACCTCTTTCTTCAATCTCTCTACCTTTTCCTCATCATATGTAAAAACTTTATAAATCTCGGGTTCGCTGTTTTTTTTGCTCATGGAACCACCTCGCAGTTCAAATTGAGAACAAAAACAGCCCAGGCCTTACAGAAAGCTATACTATGGTTGCCCGGGCTGTCACTAGTATGAAATAAATTAGGATTTATCTTTGACGATTATTCCAAATTGGATCTGCAACCTCTTTCCAGGCGGCAGCATGTTGATCAAGATAACTGGCCATTTCACCGCTCAGTACTGTTTCCGCACCCTCATGGGTTGGATAAGCACCAGTTTCCTTAACAATCTGCCGCAGGGCATCTGGCTTATCTATGATCGGGCAAGGGCAGAGCATATTATCCGAAAAGGGTTGTCCCTTCTGGTACGCAGTAAACAGTGGGTTTTTTAGAACTTCCCTTAAGCTCTTATCCTTGATATTTTCAACAGCAAAGTGTACAAAAGCACAGGGTTCTACATCGCCACGAGCGTTAATATGGAAGAAACACTTGCCCCCGGCAATGCAGCCCTCTGTATAGGACCCATCATTCCAAAAGTCAATAATAGGTAAGGGTTTATTGAGGCGGAGATAAGCACTCCTCTTAGCCATATATGCCCGCTGTTCCGGTAGGAGCATCAAATCAGGATCTGGTTGACGCCCAATGGGAACATAATGGAATGCCCACATATATTTTACCCCTTGTTCCACGAGAAAGTCAATGAATTCGTCGCTGGTAAGTTCCTTCACGTTGTTCCTGGTAACTGTCACTGATGTCCCAAAAAAGAGTCCCCGTTCCCGAAGTCGGCTCATAGCATCCATAATCTTTTGAAAAGTACCTTCACCCCGGCGGGCATCGGTCTCAGTTTCCCACCCCTCAAGACTGATGGCAGGGGAAATATTGCCCAAAGTTTTAATCTTATCTGCTACTTCTTCATCAATTCTGGTACCATTGGTGTATATCATAAATGCCATATCGTTATGCTTCTCTGCAATATCAAGAAGATACGGATACACAAAGGGCTCCCCGCCAGAAACAACAACAGCATAGATTCCCAACTCTTTAGCTTCTGTAAGGATGCGATCAAACAGCTCTGGTTCGAGTTGGTCGTGTTTAGTATATTCCCCTGCCCAACATCCTGTACACTTTAAGTTACAGGCACTGGTAGGGTCGATTAAAAAAGTGTATGGAACATGAATGTGTTCCTCGTCCTGAACCTGTATCCGCCGTTCAGAAGATAGCATAAGGCTGTTGATCACAAAGTCAGTGACGAATTTGTTGCGCACATCCCTATCAATGTCGGTAAAGAGGCTGTTCATGTAAGTTTTTATAGCCTCATTCTCCTCGTAAAAGGTTCGTATATTGCCAATGAATTCACGGTGCAACTGTACAGGGGTCATTTTTTCAAATATTTTTGTCAAACGTGGTATATTCTTCTCGGGATTGCCCTCTAGGTAGTTCATTGCCTGGGTGAGGATTTGTTCTTCTACATAGCGCCTGGCAAAACTAAAATTTAATTTGTTTGTTTTCTCTTCACTCACTCTTTTCGCCTCCCTATAATTTAGGGTGTTCGGCCGGTGGTTGTCAGAGATCTCCCTGGCAAGGTCGAACTTACCCGTTTGGCCGGTTAAAAAACACCCCTCCTTCTAGTGTAACCGGAAATTTACTGTATTCCTTCATTCAAACGTTTGCTTTAACGTTATAATATACTACAGCTTGCATTACGTCAAGGATTTTTTATTGATCCCCAGTCATATGGTAATAACAGGCAGAATACAATAAAACAGCTGAATTTATGTGTTGACAAATGAGAATGATTATCATAGATTATTAGTAGATACATAGTCCCAAACTGCACATGGGAACACAACTTCTAGTATATTGAGTATAACTCTCTACAGGTAATATGCTCGAACTAACTACTACCATGTCAGCCCGCTATTTGCGGTAATATTGTGCCCAGATAACGATAATGATTATCATTATCGTTATCGCTTAGGTATTTGGACACTTATTTTGATAACTGGAGGGTAATCAATGGGGAGAAAACAAAAGGAAACAAAGAAACCTGTTAAGTTTCTTAATAAACGCAGCAGCGTGAAAAATGAACCATCACAACCCTTTAAACAGCGGAAAATGAAGCTTGTTCTAGTGGGCACCCCCAATGTGGGAAAAAGTGTCCTCTTTAATCTCCTAACAGGAAGCTATGTCACCGTATCCAACTATCCGGGAACCACTGTAGAGGTGACTCGGGGGACAGCTAAGTATAATCAACAAACCTATGAGGTCATCGATACCCCTGGAATGTATTCACTTCTTCCCATTACTGAAGAGGAGCGGGTGACGAGAACTCTTTTGCTGCAGGAAAAACCAGATGTGGTGATACATGTGGTGGACGCAAAGAACATTGAACGAATGCTCCCCCTTACTCTACAGCTGCTAGAGGCCGGTTTGCCCGTAATACTTGATGTCAACATGATGGATGAGGCAGAAGCCATCGGCCGTAAAATCGACCTGGACAAGCTGTCTAGTATTCTGGAAATCCCTGTAGTAGGAACCGCAGCAGCATTAAACCGCGGTATTGAACAATTAAAGAGAGCGGTGATGGAATATGTCAAAAAGCGGGTTGCCTGATCTGGACTTTAACCTCCAATATGATGAAACCATTGAAAACGCTCTGGATGGCATAGAAAAACTCCTTAAAGCCAGGTACACATTCTCCAAACGCATGATTGCTCTGCTTTTACTTCAGGATGATGAAGAGATCATCAAAATGGCAAAGCTGCGGGAGTCCAACTTCCCGCGTATCTTTGCCATCATCCAAAATACGCGGTCTAAATACAAAGATCCAATGCGTTATGTGATCACACTGCAGTGCCATCAACAGGCACAAGATGTCCTTTCAACTGTAATGACAGACCGCAAACAAAGCACACATCTGCAGTCAGTGCTGGATCGCATTACCATCCAACCCATTACCGGTATCCCTATCCTGTTGATTGTTCTCTACTTTGGTTTGTACAAGTTTGTGGGAGAGTTCGGTGCGGGAACATTAGTGGACCTCATTGAAGGTAAGCTCTTCGAAACACATATCAATCCCTGGGTTAACCAGGTTGTAGAAAATTTGATTCCCTGGCACTCCCTGCAGACACTGCTTGCATTCGACTACGGCATCATTACATTAGGTTTGCGCTATGCTGTAGCCATCATCCTCCCCATTGTGGGCACCTTTTTTTTGGCATTCTCTCTACTGGAGGATTCCGGCTATCTCCCGCGGCTGGCCCTTTTGGTGGACCGGCTCTTTAAAAAGATTGGTCTTAACGGGAGGGCGGTAATTCCCATGACACTCGGATTCGGTTGTGATACCATGGCCACCTTGGTCAGCAGAACTCTGGAAACTAACAGGGAGCGGGTAATTGCCACCCTGCTCCTGGCTCTGGCTATCCCTTGCTCGGCACAGCTGGGAGTAATTCTGGGACTCCTCTCCGCAAGACCCCTTGCTTTGGCGGTTTGGGCAGGGTTTGTGATCCTGGTCTTCCTTTTAGTAGGCTATCTGGCTGCACAGGTGATACCCGGGGAAAAGCCGGCTTTTTATATGGAGCTTCCTCCTTTGAGGCTGCCCAGAATTGCCAATATTTTAGAAAAAACCCTGTCTCGCATGCAGTGGTATTTTCTGGAGATCATCCCCTTCTTTATCCTAGCCAGTGTTCTCATCTGGGCAGGAAAAATAACCGGGATCTTCGATGCCTTCATTCACACATCCGCCCCCCTGATGGCGGCCTTGGGACTCCCCCCTCAGGCTGCTGAAGTATTTCTGTTCGGCTTTTTCCGCCGCGACTATGGGGCAGCGGGACTTTATGATTTACAGAAATTAGGGGCTCTATCCGGAGTGCAGATAGTAGTGGCTGCAGTAACCTTAACGCTTTTTGTACCTTGCATCGCCCAGTTCGCCATCATGATCAAGGAAAGGGGTTGGAAAACTGCACTGGCTATTGCCGGCTTCATCTTCCCCTTTGCCTTTTTGTGCGGTATTGTTCTCAATTTTATTCTCACACTGCTGGGGGTAACGCTGTAGTGGTTAGTGGTTGGTCGTTAGTCGTTGGAAAAGGTGAAAGGATGGGAGAAAATGAAATGCAGCTTTTGTGGATGTGAATTTAACGAAACAACAGCTCACGGGTGCGGACCCTGCCCACTGCATACTACCTGTGGTAAAGTAAAATGTCCCAACTGTGGTTTCGAAATGCCTAAAGAAAACCTGATCACCAAATGGTTCCGACGCCGCAGGCGCGGATTCGGGAAAGGACAAAAGGAAGGCAGAGGACTCCGTGCACGAAAGGGGCAGCATCGCCATGAAAGGATTACTCTTTCACAGCTCAGCAACGGGGATGAGGCAGTTATTTCCCAGATTGACACCAGCGATCAGGGAACACTGAACAAGATAATGGCTCTGGGGATCCTTCCAGGGATAAGGGTAACCATGATCCAAAGGTACCCCACTTTTGTCTTTCAGGTGGGAAACACCCGGGTCACCGCAGATGAGAATCTCGTCAACAAGATCTTAATAAATAGATGATAGACGCTCATGCCGACTGAGCGGCACCAGCTGATAAATGAAAAATATTATCCTGCCAGGCCAACCAGCAGCATCGAGGCCAGCATATAAATGGATGCGGCTTTAAACAGTAAGAAGTTTCGTTTTGATGTGGGAAAGGTGGAGCAGAAGACTGCTAAAATAATGAGTACAACAACAGCGAGAATCGAGGCCAACAGAAAAGGACCACGCACACCGTTCAAAAGAACAGCCAACAGCATAGCCAGTCCTGTCAAAATTGTTGACACCGCCAGCACCATCCGTGTCCTTTCTTCCCCATAAAGAGCAGGAAATGTGGGCACCTTGGCGAGATTATAGTCCTTGGCATACCGCATAGCAAAAGTCAGGATATGGATAGGAATCCATAATAGAACAGCCAGAGCTAAAAGAACCCCGATGATATCAATACTGCCCGTCCCTAGAACACGCCCTGCCAGAACAGGCATCCCCCCGGAGACACCCCCCGGTATTACTGAAAAGGCTGTTTTTCTTTTCAGCCACATGGTGTAAACTACTGCGTGGAAAAACAAACCCGCAGCAACAACCACACCGAATAAAGAGCCTAAAGTAAATGCCCAAACAACACCGAGCAATGAGATCAAAGAACCGAAAGCCAGAGCCTCCCGGGGGCGCAATACTCCCGCAGGCAGTGGGCGCTTAACCGTCCTGGGCATCCTGGCATCTATGTCGCGATCCATGTACATATTGAGTACAGTGCTGCCGCTAATGGCTAAATAAAGGCTGCCCAGCAGGGACAGCATTGTTACCCAGTCTGTCACCGGATGCCCCGCGGAGGCAAAACCCGCCCACCCGGTGATCAGCAAGAGAAATGTCTGCTTGCTTTTCGTCAACTCCCAATAAGCCTGCAGTTTAATGCGTATTCTCTCACTCAACTTTTCGTATTTCACTGCTTGCTGGTAGCCATCCACAGGCCTTTCTTCCGGCTTCATGCCTCACCATCCCCCTCTTTGTTTAATGGTGTCTTGTGAAGTCTTCTTCGATATTAGGCATCAAATATCCTACCATCCCCTGCTTTGTTATTTTTCTTTTACATCATTGATGTGGGCCTTAATACTTCACCTTAAGCATTTAGCAGAAGATGGTCAGGCAACACCGGAACCTGCCTCACAGGTTGACTATATTACTGCGTGAAAAATATACAACGACTTTACAAAATATGAAGCATTTACGCGGACTGAAATGTACCTTCAGCGGTCATTCCCTGCTTAGGACGAATAAGGTATTTTAAAATGTCACCCTCCAGAACAAGCAGGTAAGCCGGCCTGCCGGGAGAAATGATACCTAAACTCTCTTCCATACCGACAATGTACGCACCATTTCTTGTAGCAGCCATTAGGGTTTCTTCTTCTGTCAGTCCCGCTTCCCGGTAAAGCTGTAGTTCCTTTAAATAACCTGTTCCATGCTGTACACCCACAGCCCCCGCATCGGTTCCCACCCCCAGGATCACTCCCAGTTTTTGTGCAAGTCCGATCATCCGCAGCTGACGCCTGTAAGTATGCTCAATAACTGCTGTCTTGGCTGTGAGATTGTCACCTATTCCCTGGCTCTGCACCACAACCGGAACAACCGTAGGAACCCAAGCAATCCCTTGATCAGCCATCGCCTTCAAGGAATCCTCGCTGATAAAGTAGCCGTGCTCAATGGAATGCACCCCGGCATTTATACACAGCTGAACAGCCTCATCTGAACTGGCATGAGCCATTACCTTGAGGCCATGGGCTCGGGCAATCCTTACAATCTGCTTAAGTTCCTTTAAAGTAAACTGGACCCCGCCAACCCTGCTGTATTCTTTAAAACTGACAATACCGGAAACAAGCACCTTGACCTGGTTGATGTCATCTTTTAAGAGCCTTTTCATGACTTTAGCAAGTTCCCCTGGGGCAACTCCGGTCCCCAAAAATGAACCATAACCACCGTTTTTACGCAGGGCTGTTCCCGAAGCCATAATCAAGGGTCCCTTTAACTCCACATTATTAACCATGTCACGGCAGGCAAGTCCGATACCCCTTCGATCCCCACCATCTCGGACAGCAACAATGCCGTGGGCAAGGTCGGAGACGAGTTTTTTCTGGAGCCCTTCAGTGACACTTAGTTCCTCCCGGTGTTGCAATTGACTGTTCAAGCCATTAAAAGCCAGATGAACATGACAATCAATCAACCCTGGGATTACTGTCAGGTTATCAGAGGAAATAACCTGACAGTTCTTCTTCCTGCCTGCCAAACCCTTTTTATGGTTTACAGTTTGCCTCTCAATAAGCTGAACCTTAGCATCCCAGATATGTATTCTTACATTTTTCTTGCTATGCAAATTTATGCCTGAAAATAGCGCACCTGCATTGATTACTAGGTGGTCATGAGGAGATAGCTCAATCAGCTGCAACAAACAGCACTCCAATCCCAACTGCATCATAAAAGGTAATATATCGATAAATTAAAAGATTTTTTCACAGATCTCCCTGACTGACTTAACCGCCGGGCTATCATCAGGAAGGTCCAGCAAAGGTTTCCCGTAAAGGTCATATTCCGTCAGCTTTTTATCATAGGGAATAACGCCCAGCAGCTTCAAGCCCGAAGCCTCTATTTCCTCTTGAAGAAGAGTAATGTCATCAATCTTAGTGATAATCAGATGTGCTTCCCCAATATCGAAAGCCAAGTTTTTAGCCAGTTCATAGATCCTGCCGGCGGCGCGCACTCCCTTTACTGAGCCATCAGAGATAACCAGCATAGTGTCCACATCCTGGATCGTCCCCCTGCTGATATGCTCCAACCCAGCCTCATTATCAATAATCATGTAATCGTAGTCGTTTTCTAACTCTATAATGCAGTTCTTTAAAACCGCATTGGGAAAACAATAGCAACCTTCCTGCCGGGATGGGCCCATCACAAGCAGGTCATATCCATCAGATTCGATCAGAGCCTCCTCAGCGAACTTGGTTTTGATGTAATCTTCCCGTTCTGAATCAGCAACACCCTTGGCTTCTTTGATGGACTCCACAATGTCGGAAAGTGTTACTCTCAACTCCACACCTAAAGCCTCATGTAATGTTGCGTTAGGATCCGCATCTACAGCCAGAACCCTACCCTTATTACCTGCAACCAGGTTCTTAACGATCAGGGAGGCAACTGTGGTCTTGCCTGTTCCCCCTTTACCGGCAAGAGCAATATGTTTTGCCATTTCATTAACCCCTTTCTTATTTAATATCGTATCCCACAAGCCCGAGAGTCAACCACTCCCCGGGTTATAGACATGCTTTCTTCTTATCTTATCATTTTTGTCGACATTTTGGGAGGACAGAAGAACCGAGCAGGAAAAACAACTGCAGTTAGCGTATATTGGAAAGCAAGCAGCTCAATGTATAAAGGATGATATTATATGACCAATACCCATCATAACCTACTTAAAAACGCAGAACTTATCTTGAAAAAAAATTTTGGTTACCCCTCTTTCAGAAAAGGGCAGGAAAAGATCATTGACAGTGTTTTACAGAGACAAGATACCATAGGAATCATGCCCACAGGTGGCGGGAAATCTATTTGCTATCAGATTCCGGCATTACTGCTGGAAGGCACTACTATAGTGATTTCTCCGTTAATCTCATTGATGAAAGACCAGGTAGATACACTTCGGGAACTAGGAATGCCTGCTACGTTTATCAACAGTTCCATCGATTATAATGAAGCAGTGAAACGCTTTCAGGGAACCCGTCAGGGAAAGTACAAACTGCTTTACATCGCCCCGGAACGCCTGACTGCAGGGCAGTTTTCAGCACAGCTGGCATCTCTCCCCATTTCACTGGTGGCTATCGATGAAGCCCACTGTATTTCGCAGTGGGGACATGACTTTCGGCCGAGCTATCTCGACATTATGCCTTTCTTAGAGACATTACCTAACAAGCCCGTGGTCACAGCCTTTACGGCAACCGCCACACCGGAAGTGACTGAGGATATTATCGGGTTATTACACTTACAGGAACCCAATGTTTACATTACAAGTTTCAATCGGGAGAATCTCTCCTTTTCAGTGATCCGCGGTGAGAACAAACGTGACTTTTTATTGAACTTTCTTCAGAACCATCGAGAGCAAGCAGGCATTATTTACGCTGCCACCAGAAAGGAAGTCGACAACCTTTACGAGATGCTGGGAAAAAAGGGTTACGCAGTAGGGAGATATCATGCGGGGTTAAGTGATCAGGAACGCACAGGAAATCAAGAGAAGTTTTTGTACGATGATCTGAAAATCATAGTGGCAACCAACGCCTTTGGTATGGGGATCGACAAATCAAATGTGCGTTATGTCATTCATTACAACATGCCGAAAAACATGGAGGCCTATTATCAGGAGGCTGGCAGAGCAGGACGGGACGGGGAGCCCGGACAATGCATCCTGCTCTTTGCACCACAGGACATCTATATTCAAAGATTTTTCATCGAACAGTCAACCCTGGAGCCAGCAAGGAAGGAACGGGAGTACCAAAAACTGCGTTCCATGATCGATTACTGCTATACACCACACTGCCTGCGCAATTACATCCTGCACTACTTTGGTGAAGAAATGACAAGAACATGCGGCAAATGCGGCACCTGTGATGATGACTGTGAGCTCCAGGAGATCACCATTGAAGCTCAAAAGATCCTCTCCTGCGTGATTCGCATGAAAGAGAGATTTGGCATCTCACTTATAGCAGATGTCTTGAAGGGTTCCCAAAACAAAAAAGTGCTCAAATACGGATTTGACAAACTGTCCACCCACGGCTTGTTAAGCAACCTGAAGGTCAAAGAAATAACCGCTCTGATCAACTACCTGTTGGCAGAACAGTACCTTACTCTGTCCGGCGGGCAATTTCCCGTGGTCAAACTCACTCGTAAAGCAGCACCTGTACTCAAAAGCCAGGAGAAGGTATACAGGAAGGTACGAAAAAGAAAAGAGGCTGCTGCCCCGGACAGCCATCTGTTTGAACAGCTGCGTACACTGCGCAAAGAGATTTCACAAAGAGAGAATATCCCACCGTACGTCATCTTCCACGATTCCACACTGCGTGAAATGGCTGAGGTTTGCCCCACAGATCAGGTATCTATGATGGCTATCAAAGGAATGGGTGAAACCAAGTTCGCCCGCTATGGTCACTCATTTCTGGAAGTGATTCAGAAATATTTACAGGAAACCGGCGGTCCACAACCTGCTGCAACCGCTGAATCTTCTGGCAGTTCCCCAGCAAAATCACCGGCAGCAAAGCGCACACCCAGTCATGTCACTTCCTATATGATGTACCAGGAGGGAGATACCTTCGAAGAGATTGCCCAAAAACGCGACCTGACACTCATAACTGTACAGAACCATATCATACGCAGCGGTATGGAAGGATATGAACTGGACTGGGATACCCTGATTCCCCAAGAATACGAGGAACTGATACTGCAAAAGGTCAAAACCCTGGGCACCAAAAAATTAAGGCCAATCAAAGATGCACTGCCTGATCAGGTGAGCTACCTGGCTATCAGAGCGGTGATCGGGAAGTACAGGGAGGAGATAAAGAAGGGGTAATCCGCTCAGGCCGCATTATCCACGGAAACTTTCCCACATATAGATTATTAACCTTATAGAAACTGATGAAATATAATATAGACGGTACCAAATTACTAGTATTGCAAACCAGTGTTATTTGGTTTGCTGTTCACTCTCCTTAACCTCCGCTGCCTTTAGCACCCCATATTTTTCAGACTGCTCATATATAGAAGCAGCCTCCTCACCGCACATCAGTTCCGCCTGCTCCATCACCGTCTTTACCGCCTGCTCCTGTTTATCCGGCGGATAGCCGTATTTTTTGAGCAGACGCTTGATCGTAATGCGCATCTTGGCCCTTACGCTCTCCCTGATCGCCCAATCTACGCCGGTATTGGCTTTGATTGTCCTGGTCAGGTCCCGGGCAATCTGTTTCAAGATCTCGTCACCCATTATTTTTACTGCGGCGTCATTGGTGCCCAGGGCATCATAGAAGGCCAGTTCATCTGATGAAAGTCCTGCTGCCTCCCCCCGCCTGTTCATCCCATTTATTTCCTTGGCCAGCTCAATCAATTCAAGAATAACCTGCGTTGTTTCAATAGTTCTATTCTGGTACTTAATTATGGCGTTCTCCAGCATTTCCGAAAACTTTCTCGATTGGATCAGATTTCGCCTGGAGACGGCCTTAACCTCACCGGCCAGCAAACGTTTTAAGAGCTCCACAGCCAAATTCTTATGGGGTAGCCCCTTGACCTCTTCCAGAAATTCATCCGACAGAATGGCAATATTCGGTTTATCCAACCCGACAGCCCCTAGGACATCCACTACTTCTTCAGAAATAACAGACCTGGAGATCAGTTGATTCAATTGATAATCAATCTGGGCTTTAGTCTTTTTCTGGATTCCCGCGGGAATCATCTTGAGAATGCCCGACTTCACAGCCTTAAAGAAGCCTATTTCCACATTAAGTTTCTCCGCCTCATCGGTGGTGGAACAGAGTGCATAAGCCTTGGACAGGGCGGTAACATAGTTGATGAAGTCTTTCTTTGCATCTTCCCCAAGGCCAAGAATATAGTCAATGGTAGCCACAATCGTCTGCATCCGTTCAGACGCGCTGCCACTTTTGAAATTACTGTAATCAAAACCATAGAGCAGGTCTTGTATTAACTCGTAGTTTTCCAGCAGCACATCCACAGCCAGGGATGTATCCAAGCCGGTGTTCTGCCGGTCGGAAACAGTATACTGGGAAAGCGCATTCTTCAGGCTATCCGCAATACCGATATAATCCACAACAAGCCCACCCGGTTTATCCCGGAATACACGGTTAACTCTGGCGATAGCCTGCATGAGGTTATGACCGTTCATTGGCTTGTCTACATACATGGTATGCAAAGAGGGTACATCAAAACCAGTGAGCCACATATCACGGACAATGACAATTTTCAGCGCGTCATTCTCATCCCTCATCCTTTTGGCCAACAACTTGCGGCGGGATTTGCTGCCGATATGCTGCTGCCACTCCTTCGGGTCTGAGGCCAAACCGGACATCACAATCTTGATAACCCCTGAGTTGTCGTCATCGCTGTGCCAGTTGGGGCGCAGGCCAACAATCGCCTTATACAGGTCAACTGCGATCCTTCTGGACATGACAACAACCATGGCCTTGCCAAAGGCTGCTTCCTGCCTTTTTTCAAAGTGCTCCACAACATCCTGGGCGATAAGCTCAACACGCTTTTCTGCGCCGGCAATGGCCTCCAGGCGGGACCACTTGTTCTTTTGCCGTGCTATTTCATACTCTTCCTGAAACTCTGTAATTTCTTCAAACTCCTCATCGATCTTCAGCTTATCCGCATCGGGAAGTTCCAGCTTGGCGATCCGGCTTTCATAATAAATTTTTACTGTTGTACCGTCTTCCACCGCCCTGGTCATATCATAAATATCAATATAATCACCGAATACCGCGGGGGTGTTTTTATCGGTCAGTTCTACAGGTGTACCGGTAAATCCGATAAAGGATGCGTTGGGAAGAGCATCCCTCATATATTTGGCATAACCATATTTTATATCTGCTTCTTTTTCATCGGAGGTTACTATGGCCTTGAAACCGTACTGGGAGCGGTGGGCCTCATCAGCTATGACCACAATGTTTCTCCGGTCGTTGAGCAGCAGTTCTGTATCCCCGTCTTCACCCGGGGTAAACTTCTGAATGGTGGTAAAAATAACCCCGCCGGATTGGCGTTCTTTGAGCATTTGCCGTAGTTCGGCGC
>DUMY01000002.1 GCA_012839645.1 Syntrophomonadaceae bacterium
AAATGTTCAAAACCAATTATTTTCAGGCTTTTCCGCACACTCACTCTTTTACCCTTGACATCAATACCACCGTCTCAACGTGGTAAGTATGGGGAAACATGTCGACCGGCTGAACTTCTTGGACTGCATAACCACACCCAGTGAGCAGGGCCAGGTCCCGGGCCAGGGTGGCGGGATCACAGGAAACATATACTATTTTGTTTGGAGAAGAGGCTGCAGATTTCAGCCAATGTCTGCCGGTCACTTCCCTGGCGAGGGGGATCGAGGATGATGGTGTCTGGTTTGATGCCTTCCTCAGACAGTCGGGGCAGGGCTTTATCTGTATTATCGCCATCTATAGGCTATCGTTAGCAAAAAGCATGTTATATGCACCTGGTGCTGCTACCTGGTTCTCTCTAAAATTTCTTCATATGCTTCTTCTGTCTTCTGGGCATCCGCTAAATCAAAAATCGCAATTTTCCCATTGCTCTGAAGATATACAAATGGTGGTTTGTTTGCGTTTACAAACAGCTTAACTGCACCAAATTCAGTTGTTTTATAATGGCCTTTCAAATGAGGCCCAAAACCGGAACCGTTGGTGCGCATCTCGATATTAGGAAGTTCTTCTAATAATTCAATCTCTTCAATAGACTCCCAGGCATAAATTTCGCCGTACATGCCGTGTACTTGTAATCCTTCGTCCAAAAAGGAAATTTTGGTGGGTTGAACAGCAAAAAACAGCAGAACACCCACTGCAAGAAAGGTGACAAGTGTAATGACAATAGGAACCGCCAACTGTTTTCCCGCATCTTTGCGCAGCTTTCCCTGTTCATCAAAAAGATTGCCATCATACTTTTGGGCCTTTATCAGCAGGTATACTGTAGAAATCCCGAAAAATATAAAGGCGGGTGCCATGCTTATTTTTATGTCGAAGGCATACAGAATGCCCATCACCAAAAACACCGCACTATTGGCATAAGCATAGACCCCCATCAATTTCCCCAGGGCCTTTACATTGACCTTTTCTTTTTTCTCCTTGGGCATGGTGTTTAATCCAGCGATTAGAAAATACCATTTAAAACCATGGACGGCGATGCCTATCGATATAAAAAGAGCTGCCATTAAAAAACAAGTCCACATGATAAAATCTCCATCAAAATTTCCGCACCTGTGCCGCATATTGACAGCTCATCGTTTGAATAGCGAAGTCTTCCGGATATTTCTGCTATTAACTCTGAACTTTCGGCGGCAACCTTGTATAAATCCTTATATTGGGCAATGACTCTGCCTAAATAAAGACCTTTATATTGAGCAGCTTCTTGATATCTTTCAGGAAACCCCAAACTCTTGATCCTGATGTTCAATTTCTCACATCCAACCTCCCACTTTCCACATCTCACTTGCCAGGTAGGCAAGAAAACGGTTCCGTGTTTGTGCCCAATTATATTTTACAATAATGAAATGTCTTTGGGGAAGGGGATGGCTACATAATATTGACTTCTTTTTTTATTATCTGCCGCTGCCGCCAAGGTGGCATAGGGGTATGCCTGGAAAGGGGAAAGGGGAATTACAAGAAATGATGTAAAGTAACCTTGACATACCGAATACATCCTGCTATAATGATGTAAAGTACACTTTACAAGGGTGGGGGTGATGGATTGATCAATAACATCCGCACGATGCGTGAGGAAAGAGGTTGGACGCAGGAACATCTGGCATCTCCAGGGAGTTGATGGTCTGGCGTGAAACCTGAACTAAAGATGCCAGATGTTCCTGCGTCCAACCTCTTTCCTCACGCATCGTGCGGATGTTATTGATCAATGATGTAAAGTACACTTTACAAGG
>DUMY01000262.1 GCA_012839645.1 Syntrophomonadaceae bacterium
CCTGCTCCCACAGGCGGTTCCTTGTTTGCCGGGTTTTGTTATCAGCCGGTAAAGCCGGTCCCTGCGCTCCAACCTGCGCCACTCTGAAAGGTAGGAGCGGAATTCTGAAACGGTGCCGGTGAAGGAGATAATGCCCATCGGGTTAAACCCCCTTTATTTTTACCGGGACTAGGCAGGTAGCCCCGGTTTTGTCTAGCTCAAGGATATGCACTACACCATTAATTGTCGCTTTGTAGTCAGTATGTATTTTTAAGAGTTCCTTTTTAGTTATCTCTTTCATTTTTTTCCACCCCCTCTAGATATTGATCAAGCGCCTTTTCAACGATACTGGCCTTAGACTGGCCGCTGGACTTAGCGTATTCGTCCAGGGCTTGCCAGCATGTGATGGAAACCCTTGTTGCCAACTGCACTTGAAAATCTTTTTTAGCCATTTTTAAAAACCCCCTTGACATATAGTGTTGTGTAGTTTAATATAATTTATAGTGTACCTATCAGGAATTGAAACATGTTTTTATTCTGTGAAAACAAGAAAAAGTTACTAGCTTACCTACAAGGAGGCAGGGCCGCCCGCAAAGGCGGCTCCTGTCGTTTCTGACTACTATTCAGCTCATTCATTTTTTCTTTCCTTTCCCCCGTATAGCCGATAGGACAGCTTATACTTATAGCCAAATATCCGGCACCTCAGCCAGAGAATCTAGCTGATATGCCTCAACCCAATACTCATAGTCAGTATCATTTTTCTCTAGACGGGCTATGAATTTTGTCGCCTTGTTTGACGTGGAGCATATAGCCCTCACGTCAATTTCATCTTCATCACTATACTTAGTGATTTTGAGGCGCCGAAAAATAACGTACGCTTTAGTTTCCATTTCTTCTTCCTCCTATATTATTTTTGGCTTCCGCCGACCGGGTTTCCCCGGTTTCGCCTGGTAGCTAGCCAGGCTCGTCAGGACGGTGCTTCTACTGGGCCGGAAATTAGCATTATCCAGCCCGAACCTATTAGAATGGGGATGGTTTCTTCTCGAAACCCTTCGGGAATTTCAGGAATGTGGCATGCAAAGTGTGCTTCCTGAATTTCCCCTGTTTCTTTACACCAAGGACAACAAGCGACGATTTCAAAATACTTTCGTCCGTCTTTCGGCTTTACGCCGAACGGAAAACCTTCAGGGTCCAGAACTTCCCACATACAAATCCCTCCTCATGTTTTTGTTTTTTGGAATGTTCTCCGCTCCCGCCCGTCCTCTTTCTCAAAAGGACGGAAAGCAGGGGAGAAATTATACATATTCGACCGTTACCCCCGGGTCCACTTTGTGAATTTTGGAGCAGGCATCTGCTCCAAAACCATTGTTCCCGTGTAAATGCTCTAAAATAGCAACCGCACGACCATCAATGATAATCTCTTCCCGGTAATTCGAGGACCCTGAATCCCAATCCTCGAATTGGATTTTTCCCGTTTCATGGGGTGTAACTACCCTAAGACAGGTCAAGTCCCCACGATACCCATCGGGAATACGTTTTACCTGTAAAACAATTTTTTCCTTTGTCATTTCTTTTTCCCCCTTATTATTTTTTGGAGTTCTCCGCTCCCGCCTCCCCTCTCGGATGAAAGGGGAGAAAGCAGGGGAGAAGACTACGCCAGCAAGCTCAGAAGCTCATCCCTGCTATCCTGCTTCTTGTCAATGAGCCCCGCAACCAGCGGAACCCACTCAATAAGTACCTGCATCGCATACCAAAACTCACGCCCGTGGAGTTCCTCAACGGCTC
>DUMY01000029.1 GCA_012839645.1 Syntrophomonadaceae bacterium
CAAAAGACATCAGCAACCTCACGGCCTACATTGAGCAGGGAGGGAATCTCCTTCTCTCCGGAGAGAACGCCATATCCGGCAATGAAGGCTGGGCAGCTGAGGTGCTGCAAGCCCTAAAAGTTATGGAGGGTCTGCCCTGTTATGATCTCACAGGCCTTCCTGGAACTACCTATGAAGGTTTCCAGTGCATCCTTGATGGATCTGACCTGGGAGCGCCGCCGGTTTTGCACGATTTATATTACCCGGTCAACCCGGATACATCCCGAAGCGGACTTGCCTTCAAATTCGCCTATATCAGCGGAACATCAATTGCAGTACCTCATGTGACAGGCACCGCCGCGCTCCTTTACGGCAAAAATCCAAACATGGCCCCGGCAGCAGTCAGGCAGCATCTTCTGAAATCTGCAAGACCACTGCCGGAACTTAAAGGAAAGGTTCGGTCAGGCGGTATTGTTGACGCCTATACCGCTCTTAACAAAACAGGCCCGCAATAGTAATCATAAAAAAATGCCTCTGGCCTCGCTAACTAGGCGAATGCCAGAGGCTTTGCTTTGCAAATTTACTCTTCAAACTTGACAGGAACCCGCACTTTATCCAGTTCACTTCCGTCTTTTGGGCTGTACCAGAATACCTCAAGGTAACCTGTCTTGGTTTTGGGTTTTGTAAAATGAAGCGTCGTTTCAAAAACTCCCCGTTCACCCATCCAGGCACTGGCGGTGGTATGGCCTTCGACAATCTTCTGTTCATCCTCTGTTACCAGGCGTAAATTAACTGTGGCTTCGAAAACTCCCCAGGCGGTTCCGGTAACAGTTAACGGACTCGCCACCTTTGAATCCGGAATAGGTGATGTCACCCAGATCCTGGGCTCTCGTACATCAGAGATGTCACACAGGAAGGGCTGCTCTGCAAGTCCAATATGTCCCCACCAGTCTTTGGCGCGCTGATCAACCTCCCCCTCCACTGTGAAAGAAACCCTGTCTACATCAGGGAATTCAGTAAGGGTATTGACAATGCTCTTAATACCCAAGGCTTCACCTACGGAACCAACATTAGCCTGGAGAACCTCCGATGAAAAATCAACGGTCGCCAGTCCGTTATCTACTTTCACACCCAGCACCTTTGTTTTTGGTGGAATCACGCGGTACGCATCCTCTGTTTCCGGATTCCCGCTGATCAACTCCTCCAGAGCTGCTATTTTCAGGCTTCGCTCGTGGGAAACCTTGTGAATCTCCCGAACCAGATATATTTCATCTTCTGCACTTTTCAGGTAATAAACCGCCACTTTTCCGGTTATAGGAGCCGGCTTTTCCTTTTTTGTAGGTTTTTGTGTTGAGGGTTTTTGCTGAGGTTGCCTCACTTCCCCCCGCTGGCAGCCCAGGGCAGTGAAAGCCATGGTGATCAAGAGCACAACAAACAGTTTCTTTAACAGGGTTTGCATTAAATCCCCCCACTAATTCTATTTGCTCGATATTGTGCCCCAAAAGTAGGTCAATTAATAAAGCCTGCTTCCATCTTAAGCAGGCTTCAATCTTTATTAACCATTATTAATTGAGGAGACAAACTAAAAAAGAAAAAGGGGTAGGAACAGCAATACCTACGCCTCATTACTAATCAGTTTCTATATCCAGTGTGCGCCCTTTAGGTACCTCAGCTTTAGGAAGAGATATTTCAAGTACCCCATTTTTAAATGAGGCTTTAGACTCCTCCGGCTTTAACTCAACTGAAAAGGGAAGGGTACGAGAGAAAGAACCCAAGCTTCGCTCACGAATATGATAGCTAGCGTCTTTTAATTCCTTTTCTTCTTTAAGTTCGCCCCGGATTGTTACCATATTTTCCATTACCCTAATTTCTATATTCTCTGGACTGTAACCAGGCAGGTCGGCTTTAACAACAAATTCATCCCCCTCATCCACAACATCAACAGAGGGTTTCTCTTCCATCAAACCGGAAACCGGTAAACGCTTACCAACAGTTTCATCAAATAAACGGTTGACACTATCTCTAAAAGCAGCCAGTTCCCGCCATGGATCTTTACGCATCAAACTCACTTGCCCTACCTCCTTCCATAGTTAACCAGTTCCTACCCCTTATTCTATCTACATAATATTAACTACTTATTTATATTATAGAATTCTCCATTGCTGGAGTCAAACAATACCAAAAAAAGAGATAACAAGAACACAGGGACGGATCTCGTGATCTTTTTTTAATCTCTATGAAGATCATGGCGGTTCAGAAACCTAAATTCCTGCACAGATATCTACTTTTTCCGGGCAGCAATAAAGCAAGCCTGACCCCACGACGGATATGACCCCAGAATTTTAAGCCTTGTGGTGATCTCTGAGAGATTACCGAGCAGGTCCTGGATGGCTGAGTCCATAGTAGATCCGATAAAATCCAGGAAAAAGATGTATTCCCCCAATTTTCTCTTAGCTGGTCTGGATTCGATGCGGGTCAGGTTAATGCCCCGCAGGGCAAACTCCCGCAGCACTAGATACAGTGCACCGGGACGATCGCAGACACCAAACACCAATGATGTTTTGCAAATATCCCCAGTACAGGGTAGCTGCTCCGTGCTGATGATCCAGAAACGCGTTACATTATCAGGACAGTCATTGGCCTCTTGGATTAATACCTCCAGACCATACACACCGGCAGCAGCCGGTGCAATGGCAGCCCATGGCCGCTCAGTTCTTGCTACCAGTACAGCCGCGGCCGCGGTACTGGAACACTCCTGCCATACTGCACCAGGGAGTTCTCTTCGGAGAAAGCCACGGCACTGGGCAAGAGCCTGGGGGTGGGAGAGAACTTTTTCGATCTCCGGAAAAGTTACCCCTGTCCGCACCAACAGGCTGTGTACAACTGGCACAAGAAGTTCTCCCCGCACAGCTAAATCATAAGATCCAGCCAACAAATCAAAGACAATACCCACTGAACCCTCTGTGGAATTTTCCACAGGAACTATACCTTCTTCCAGTACACCGGAGGCAACCCCCCTGAAGATATCCTCCAGTGAACTACACTCCACCAATTGGCACCCTTTGCCTTCACAGTACCTATGGGCAGCAGCCTCAGAGAAGGTGCCCCGTGGCCCCAGGTATCCCAGGCGATATACTCCGTATCCCATCTCAGAGTTCACGCTCCATTGCTACAGCTATCCCCTGCAGTTCTCCCATCAAAAAGTCAAAATCATCAGGAGAAAGGGACTGCGGCCCATCACATAAAGCTTGAGCAGGATCCGGATGAACCTCGATAATCAAGCCATCTGCTCCTGCAGCCACCGCGGCCTTGGACATGGGAGCCACCAACCTGCGGTTCCCTGTAGCATGGCTGGGATCAGCAATCACTGGCAGATGGGATAACTCTTTCACCAGGGAAACAGCACTCAGATCAAGGGTATTGCGTGTTGCAGTTTCAAAAGTACGAATACCCCGCTCACAAAGGATCACCTCTTCATTCCCTTCAGACAGAATATATTCAGCAGCCATCAGCCACTCATCGATGGTTGCCGAGAAGCCCCGCTTCAATAAAACCGGTTTTTCACAACAACCCACAGCTTGCAGAAGTCTAAAGTTCTGCATATTTCTGGCACCCACCTGTACCATATCCGCATATTCTAAAGCCATCTCCAGGCTGGATTCATCAAGTACCTCAGTGACTGTGGCCAAACCAGTCTCTTTGGAAACCTCTGCCAGCAGCTGCAGCCCTTCTCTGCCCAGGCCCCTGAAGCTGTAAGGAGATGTCCTGGGTTTAAAGGCACCACCACGCAAAACCTTAGCTCCCGCTTGGCGTACCTTGTGGGCAGCAGTAAGCAGCTGTTCCTCGCTTTCCACCGCACAGGGCCCAGCAATAACAACCAGCTTACCACCTCCGAAAACAACATCTTTAACTTTGACCAGGCTGTTTTCCCCTTTTACCTCCCGGCTCACCAATTTATATGGTTTCATGATGGGTACCACCTTCTCCACACCGGCCAGTGCTTCCAATCCCATTGAATTAATCACATCCCTATCTCCTACAGCACCGATGACTAAGCGTTTTACTCCGTGGATGAAATGAGCCTGAAAACCAGCCTGCTCCAACCGCTGCTGTACAGCAGCAATTTCCTCAGGTCTCGCTGTTAACTTCATCACCACTACCATGTTCAACCCCCCTTTTGTAAATAGAAAATAAAAGCTCGCCGCTTCCCAAAAAGGGACGAAAGCGGCGAGCTTTTCGCGGTACCACCCTATTTTGGCCAAAAAGGCCCACTCATGCAGGTACGGGAATCTTCCCGGGCAGTACGGCACAACAATTCAAAAAGCTTCTCATCCCTAAGGGACGAGAAGCTTATGCTTACCGCGTTACCACCCAAACTTGGCCCGCTAAAAAACGGAACCCACTCATCAAAGAGTACGGGAAATTTTCCGATACCCTCTCCCATGTAACGTCGGGAGCTGACGGTCAAACCTACTTGCCGCAAACGCGGTTTCAGCTGACATCTCCGGAGAGAACTTCAGCAGGCCATGTTCCGGGAATGCTTACAGTCGGTGACATCCCCTTCCTGTGAAACTGGGACCGGCTTACTTTTCTCCTTCATTGATCTTTTACTTATATTGTTCCTACTATTATACTCGTTCGGAAGCTAAATGCAAGAATTATTTTTGCATCATGTAAGTCGTGTCAGATGTGTTCCCAGTTGAGAGTAAAGGGTATCCAGATTAAGATATTTGCTTAACCTGTACTCCCATAGCTATATCGCCTCTGTTAATTCCGGCAGTAAAACCAACATCTCCGCGAATATATATTGCATTATCTGTTATCTGAACTATTTTCCCTTCAGATAAATAACATTCTTTCCCTATACCTCTCCTCTTTTTAGCCCAATTAACTTTTATGCGGTCACCGACATTCAAATCCTCAATTAAGTCTAAAAAATCTCGATGATACAATTAAATCAACTCCTTTCCATTCATTGATTACATGTGAGCAAGACCCTAGCCCCTTAATCTATTTGAATATCAACAAGAAGAGGGGGCGATAACCCCCTCTTTATTACTTATTTTCCTAAACGAATTGCGAGCGAATCAAGATTTAAGTAATATCTGTTTATACTGTGTTAACAATACATTATATTATTATAATACAATACATCCAATATTGCAACAATATGTTTCATCTCACAGAAGCTTTCCCATAATCACGGGTGGGAAAACCCAAAGCACCTCAAAATCCCCGCCCTCATGTCCATGGCTGCTGGTTAGTTCCAACCATCCCTCATGTCCATAGACCGTCCGTAGGTGTCATGTTGCATTTTGTTTTTTAC
>DUMY01000030.1 GCA_012839645.1 Syntrophomonadaceae bacterium
CGCAACTGTTCCAACCCGCCGGCCAACTTTCCAGACCCCTCATAAGCCTTTTTCACACCATCATCCAGCTCCCCAAGACCTGCAGCAACCTGACCGCAGCCGTCAGCTGGATGATGGTGTGAAAAAGGCTTATGAGGGGTCTGGAAAGTTGGCCGGCGGGTTGGAACAGTTGCGCGATGGGCATGAGAGACTGGCTCAGTCAAATGAACTATTGACCCAACAGTTAATGTATTTAATAGGCTCGTTGGAACAACTAAACCAACAGTCGCCGATGTTCCCAGAAGATGACCTTCAAAAACTCAAAAAAGGTATTCAAGGACTAAATCAAGGCATCATCGATGAAAAAACAGCAATCACTCAACTCTACGGTTATACCAGCGAACTCAACAGTGGCCTTGGCGAAATCCACCAGGGCACCCAACGCCTTGCCCGGGAGACCCCTGCGTTGAGCAGTGGCATGAAGGAGTTAGCCAAAGGCCAGGGACAGCTTGCAGATGGACTCTTCAAAGCAGAAGATGGCATATCAACCATGAAAAAAGAATCAGGAGACCAGTTCAATGAACTGATGCGCGGCCAGGCTGTCACAGATGAGCTCGAGAATCTAGCCGATGACTATAAATCATTTATGGACAACACCAAGAACAGCAATAGCCAGGTCCAGTTTCTGATGCGGACGGAAGGAATCGAAATAACCGAACCCGCAGCAGAGCCTGCACCGGAACCGACGAAAAATACCCCATGGCAGTTGATCAAGAACTTTTTTAAAAATATGTTTTCATAATACAGGTACCAGGGAGATGTACCGAGGACAATTCCGAAGAGATCAGGGGAGTGGCTCTCTTGATCTCTTCGTTGGTTAATAATGTCATATTGAAGGAAACAAGCCTGCGCTGGCATACACTAAAGACGCACCCGTTTCCTGGCGTTGGCTTCTTTTTTTAGAGATGCAAAAACATTACACAAGGATCGTTCCCTTTATCAAGTACAGTTGAATCTTAACACAAAACAAAGTAAGCTACTAAAAAGGGAACAATACTCCCTGAAGGAGGAATTTGCTTTGACAAAATTTCAACTTTTAGTAAGCCTGTCCAGCAGGATCATCCAGGCAGGCCAATTATGTGTGATCCATGCCTTACGAGAAAAACAGCTGGGGAGTGCAGAGGCTAATGTTCTAATGTTCCTGTATACAAATGGTGATGGAGTAAAACAGGATGACATCGTATCCGGAGTTTATGTCAGCAAACCAGCCATTTCAAGGACAGTCATATCTCTGGAGAAAAAAGGGTACGTTACCCGCAAGCACAACCCTGCAGATAAAAGAGCCTATTTAGTCCACTTGACGGAAAAGGCCCGCAGTGAAGAAGAGCATATCCAAAAGCAGTACGCTGACCTAGTAACAATTGCCGCTACCGGAATCCCAGAAGAAAAAGTAGGAGAATTCATTGAGATCTTCCGTAAGGTAGCTGATAACTTGGATGACCACAGGAAGGCCTTGCTGGAGTAATAAATTTTTTAGAAATGTGGCACAAAAACCACGAATTTTTATAATTAAGGATTTCGTGGTTATATTATTACTTGTTAATAAAAATAACCCCACCAATAATCATGACAATACCAATGAACTTATTCAATGTAACAGGTTCCTTAAAAAGAAAATAAGAATAGAACAAAACCAATACATAACTTAAGCTGACCATGGGGTATACATAACTCAGGTTTTCCCTGGTCAGAGCCTTCATCCAGGTAAGGAATCCCGCGGCATAAAAGGCAAAGGCTATAAGCACCTGAGGTGTTGTCACGATTCTTATCAAATCAGGGAAAATATCCTGCCGGGAAATAAAAATACTCCCCAGCTTGTTTGCCCCCATTTTCAGGATAGTTTGCCCCGTAGCTCCCATAAAGACAGAAAAAAGAACTAATAAAAAGCTGTTCATGACTTCATCTCCTTAAAATTGCATCTGCCATCTCTCTTCAGTTACTTTACCACTCTAAATAACCCTAGACAAGCATTTCCAGTATTTCCAGATAAAAATCATGAACTTTTCCGATTTTTCTTCAGTTAGTTAGAAAATAAAAAACAGCCGGTCGTATAAGACCAGCTGAAGAATATAGAAGTCTGACACCGGAGTTCTAAAGTTACGGACTGCCTTGCACTGGTTCCGTGACATTACCTAACTTTGGTTTTGTCTTAATCCTCTGCGATGTCACCGCATAGTTGAACGCGTTTACCAGTAATCCCTATATCCCGGAATCCTAATCGCTTTTTTGTTACCCAGCTTTAAAACCCAGACAACAATCCAGCCATATAGAAAGTTGGAAGCTGTAACTTCAAAAAAGTGAGCCCTGCGTATCACTTCCGGCATAAATTCGTTAGGCAACAAAAGCTGCGCCCCCATTAGCACCGAAAAAAGCAAAGATACAGCAAGCCCCGCCTCCCACCAGGGACCCTTCATCATACGAATCACAGGGAGCGCCAGGGCAACCCAGATCAGAGCCCTCACCCCCTGAAAGGGAAGAATCCACTGGGGCATCTCAAGCCCTGCGTAAAACTGCTGAAAGGCGTCCCCTGCCAATGGTACAAAGACAAACATGCCGAAGCCTATATAAATGATGATATAAATAACCGCCAGCAGTGCCAGCTTCCAGATCCATTGAACAACAGGCATATGAAGCCTTGTATTCTGCTGCGGTAAGAAATAGCCCTTTTTCTTCATTTTGCCATGCACCAAGACAGCCAACGGAGAAAATAAAATAGCTACAATAGCTCCCTGCAGGAACAGCTTGGGAATCACCTCAGCCGGAACAATATCCACCAGTTGTTTGAGAAAAACAACAGTTTCTATCTGAGAGAGAAAAGTCATAATCCCATAGAACACAACAACAACAGTCAAAACCAGCGGCAATCCATACCACCTGGAGCGAATAATAGGGTAGCTCAAAGCAA
>DUMY01000003.1 GCA_012839645.1 Syntrophomonadaceae bacterium
TAAAAGCTCTGCCCGAAATTATCACCAGTCTACGGGAAAAGGGCTACCAGTTTGTTGACTTAGGTGAAATGCTGCAAATCAACCCATATCAATAATATGCTAGACATCGGAATTGAGGGTTACCAAAAGAACAAGCTATAAGAATGGGCTTTGAATTTTCAAGCCCTTTTTTTATAGGTTAACATAACCATAAATATATCCCATCAAATCTATAAATTTCTTATTATTTAATATTTTTAGCAGGAAACGAATCAAAGAATGTAGAAACTGCATATTAATCGTCAAAAAAAGTTATCCGAGTCTTGCGACCTAAAACTCAAGCTTAAGAGTTATGGCGTAAGACCGGCAGGGTGTAGCTGGAAACCGTTATGCCTCCCACTGTGAAAAGGATAACCATAGGCCATTTACAATCATCGGTCTTGTGTTATTCATACACAGCCGATTTTTTTTATGGAGTGAAGATTATTGCGGGTACTTGCTGTGGAAAATCTACAATTTTATTACGGTACAAGCCTCATTCTGGATGAGATCACATTTTCGGTATCTCCCGGATCAATCTGTGGTCTACTTGGGCCTAATGGCTCGGGAAAAACAACACTGCTCAAATGTATCAACGGTATTCTTAAACCGGCAAAAGGACGCATTGAGGTCAATAACGTTTCTCTTGAACAGTTGGACAGGCAGGAAATCGCCAAAAATATGAGTGTTGTTCCTCAACAGACATATACTGTTTTCCCCTTCAAGGTAGTGGACATGGTGGTTATGGGCCGCTCTC
Organism: Syntrophomonadaceae bacterium; assembly: GCA_012839645.1. Lineage (GTDB taxonomy): Bacteria > Bacillota > DSM-12270 > Thermacetogeniales > Thermacetogeniaceae > Syntrophaceticus. Next base: position 776 of record DUMY01000003.1, read on the forward strand.
CTGTATTGGAGATGTGGCAAAAACCAACCCTTTCCGACCGTGCTGATGCAGTAAAACTCCTTACAGAACTCAGTATTGGACACCTGGCAGAACGGCGTTTCAATGAAATCAGCGGAGGAGAGCGCCAGATGGTTCTGCTGGCCAGGGCAATTTTCCAAGACACAAAGATCATGCTGCTGGACGAACCGACCAGCCATCTGGACCTAAAAAATCAGGTCAAAATTATGGATCTTGTGAGGAGTGTAGCAGTGGATCGGGGAATAACAACAATCATGACCCTACATGATCCCAACCTGGCCCTGCACTACTGTGATGATGTTGTTTTGTTGAAGGACGGCTGCATTATGGATATGGGAGAAAAAAATCAAGTGCTGTTTGACGAAAATTTAAGCACAATGTACGAACTTAAAGTAAATGTGGAGGTGACGCGTCAAGGAAAAAAGGTTATTCTTCCCGAAAGTTGGCAGGAAAAAAACGCTTATCAAGAAAGGAGTTTGCCCTATGAAAAAGTACAATAAGATTTTAGTTCTAATGCTAGTCGTAGTTTTCAGCCTTGTTTTGGTCTGTGCCGGGTGTTCGCAGGGAGATACAGATACAACCGCCAAAGGTGACAAAAAGATAACAGTCACCGATGGTTTGGGTAGAGAGGTAGTACTTGATAAAGCAGCGGAAAAAGTAGTTAGCCCTTATGGAATAGCAGTCCAAATGATGTTCACCTTAGGGGCACAAGACAGCCTAGCTGGGGTTGGCTCTCCTATGTTGAAAAACCCCTTTTTTAAAGCAATAAAACCCGACATAGTTGATCTACCTGTAGTTGGTACACCACAGGAATTTAATATTGAACAGTGCATTTCTTTGAAGCCGGATCTTGTTCTACTCCCAGGACGCAATAAAGAGTTGGTTGATAACTTAGAAGCCAAAGGCATCAACGTTTTCGGAGTGGTTGCCGAGGATATGGACGAGTTAAAAAACAGTGTGCTGGAGTTGGGAAAAGCTTTAGGAAAGGAAGAACAGGCTCAGGAATTTGTAAAATACTACGATGATACCATGAAGATGGTCAATGATAAAACAGCAGGTATAGATGATAAGGATAAACCTACCGTTTACCTTGTCGGACCTATGGGAGTGTTGTCTACATGCTCACAGGATATGTACCAAAACTACCTGATCGAACTGGCAGGCGGCAAGAATGCTGCAGCCGAACTAAAGGGCGGTTGGGTTGATGTTTCCCCAGAACAGGTAATTAATTGGAACCCCGACATAATGGTAGCTGTACAATATACAACTGGAGTTACAATTGAGGATATCTTAAAAGATAAGCGTTGGCAGGGAATCGATGCCGTAAAGAACAAAGAGGTATTCTGGTTTCCATCAATACTTAACCCCTGGGATTATCCTTCACCAGAGGCTGCCTTAGGAATTCAATGGCTTGCTCAGAAGTTGCACCCCGAGCAGTTTAAAGACCTGGATATGGTTAAAGAAGCGGATGATTTCTATAAAAAATTCTACGGAAAAACCTTTACTGAATTGGGAGGAGACCTCACAAGCCAAGAGAAATATTAAAGGCTTTCTACTCATAATAGATGGTATTGCAGTTTATAACATAAGGATTGTCTGTATTGAATAAAACCTTAAAATTTAAGTCATCTAAAACACGAGAACAGAAACTATTCCTGCTTATCATCTTGATTTTGCTGGTTACTTTCTTTTTCTCCCTGACTGTCGGGAGGTACGAGTTGGAATGGGCTAATATCTTAAAAGTTATCAAGCTCAAAGTAACAAACCAGCCCGTTCCGGCTGATCTATTTACAGATGATGTTGTCTTTTGGTCAGTGAGACTGCCCAGACTGGTTATGGCGCTCATGGTAGGATCTGTATTAGCAGTTTCCGGGACAGTTTTTCAGGGACTGTTTAGAAACCCCTTGGTATCACCGGATATCCTGGGGGTTTCAGCCGGGGCCAGCTTCGGAGCAGGGATGGCCATTTTGCTGGTCGGCGAATCCGCACTTGCTATCCAAGGGTTTGCTTTCGGTTTTGGGCTCCTGGCTGTAACCCTTGCCTACCAGTTGGGCAGACGCTGCCGTACCGATGCCATTACCGTACTTGTTCTGGCAGGTGTTATTGTTTCTGCCTTGTTTACAGCCGGTCTTTCCTTTCTAAAATATGTAGCAGATCCCTATGAAGAACTGCCGGCTTTAGTCTTCTGGACTATGGGAGGCTTCAGCACCATTGTCTGGAAGGATATAGTTATGACTCTGCCGGTCATTTTGATTGGCATGCTGATCCTGTTTCTGCTCAGGTGGAAACTGGATATCATGGCTCTGGGTGATGAAGAGGCGATGTCTCTGGGGGTAAACGTAACCAAAATGCGCTTTCTGTATATCACATTTGCTACCCTAATTGTTGCTTCTTCAGTTTCCGCTTGTGGAACCATCGGTTGGGTAGGGCTGGTAGTACCCCATATGGCCCGGCTGATCATTGGGCCAGGCCATAATCAACTGGTTTCTTTTGCGGCAATATTGGGAGCTGTCTTTATGATCCTGATGGATACAATCGCGAGAACAATCAGCGGCGGGGAGATCCCCATTGGGATCATTACTTCATTTATCGGTGCACCATTTTTAGCCTATCTCCTGTGGAGACAAGGCCAAGAGTAAAAGAACCTGGAGGTAGATAAAGGTGAAATGCAGTTATTGTGAATGGCGCTGCGAACTGAAAGAAGGAAACACAGGGGTCTGCGGATCATATACTCAGGTAAACGGTGTTATTAAAGAAAGATATCCCCACAGGTGGACAAGCCTTAATGCAGTTCATATCGAATCGCTCCCTTTTTACCATGCTTATCCAGGGAGCAGAACCCTGCTTATAGGGAGCAGCGGCTGCAATTTTGATTGCTCCTACTGTTCAAACTCATATATTGCCCGGGAATCACCCTCCAAGCTGTACCTGTTCGACCTGGAACCCAAGCAGGTGGTGAGGAGAGCCAGACAGACTGGGTGCCATAATATTGTCTTTGCTGTCAATGAACCGATGGTTTCCCTGCAGTCAATCAAAGAAGTGGCAGAGGAGGCACAAGGTGCAGGTATCCCTGTAGGCTGCATGACGAACGGCTATCAAACCCCGGAATCTGTGGAAGTGTTGTCAAGTATATGCTCTTTTATTAACATCAGCCTGAAATCAATCAGTTCCCGTTTTTACTATAAATATGTCGGCATCCGCAACATTGAACCAATTCTTCGTAACATCAAGTATCTGGCTGCCAGAAACCACATTGAGATCACCACACCAATTATTCAATCGCTTAATGATCATGAAATCGACGGGATCGCCGCTTTTATTTACAGCATCGACCCCCAAATTCCCTGGCATGTTTTTCGGCTGCTGCCTGAATACAAGATGAAAGACTACCATCATCCCGGCATCGAAGAGATTAGTTTTAAATTAGAAGAAGCACGGAAACTGCTTCCCTTCATCTACTTCGGTAATTTTGTGGGCTCCGACTGGGTGAGCACACTGTGCCCAGACTGCGGTACCAATGTCATCGAGCGCATCAATTTAGGTGGATGTGGTGGAAAGATTACCAAATACCTGCTTCAAGACGGCAAGTGCCCGGACTGCAGCAGTAAAATTCCTCTCTTTGGGGAGCGTGTGGAATGGGATGCAGTGGTTTAAAAACAAATAGCAGAAGAAGTTGGAGGTAAAAAAATGAGTTTAGGCATTATTGATGTAGTTGAATGGCAAACCGCTGTGAATATGAGGCAGGGAACCAAGGTAGATGTAAGGGGACCCCTTGTCGAGATAGCTCAAAAAACACTCGATACGCACCCCTACCCCGGTGATCTAGACCCGGAAAGCATAGACTGGGTAGCCAGTGTTGCCCTGGATCTATATAAAAGTTACCAACCCCGGCTGATGATGTTGAGCTACGCCCAGCCCTATTTTCTATCTGTTTTCCAGGAAACACCTCAAAACGAGAGAAAAGCGATGGTTGAGCAGATCTTCCGGGAGATCAACCGTTTTTGTGAAGAAACCGCGATGACCCCGGTCATTCTAGGAACAGGTGGATTTGTTCCTGTAGCGGGTTATATTGACCTCAGCCACCTTGATGGTTTAGTTCTCGGAGGGGGTATGGTGGGCAGGTATGCGGGTATGTACAACCCCACAAAACAGGATCTTGCCTATGTAAAAAGCAGCAAGTTCATTAAAAGCGTTTTCAGCAAGGATGAATTGATTGCCCACTTCGGGGGAGATGAGGAGTTCATCAAACGTCTGCCAGACTACCTGCTCACGGCAAGAGAAGGATATATCTTTAAAACCTTTGGAAGTATACCCCGACCCTTTTACATGCTCCCGGCTGAAAATGAAACAATACCGTTATACTCGCCTTTAGGGGAGGTAGATTCCATCACAGGCATCCGCAAGCTCATTGAGAATGCCTTACCTACACAGGACATTGCTTTGGTCATTATTGAAGGTGCCGGTTTTGAGGAATTCCCGCAGCCATACAGCATTTGTGGCAATAACTTGGGATGGTACCAGTACGCTCCTGGTGACGGTCAGTATCTGACGATTACTACTGGCAACCACCTCGCTTACCACTCCTATTTACCCGGGTTTAAACACTATGTTGAAGATAGTGAAGACCGTGAGTACCCCTTTTCCGGGTTGTTTGCCAGAAATGAACTGGATACACTTGGCTACAGCTTTGCCGGTAGGAGTGCAGCAGTGGGCACACGCAGCATCCTGACGCATATGTCCAGCGGCGCTGATATCACTATCGAATGCTTTGCCAGAGGGCTTTATAACTATGGAACAATTGCCGTTGTCAATTCTTCAATTAATAATGATTGATCGAACATTTTGATAAGTATACTTTTTTTTACTTATACCGGGCTCTGACAGCTGAAGGGGTCCGGTTTTCTATCCTCCAACAGACAACTTATAATATTTTAAGGGTTGTCGGTAAGGTGTAAATCGGTTATAATAGTATTGTAAATCGGTTATTATAGTAATTTTAATCATTATCGGTAATCGATGAAGGTGATTTTTTCAGCATATTCCTTAACCCAACAATTACATCAAAAAATGACACAACAGTAGTCTGCTAATAATATTGTGATGATACTTAGCTTGTGTTTTGCGTTTAGCGTGCGGTGGTAATTATGGAAAACTATTCATAAAGCAACATGACAGGCAAAACGCTCAATAACCAGGGACCGTAGTGTGGTATTAGCGTTTTTTTATATGCAATTAATCTTAATAAATTTATTTTTGGTGGTGATGAAGTGGTTGAATTTCAAAATGTTTGTAAGGTTTTTCCGAACGGTGCAAGCGCAGTGCAGAACTTCAATTTAACCATTAAAAAAGGTGAACTGGTTGTTTTGATCGGGCCCAGTGGGTGCGGGAAAACAACTACACTAAAAATGGTTAACCGCTTGATTGAACCAACCTCAGGTAAGATACTGGTGGGAGGAAAGGACATTCAGGAGGAAAACCCTGTTCAGCTGCGACGCAGGATCGGGTATGTGATTCAGCAAATAGGTTTGTTTCCCCATATGACCATTGCACAAAATATCGGATTGGTACCGAAGCTGTTGGGTGCTGATCAGCGGGAAACTGACAAGAAAGTAGACGAGCTGCTGGAAATGGGGGCTCTCGAACCTCAGGCTTACCGCAGCCGCTATCCCAAGCAGCTTTCAGGTGGAGAGCAGCAGCGAGTAGGGGTGCTTCGTGCCTTGGCCGCTGATCCAGATGTTATCCTGATGGATGAGCCCTTTGGTGCTCTAGATCCAATAAGCCGTGAACAACTGCAAGATGA
>DUMY01000031.1 GCA_012839645.1 Syntrophomonadaceae bacterium
ATAATGATTTGCCATGTTTTTGTTTTCTGTTCCATCCAGGGTTACAGCCGAAGCTGCAGGTTCGGAATCAATTTGATTGGAAGCAGCAGAAATCCCACTTTTGATCTCTTCGGGTAGATCCTCTGGCTTGTTCTGCTGCTTCCAATCAAATTGATTCCGAACCTGCAGCTTCGGCTGTAACCCTGGATGGAACAGAAAACAACTTTTCCCTCAAAGATGTAGAAAGAATAATGATTTGCCATGTTTTGCAGAAAACAAATAATAATTTTTCAAAAGCTGCTGAACAGCTGGGAATCAGCAGATCAACACTATATAGGAAAATTGGGGATTACAAACTTATAAATAATGATGCTTGACATAAGACTATAAATAAAATAAAACCCCACCTTGTTAGCAAAGTGGGCGGTATTTGACGCAAATTCCAAACCAATGTAACGGCTGAGGGCTCCCCCCTGGGCCCACTCCATCTTTTGCAAGGTATTTAAACCATCCCGAACTGCACCGGGGAAACAGACGATGAGATGCTGCTTTTGCTAGGCATTTAAACCGGTGTGTCCGAATAAAACGCAAAGAGAGCCTAAATATTTAGGCTCTCTTGTCAGCTTATTTTGCAACGGCACTTATATCTTAGTTGTTTAACCCAGCTGAGAACATTCTTGCCCGAGTTGTACCTCTCCGGTGATATCTATCGCGGTCCAACCCAGACTGCGAATTCTTGCCCTGGGGTACGTATTTAACCTAGAATATTCTTGCCCGCAAGATACCCGAAAGTGAATGCACGCCCATGGCTGTTGCCGGGCAGGCTGACACAGTAGTCGTTAGCATAGTAGCTGCCAGAGGCATTTCCAGCTGCATACAGCCCTTGTATAACATTCTTTTCGGTATCCAAGACCTGCATTTTATCGTTGATCTGTAATCCACCTAAAGTAACAAGCAGAGCTGTACCCAAAGGAGCTGCATAGAAGGGTTTCTTCTCGATAGTGGTCATGCACTCAGCACGCTTGCCGAAATCCTCATCTACACCTTTCTTTGCCAGCTCATTATACCGTGCTACGGTCTTCTTAAATGTATCTACAGGTACCTCCATTTTCTTTGCCAGCTCATCCAGGGAATTGGCGCTCCTAATATAACCCTTTTCGATATATTTTTCGATATTATCCGGGTTATGGAAAGCAGTCCTCATATCCTTGCAAGCTACAAGGTTGAACTTTGGAGCTTCTTCTGGCCACTTGGCATCCCATACCACCCATTTGAAGTGTTCCGGCTGCTGACGCTGGGCATTACAGATAAAGGAATAGGGCAGCTCCTCATCGGCATAACGCTCTCCACGCACATTTACGTTAAGCCAAGGCTGGCGCATCAGAGCATCAGCCAGAATTGGAGCACCAACTACAGCAAAATCAAAGTACATAGGGGCGTGGGGCCATTCATCCATGGCTGCTCCAACCCAAAGACCCATCTTATGTCCGTCACCGGTATTAATATTACCGTGTACCATCTCATACATGTTCATGTGAATATGTTCTGATGAAGGAATATAATGTTTGAGCATCTCAGGATCGCCGCCGTAATCACCGGTACAAAGGATTACGCCCTTCTTGGCAGTAAACTTGGTATAGCTGCCTTTTTCACCGGCAATTACCCCTTCTACACGACCCTTCTTATCCTTGCGAATCAACTGCGCAGCGGGTGTCTTATAACGAATATCTATCCCGGCCTTTTCGGCACTCTTCTTAATTACATAGATAATAGATGCCAGGTAAGGATCTGTGCCTTTAGGTGCAGAGGCTAGCGCTTCATCATTGGGATCAATACGAAAACCCAATGTTCCAAAAACTTCAATGTTGGCACCCGGGGTAGTCGTCTCATCGATAGGTACAGGCTTCGGTTTACACCCCACGGATTCAGCCATGTCCATTATCCAGTCTGCAACTTCTCCGCTGTGGTCCGCCCATTTGGAAATTACCCTTTGGTCCCCTTTATAAGCACTATATCTCATGATTTCTTGAACAGCCTTCATCTTGTCTACCTTGTTGCCGATAGACTTTTGCATTTTGGAATCAATAGATCCGTAATCGATTCCACGGAAGTTGACATTATCCGTTTTCTCTAACAGAACAACATTAGCGCCCTCTTCTGCAGCAGAAATAGCAGCACACAACCCACTTAAGCCCGCACCGACTACTACAACATCAGCGTCAACGGTTTCCTTGATTTCACTGTCTGGAATTGGCTTGGGCGCTTCCTCGAAACTGAGTTTGACTTCTTCATCTGGAGCTGCTTTCTTCTTCTTTTCTGCAGGCTCATCTTTTCCACCACAACCAGCCAACAATCCACCTGCGGCTACCCCCGCCGCCCCAAAAGCTGCTCCTTTAAGAAACGTCCTGCGTGAGAATCCTTTTTTGGGTTTCCCATCATTTAGCTTCTCATCGTTACCCATGTTCCTCTCTCCTCTCGCCTAATAATCTCCTGTCCTACCATTCACTCTAAAAATGCCCATAATACAACCTAACCTTGCCAACCTGATAAAAAATTAAACTATTGACAAGTAGGCTTTTATGGATATCATTGTGTTGATCAGTATATCATCTGCTGTTATTTGATACATTGGAGAGGTTCACGAACTTTTTGACAAAACACCGTAGGACAATCCAATGGCAAGACAAGGTAGGACAAGTGGATTTATTCTTCTACATCATCCTCAGATTTCTCATTGGAAACATCATCAGAAGCCCTTGCCTCTCGAAACTCCCTTAGACCATCACCAATTAACTTCCCTAACTCCGGAAGTTTACCTGGACCAAAGATAATCAGTACAATAGCAAGTATTAAAATTATCTCCCAGGGACCAATACTAGGCAAAAAACCAAACATGAAAGTTCCCCTCCTTGAGTGTCATTTAATCATCGCTCCTATGCTGTTATCATAACCGGTGCCACCCATACCCCTGCATAACTATGGAGCCCGGGCAGCAGATAGTTTACTCCAAAAAAGGTGAACAACACTAATATAAATCCTGCTACCACCATAATACTGGCGGTTTTCCCTTTCCATTTAAGCCTTCTCTGCAGGTGCAGGTACAAGGCGTAAATAAGCCAGGTAACAAGAGCCCAGGTTTCCTTGGGATCCCAGGTCCAGTAACTCCCCCAAGCCTGTTCCGCCCAGATGGCCCCTAAAACAATAGTTAAAGAAAGCATAACAAACCCACCTGCAACAACCCGGTAGACACTCTCTTCTGACACCCTTTTGTCAGCCTTGATAAGCTGCATTACAGCCAGCCCTGCCGCCAGAGCAAAACCAGCATAGGCAGCTGCAGCTGTTATTACATGAACCGTTAACCAAGGGCTTTTTAATGCCGGCATAAGAGGAGTGGCCACTCCAAACTGCCCCCGCATTAGTACTGCAACTATAATACTGAGCACAGCCACAATCAGCATTACCACTCCGCCCGCATCTTTCACCTGGCTTTTTGTTTCATAGATCAAGTATAAAAGAACGGTGATCCAAGTAAACCACAGCATAAATTCGCACCCGTTAGCCAAAGGAAGCCTACCTGCAATGATTGTGCGCACGATTATTGCCAACAGGTTAAGTATACAGCCGGTTACTGCCATTGTGCGTGCTGTGTGCAGCAACTTCCTTTTCTCAGTTTTTGCTCCTACAAAATACAACACTGCCCCTAGTGAATACGCTATTATTAACGCATAAATAATTACCGTAATCAATACTGTAAGCATCTTATCTCCCGCTTTCTAACTCATATTCTTCCTTCGGGCAGGTGCCACAAGCAGTGCAAGAGATATACCAATAATAAATACCACTCCCCCACCGGCTGCTAACGGCAATCCCGGATCTGATTTTGCCTTTAGTACAGTAAATGGCTCAACACCCGTAAATACCACATAAACACCATCATCTATTTTAACTCTTTCACCAAACTCCGCTGCCCCTACACCCAGAACTTTATCATTTTCATATACGGAAAACACAATCCGTGGATTATCAGGCCTCATTGTTTTAGAAGTCATCCCCTGGTCGGGATCGAAATTAGGCAAATAACGATAAACTTTTACAAGCCGTTCAGTTCCCTGCAGCGTTAAAAATTTTCCTTCATTTATTAAATCCTCTACCTCGTTTCCTGCTGCATCCATATGCTTTGCTTTGATCAAATGGCCATAGCTTTGCTGGTAGAATTTAACTCCATTGTGTTTCAGCGGATGATTGACACTGATCACTGCCCTTTCCACGGCTTCATCATTCTCCAGCACAGTCACATACGAATAATACTGGGATGGCGAACCATCCTCATGGAACTCCATCTTAAATTCATCCAACTGCAGTGAAAAGGGTTTTTTCACTGTAATGGTATTGGAAACACCTACATGATCACCGGTTTGAATACGGATTTGCCCACTCTCCCCGGAATATGTGTTCATAATTAATCCGGCTAAAATCAACACAATTCCGATGTGAAGCAGCAACCCCCCAATATGCTTCGCCCATCCCCGTTTTATCTTTATTTGGAATCCTGATTTAAATATAATCAATCTGTTGGCAGTGCACAGCAACATGTTTATTAACAGAAAAATGAGTAAAAGCTTGAAAAACAGGGTATCAAAAAATGTATCGGGAAGAAATGCACTGCCCAGGGCAGAAGCCAACCCCACCAACACCAGAAGTGTCAAACCGGTTTTCATAGAAGATAAAAAGCGATAAATCCTCTTCACAGCGTCCATTTTATCCCTTCTCTATAACTTCTCAATAATCTAAAGCATCCATTAAGGGGGCACCCGCCCCCTTACACAAAATTTCTTTGCTATTTTCCTATTCTACTCGCTCTCTTTTGCCCAACTATCATCAAGCTCATCTATCCAACTGAAATAATGGCACTCCGCACACGTCACCTGAGACTCCTGATGCATGTTGTGGCATAGATTGCATTCCTGATCATCATTGTGTGAATCATGGGGATTCCCTTCTTCGAAATCCGTTGCCGCCTTAATGCTTTCGAAATCATCATGACACTCTAGGCAAAAATCCTTAGAAAACTCACGCTTCTCCAACGGGTCTTGATAATTTCCAGTGACATATTTGACACCTTCCTCAACCTGGGTTGACAGAGATGGTTCGTGGCAGTCATGGCATTCCACATCCTCCTCAGCATGCTTATTAGCCAGGAGGTTGCTGTCTTTCCATGACTCATAATATGGTTCCATGATATGACAAGCATTGCAGAAAGAAGGATCGTCACTGGCTTTTAACAAATAAATACCACCACCTGCCGCGACAACAACCACCGATAATGCTATTGTAAGAAGCACCTTCTTTTTCGAAAATCTGCTACTCCTCTGCTCCCCGTCATTATTTTTCACCAAGGACCCTCCTATTTCACTCTATCTTATGAAGAAACACAATAAACAACAGAAATTATACGAACATTGCTGAATATATCAAACCTTGTATCTTAATTATATGATCTATAGATATTTTTTTCTATGGCTGTTCATACAGCACAATAGCGTAGGGGCTGTGTAAACAACCAAATAAAATAACTTAAAAAAGTTTATGCCTAGTACTGGCAATCCTATGGTCAAAAACAAATCTTACCACAATAGTTTCAATATTTCATTGGTGATCATCATAAACATTTAAGCTTCTGTTTTGTGTACACATACAAAGGAAACTGTTGGTAATAGATTGTAATAGATATATAGGTATAGATATATAGATCTGCTATACCTAATCTCATCGAAAGAAAGGAGTCAGAGCATGAGTTTCGAGGAAAAATCCAAAAAAGGAATCTCACGAAGGTCGTTTCTTAAGGGGGCAGCACTTGGCACAGCGGGAATTGCCTCTGTTGGCATGCTTGCTGGCTGTGGCCCCAAAGAAGACAAGCA
>DUMY01000032.1 GCA_012839645.1 Syntrophomonadaceae bacterium
CAGCAATAATTGAGGACTGCCCGATAGCAATGTTAGCAAAAGGCCCAGCATGGACAAAGCAGGGCTGGTGCTCAACAGTGCAGCAAAGGGTCGGGTTGATCGTGTTGCGCATCCAGGCACACATTGCACCGTCCACTTCGAGATCAGCTGTTGTAACCGGATCACCATGCTTATTGTAGGCAACAACAATCTTGCCCAAACGTTCTCTCAGGTCTGGCAGGTCTTTTGCCACGGCCAGGATGGCCATCAATTCGGAACTTACGGCAATACCTGTCTTGGACTGCATCAAGAAACCATCCATCTTGCCACCGAGTCCGATAATTATGTTACGCAGACCCTGGGCAGCGAAGTCCATAATCCAGCCCATTTCAACGTTCTTAGCGTCAATGTCTAATCTCTTTAGGTTTCTCTCAGCAAGCTTGGCATCATCATAGTTGTACTCATGCTGCATCCTGGCATTCAGGGCAACCATTGCCAGGTTATGGGCATTCATAATGTCGTTGATGTCCCCAGTAAGACCTAATGAAAACTCAGTCATGGGAATCAACAGGGCATTCCCGCCACCAGCGGCAGACCCTTTAATATTCATGGTAGGGCCGCCGGAGGGCTGGCGGATGCAACCACCGACATTCTGTCCCCGCTTGCCAAGGCCTTCCAAGAGCCCCATTGTAGCAGTTGTTTTCCCTTCACCCAGGGGTGTCGGGGTGATGGCTGTTACTTCAATATACTTGCCGTCTGCTTTATCTTTTGCCCTCTCCATAACTTTGAGAAAATCTACCCTTGGGGTTCTACCAAAAGGAATCAGTTCCTCTTTCTCAAGCCCCAGCAAATCTATATACTCTTCTGGGGTAGGCATATTTTTCTCTGCTTCTGCAGCAATCTGCCAGTCTTTCATTTTAGTAGCATCAAAAGGCATACACTCGCATCTCCCTTCAAGTTATCTTTCACTTTGTAAAACCTGACCGCTCCTACTGCGTATGGCCACTATAATATTTGGCCCCCCTTATTCCGCGTGCAACACCTCCTTTTAAAGGTATTCTCTATTGAAATTAATTTATTGGCCTATCCGCACTCTGACTGGTCGCCTAAAATACGGATCATTAACCAAGCGGCAGGTATGCTTTATTTAATATATTCGCCATCAATTCCATTTTTCCTACTTATAGAATGATTTATTTTTTATAACATAAGAGGAAATCAAAATCTGAAAGGTCTCTTACCTTGTGAAGTGCATATTTATTCTATTCGTAGATCCAAGAGGCCACACTTAGCTCATAACACATAAGCTCCTGGTCATCAAAAAATAGTGAGATCTCTCTGGCAGCGCTTGACTTAGAATCAGAACCGTGGATTACATTTCTCCCGATATCGATCCCAAATGTCTCCCGGATCGTTCCAGGTGCAGCCTTCTTGGGATCAGTTGCTCCCATCATCCCTCTGACCAAGCTGATACAGTCCTTTCCCTCCAGAATCATGGCTACTACAGGTGACGACGTAATGTACTTAATAAGTCCATCAAAAAAAGGCTTGTCCCGGTGTTCACCATAATGCCTGGATGCCAGCTCCTTTGAAATCCGGAGCATCTTCAAACCCACTATCTTCAGGCCTTTTTGTTCAAATCTTTTAATAATTTCTCCCACTAACCCCCGCTGAACACCATCAGGCTTGACCATAACAAAGGTACGCTCCACTGAATTTTTCTCCTTTCATAATCTTTAATAAATAGTATCTCTCTTATAATAATCTAATAATCCCTGGAATCAGGTCTGAACTATTCAATAAAATATAGCCTTTTTACAGGCACCTCGCACCTAAGAAAACCACACTTTATGGTACTTTGTTAAAACAATAAAGCAGTCCTGGCCTTGGATAAAGCATGATAAAAAGGACCGTCCCCGTGTCATGCGAAAATTGCCCAGAAAAAAACAGGGAGCAATTATGCTCCCTGCATGAGCGCTTCAAATTCATCCGCCTCAATGGTTTCCTTCTCCATCAAGGTTGTAGCAACAAGATGCAGCTTATGGATGTTTTCTTCCAATATCTGCTTTGCCTTCCGGTAGCACTGCTCAACGATCCGTCGCGCCTCTTTATCGATGGAAAAGGCGACCTCTTCACTGTAGTCCCGGTCCCGGGAAATATCCCGGCCCAAAAAGATCTGCTCCTGTGGTTTGCCAAAGGTCAGGGGACCCAGTTCTTCGGACATCCCGTACTCTGTAATCATCTTGCGTACCAGTGTTGTTGCCCGCTCCAAGTCGTTTTGTGCTCCGGTGCTGATATCTTGGAGAACAATGTCTTCCGAGACCCGCCCTCCTAGAAGTGTTGTGATCTCATCCAGAAGATGAGACTTTGTCAAGTAGTGACGATCCTCAGTGGGCAGCATCAGGGTATACCCCCCTGCCCTGCCTCTGGGAATAATTGAGATCTTATGCACAGGGTCTGTATTGGGAAGCATACTTCCTACAACCGCATGTCCTGCTTCATGGTAAGACACCAATCTCTTCTCTTTGTCACTCATCACCCGTGACTTTTTCTCCGGACCTGCTATTACCCGCTCTACCGCGTCCTCCAGTTCCTTCATGCCAATCCTCTTCTTTTCCCGCCTGGCAGCAAGAAGGGCACCCTCATTGACCATGTTGGCCAGGTCTGCACCGGTAAAGCCGGGTGTGCGGCGGGCTAGCACGCCCAGGTCTACATCGTCCTCCAGCTTTTTTCCTCCGATGTGTACTTTAATAATCTCTTTACGGCCATCCAAATCCGGGCTGTCCACTACTACCTGGCGGTCAAAGCGCCCAGGCCGCAAGAGTGCTGGGTCAAGGATGTCTGGCCGGTTGGTGGCAGCGAGGATAATGATCCCCTCATTGGCATCAAAACCGTCCATCTCTACCAGCAGTTGGTTCAGGGTCTGCTCCCGCTCATCATGGCCACCACCGAGTCCGGCACCGCGATGCCTCCCTACAGCATCGATCTCGTCAACAAAAACGATACATGGGGAGCTCTTCTTCGCCTGTTCAAAGAGATCCCGTACCCGGGCAGCACCTACTCCCACAAACATCTCCACAAAATCCGAACCGCTGATGCTGAAGAAAGGCACACCGGCCTCTCCCGCTACAGCTTTTGCCAGCAAGGTTTTCCCAGTGCCGGGCGGTCCATAAAGGAGTACTCCCTTAGGGATCTTGGCACCGATATCAATATAGCGTCTGGGCTCTTTGAGAAATTCCACAACTTCAGACAATTCCTCTTTTGCCTCATCCACTCCTGCTACATCTTTGAAGGTGATCTGCTGCTTTTCAGGATCCAGCATTCTCGCCCTGTTCTTACCAAACTGCATTACACGATTGCCGCCTCCCTGGGTTTGCTGAAGCATGAAAAAAAGGAAGCCTGCAATCAACAGTACCGGCAAGAGGGTAGAAAGCAGCCCCGCCCACCAAGGTGTTCCTTCGCTTGGTTTGTAATTCACGGTCACATCCTTTTCCTTTAGCTGGCTGTGAAGTCCCTGGTCTGAAGCAGGAGCAAACAGAGTGAATTTTTCACCCTTTTTCGTCTCACCTTCGACCTCGTAGTTTTCATCACCTACAGATTTCAAGGTTACTTTATCGATCTTCCCATCAGCCAGGGATTCAATAAAATGAGAATAAGTCCATTCTACGGGTTTGGTATCTTGGGGCATGGTCATTTTCAACCCCATAGCAATAACAACGAGCAGGATAAGATAAATTGAAATATTCTTTAACAGTTGGTTTTCTTTCACTCTCATCCTCCTTTCTAAGTTTCTGTATCTATTGTCGTTTTATGTCCTGCTTTTGCTTTGTATAGTGCACCTGCAATAAGAGAACCTGTTTCGTCTCTCGTGTCACCGATGCTGTCGCCCCCCTTCTGTGTCCCACCACCCAGTGGATCTTGCCGTTGGAAGCCACCAGGGGAACGCTGTCCCGTTGATGAGAGGGAACCTTTAAATCATTAAACAATTTTTTGAGCTTTTTCGTCCCTTCCAGACCAAAGGTTCTAATCCTGTCACCGGCGCGGCGTGTTCGCACAAATAACGGCAATTTTATTTTATCATAATCGAAGCATACCTGGTAGTTTTCTGATAAAAAATAAAAGAATTGATCCGGAAAATCCTTATGCGGCCTGATTTCCGCACTGATAGAAACCCCTAGCTCGGGGATCTTTGTTTCTCCCGGTATTTCCAGTATGTGGTGCACTTCTTCCCGGGCACCATATTTAGGGCGTGATCTGAGCACAGTAAAATACCCGCTGCCCTTGATTAATCTCAAACCCTGGGGCAGATGAAGCTCCCCTCCAGGACGTGATTCCTTTAAAAAAGATAAGCAGTCTTCATAGTTCTGGTATCCAATATCCTTGAGCCCTCCCCCCTCCCTCCTGATTACCTTGCGCAGGAGACGGCGCTGTATAGCAAGGGGGAAGGATAAAAACTTGTCAAGTGATACCTTAAACTCTCCTTGAGCTCCTTCCTCTGCTAATTCCCATAATAGAAAACCTACCATGTCATTTAAAAATGCATTTTCTTGAGAGATAATGTCAGCCGTTTGTGTTACAGCCCGGTCCACCTGGGGATTGAAATACTGCCGCAGGTAGGGCAGCAGTTCCACCCGGATGCGGTTACGCTGGTAATCTGTTGCCAGGTTGGTAACATCTGTACACCAGGTAAAACCGTGGGAGCGGCAATAATCTTCGATCTCTTCCCTGGTAACACCGAGCAGTGGGCGGACAACCCCGCGATTTCGCACCGGGATCCCCGCTAATCCTGCAGCCCCTGCACCCCGTAAAAAATTAAATATAACTGTTTCCACCTGATCCCCTAAATGATGTCCCACCGCAATTCGCTGGGCACCAACCCTGGAAGCTACATGCCTTAAAAAACAGTACCGTGCCCACCTACCCGCCTCCTCAATGCTCATCTTATGTGTCCGCGCAAGATGGGCAACCCGTGCATAGCCTACGGTAACCGGAACTTCCATTGAACGGGCAAACTCCTGCACAAAAGCCGCATCTTCCCAGGCCTCCTCCCGCAGAAGGTGGTTAAGGTGTGCCGCATAGAGGTCCAAGGACAAAGATGGCGCAAGTTCCTTTAAAATAGACAAGAGGGCTATGGAATCAGCACCTCCTGATACTCCGACAACAACCCGCATCCCGGAATCAATCAATTTCTTTTTTTTGATCAGGTCTTCCACCTTTTCTTTAAAAGTGGGCATTAACCTTCACTCCAATTCCCGTTCCCGCCCGTAAAGCGCAACTATGACCGTCATATCATCCCTGTTTTCGAAACCCGCTGTCTTCAGGGCATGCTTTAGAATCAAATCAGCAATAACCTGGGCATCATCCAAAGGCAGTTCCCGCAGATAAGTGTACAGCCAATCATCCGGGGCATCTGTCAACTGGTTTGCCTCAGTAACCCCATCTGATGCCATAACCAGGATATCACCGGGCAAGATCTCCCTGATCAACACCTGAGCTTCCACCTCATCTAAAATACCTGCAGGCCAGCAAATAGACCTAATCAATTCGACAACATCCCCCCTTTTGAGGAAACTGGGAGGTGCTCCTACCTTTAAAAATTCCAGGGAACCTGCATCGAGATCCGCGATTGCAGTATCAATAGTAGCCGCGCTCTCTTCACCACCTCTCAAGTAAAGGGCAGTATTGACAATTCCCGCGGCAGCCTCTGGCTTAATACCGCTTCCCAATAACTGTTCGATTAATTTTACTACAATCCTGCTTTCCCGGGCAGCATTGATCCCAGAGCCCATACCATCACTCACAGTTAACAACAGCCGGCGCGGGTCCAAATGAGACACACCGATGCTGTCCCCGCATAAGGATTCATGGGGTTTAGAACGCTGAGCAACCCCTACCTCCGCTCTGAGCGGCACTCTGGGAGAAACTTTTTTTTCTTTGCCGGGCAAAAACGGGAGAAGCCACCATGACACCAGATAGAGCCCAATTGCTATTATGCTAGCCCAAAGATGCCCCAGAAGTTCACCTGGCTGCCCATAACTGGCAGATAACAACAGGCTCGACAAAAAGAACCCCAGGATTACCCCAGGTGGACCGCAGCCTTTCAGGATTCCCGAGAAGAAACCTGTTGCTGCAAAAAAGCCTGTTCTCGCTAAAATCGTTATAATACTTCCGGAAAACATCCCCAGGATAACACCTGCTGCTGCACCCCAGCCTGCTCCCCAACTTCCGGCTACAACCAATAGAACACTTCTCCCTAATACCTCCCGGACATTTGTGGGGCCGAGCCGGAAATCACCCAGCCCATAGTAGACTAAAACAAGCACCAGGATAAAAAAGAGTCCTTTCTGTCTCTTATAGTCGCTAAAAATATAATAAAAAGGGATAGTGAATATTGCAGCCAGTGCTGATTCACTTAGCAGTCCGGGTAAAAACCCCGCATGTGCCCCAGCAGCCGTTATACAGATGTATTTAACAATAAAGTTGATCCCTCCGGCGAGAAAAGCCGCCAGAAGCCAGGAATCCGCTAAGGATTTTTTATAGTGTCTGGCAGTAAAAAATATGGCTGCTACCAATAGGTAATCCCCGTATGGTTTTACTCCTAGATTTACAGAAGGCCTAGTAGCAAGGCCAATGATCATCCCAACCATGATCGGCAGAGAGGATCTGCCATGAAAAAATACAGCACCCATGGCAGCTGTAGGAGCAGCAAAAGGAGCCAACCCTCCCAGCATTCCCCGCCCAGCAGCCAGACCCAACACAAATGAGCTGATATACCACCCCGGGTTAATTTGCAGTGCCCGCATGTCCGCAGCGTACTGCCGCAGTTTACTGAAAACCACAGCCATCGTCGACTCCCCCTGAAAATAGAGGTCTGATGCTTCCGCAACATCCCTTACTTCGCCTCTGCTTCCGATGAACACCAGATTTTCCCACGATGAGATCCATTATACTCCATAGTTCATGAAAAATATGGTGATTTCAAGCAGAGGGGTTATCGACAAATAAAAACAAATACCCCACCATAATAACTGGTGGGGAATTCTTCTGGTGACCCGTAGGGGATTCGAACCCCTGTTACCGGCGTGAAAGGCCGGTGTCTTAAACCACTTGACTA
>DUMY01000033.1 GCA_012839645.1 Syntrophomonadaceae bacterium
CTTAGAAAAAAAGATGAGCGCTGTATCCATGGTGGCAGTGTATTAGAATGTGGTGTTCCGTATGATAACCGGTGGACAATGACTTGTTGAAGACCAAGACAGGGTAATTTGGGTACAATGAGTTAGAAAATGTTGCAGATACGGCCTGTGATAAGCAGCGGTGCCGCATTCCAGAAGTGAAATACTAGCGAGGTGGGAAAATGCTTCCTTCGTGGTATATTGATCAAGCTGTACGCCGTGCTCTGGCGGAGGATGTAGGGAAAGGTGATCTGACTACAAATGCACTGGTTCCGGAAAACCTCCGGGCTGAAGGGCTCATTTACAGCAAGGCGCACGGCATTCTGGCGGGGATGCCTGCAGCCAAGCGCACCTTTCGCTGCCTTGATCCGGGGGTCAAGTTTGAACAGGAAATGGCAGATGGGAGTGAGCTTGCCCCGGGCAGTGTCGTTGCACAGGTCAAGGGACAGGGGCGCGCCCTGCTGACCGGAGAGCGGGTGGCTTTGAATTTCCTGCAGCGGTTGTCAGGGATTGCTACAGCTACTAGGGAACTTCTACAAAGAGTGGAAGGAACAAAGGCACAGCTTGTGGATACCAGGAAGACAACTCCTGGGCTCAGGCTTTTAGAGAAATACGCAGTACGTGCGGGTGGAGGCTATAATCACAGATTGGGGCTTGATGACGGTGTTTTAATCAAGGATAATCACATCAAAGTTGCCGGGGGCATAACAGAGGCCATCCGGCGTGCCAGGGCTGTTACACCACATACCATCAAGATCGAGGTGGAAGTGGAATCCCTGGACCAGCTCAAAGAGGCCCTGGATGCCGGAGCAGATATTATCATGCTGGATAATATGTCCTTTGATATGATGCGGGATGCTGTCAACATTGCCGCAGGTCGGGTTCCCCTTGAAGCTTCCGGGGGTATTTCCGGTGAAACCATCAGCAAAGTGGCAGAGACCGGGGTCGACCTGATATCTGTGGGTGCTGTTACTCATTCTGCGAAAGCTTTAGATATCAGTATGGATATCGGAGAAATGAAGGGCTTTTTGATAGTTTAATGGAATTATTTGAAAAGGGTGAACAGGTGGATATACTCAACAATCCGGAGCGCAGCGGGCTGAAAATTTGTAAAACCGGTAATTTTGCACAAGAGTTCTTTCATTTTAAGAAAGTAGGTTCTACCAACCAGATTGCATTGGAGTTGGCACGTAAAGGCTACCCTGAAGGAACATTGGTTGTAGCTGATGAACAGACTGCCGGAAGAGGTCGGTGGCGGAGACACTGGTACTCAGCTCCGGGGAAAAGCCTTCTCTTTTCCTTGATTCTGCGCCCAAAGATTTTACCTGTTCATTTTCCTCAGATCACTTTAGTTGCCGGAGCTTCTACTGCCCGTGCTATCTACCAACAAATTGGTGTCAGGGTGGGGATCAAGTGGCCCAATGACCTGATTTATCAAGGAAAAAAATTCTGTGGTATTCTCGTAGAAGGCACCGGAGAGGTAAACTGTCTGGTGCTGGGGATTGGGATCAACATGAATCAGGAAAGAGATGACTTTCCCCTGCAGCTGCAGGATACAGCCACCTCTTTGAGGATGATCAAAGGGGAAGAGGTGCTTCGCGGTCCACTGCTTGAGAGGGTTCTGAAAACCCTGGAAGAGGACTATGAGGAATACTGTCGTTCAGGGTTTGCCCTTGTCCGGCAGTACTGGCTTCAATATGAGGCTGTATTGGGTAAAAAGGTGCTCGTCTGCGTGGGAAATAAGGAGTTTTATGGGGTAGCCGTAGGTCTGGCTGAAGACGGGGCACTTGTACTCCGACTCCCACAGGGAGAAGAGGTAAGGTGCAGCGCTGGAGAGGTTACCCTATGCCGTTTTTGATTTGCCGCTAGCATATGCTAAAATTGTACCAACTATGGGATATATACCCTATGCCAGGAGGATGAACAAAGATGATTCTGGTTATCGATGTAGGGAATACAAATATAGTCCTGGGTGTTTTTGATGGAGATGACTTGGTTACCAGCTGGCGGATCGGAACAGACCGCCGGCGCACCGCGGATGATCTGGGGGTGCTGGTGAAAAACCTTTTTTATTTTCGGGGTCTTCAGATCCAGGAAGTAGATGCTTTAGTGATGTCCTCTGTGGTACCCCCTCTTACCCCCGCTGTCAGTGAGATGTGCCGCCGTTATTTTGGGAAGGACCCCCTGGTTGTAGGTCCAGGTGTGAAGACGGGGATGCCTATCCGCTATGAAAACCCGCGAGAGGTAGGCGCAGACCGCATTGTCAATGCGATTTCGGTAGCAACCCGCTATGGTGTACCGGCTGTGATTGTTGATTTCGGTACTGCTATAACCTTTTGTGCGGTTTCCAGGTCCGGGGAGTATTTAGGTGGGGCGATTACTCCTGGTATTGGAGTTTCTACAGAGGCGCTCTTTGAAAGGGCAGCCAAACTCCCCCGTATTGAGCTGGTAAAACCGCAACAGGTGATCGGCAAGAACACGGTGGCCAGCATGCAGGCTGGTATCTACTATGGGTTTGTCGGGCAGCTGAAGGGGATTGTGCAAAAGATAAAGGCAGAGATCGGTGATGATGCAGTTGTCGTGGCAACCGGTGGGCATGCTGAACTAATTTGCTCAGGAACTGACTGTGTCGACCACATTGATCCTAACATCACCCTCTGGGGGCTTAAGATCATCTATGAACGCAATAGGTAGTGTAAAAATCGGGCAGCTTCTCCTGCAGAATCCAGTATTCCTGTCTCCTATGGCAGGTTTTACTGATAAGCCCTTCCGGATGCTGGTTCATGAATACAGCTGTGGTTTTGTCTATACTGAGATGGTGAGCAGTGAGGCGATCATCTACGGAAACCGCAAGACTGGGGAAATTTTCGATTTAACAGGTGAAAATTATCCGGTAGGGGTACAAATTTTTGGCTCTGATCCAGAAAAGGTAGCATATGCTGCCCGGGTAATGGTTAATCACGGTGCGGCTTTGATAGACATAAATATGGGCTGTCCCACCCCAAAGATCGTCAAAAATGGGGAGGGGAGTGCCCTGATGAGGGATCTCCCTAGAGCCGCGGAGATTATCCAGGCGGTTGTCGCGGCTGTGGATATACCGGTGACCGTTAAGATGCGCAAAGGGTGGGCAGCGGGTGAAGCGACTGCTCTGGAGTTGAGTATGCTGGCTGAGGAGTGTGGTGCTGCCGCAGTAGCTGTTCACGGCCGTACACGTGATCAATTCTACTCTGGAAATGCAGATTGGGAGATCATTCGCTTGGTAAAAAAGGCAGTAAAAGTTCCGGTGATCGGCAATGGGGACATTACAACCCCTCAGGATGCCTTAAGGATGTTTGAGGAAACTGCGTGTGATGCGGTGATGATCGGGAGAGGTGCACTGGGAAACCCCTGGATCTTTCAAAACACAGCGCACTTCTTAAAAACAGGTGAACTGCTGCCTACCCCTTCAGCAGCGGAGCGAATGCAGACAGCTAAACGCCATTTCGACCTGGCTGTCAAATTGAAAGGTGCTGAGGTAGCTATGCTGCAGATGAGGAAGCAGCTGGCCTGCTATATGAAAGGGCTGCCCGGTGCCTCTAAAAGGCGCGCAGAAATAAACAGCTGCAAATCAGTAGGGGAAGTACAGGATCTACTGGAGGCTTATCACTGATGGCTGAATTTCTTACTGAACTTGTGATAACAGTAACTTCATATATTGCCTCCCTGGGATATTGGGGGGTGGGGATTATGATGGCTATTGAGAGCTGCAATATTCCCCTTCCCAGCGAGATTATCCTTCCCTTTGGGGGCTACCTGGTTTCAACCGGGCAGTTGAAATTTTTTCCCGCAGCCTTGGCTGGGGCTACCGGGGGTACTGTCGGTTCTATTATTTCCTACTATATCGGTCTTTTCGGCGGGCGTCCGCTGCTTTTACGCTATGGTAAATATATCGGACTGACCACAGAAATACTACATAAAGCAGAAGGGTGGCTTGTCCGCTATGGGGATGCTACCGTTTTCTTCTCCCGCCTAGTGCCTGGGATCCGTACCTTTATCTCTCTACCCGTAGGCGCTGCCCGTGTAAGAATGATCCCCTTCATCATCTATACTTTCTTAGGTTCGCTCATCTGGGCCTTGCTCCTCACTTACTGCGGCTTCCTGCTAGGCGAAAATTGGGAGATAATTCGTACTTGGTTCCATCGTATCGACCTGATCCTGCTGGGAGTCATCGCCCTGCTAGTAGCCTGGTTTATTTGGAGAAAGGTATCCCAGGATCGGGCTTGATTCACGGGAGACCCTGGGACTGAGATTAGTTTATCCATCTAAAATTGAGGAGTAGTAAAGATCAACGGGATTTACATGATAGTATAGTGATTCCCTCTATTATTGATTGAGATCAATCATGAAGAACGCTACTATGAGCGTATAGAGCCTCTCGGGTTTTTCCGCGGGGTTCTTTTTGTCTTAAGCATCACTCTGCTCAGTTCGCCGGCTCGACAAAGGTTGGGACCTGTTTGAAACCCCGGCAACAATATAATAACCTATATTAGGACAAAATAATTCCAGTCGTTGCTAAAGACTGGGTTATCTGAGGGGGAGATTATGGATAAACAAGAACTGGAAAAGTTAATCAAAGAAAAGAGATATCTTTTCCTGAAAGAAAAACTAGAAAAAACAAACGAAGTTGACATTGCTGAGATGCTGGAACCTTTAGATATTAATACAACACTGCTGATATTTAGAATGTTGCCCAAGGATCTGGCTGTAGATGTGTTTGCAGAATTGTCTGTAAAAAAGCAAAAAGATTTCGTTAGTATGGCAATAAATAAAGAATTAAAAGAAATTATCGATGAATTGTTCTTTGACGACATGATCGATTTGATAGAAGAAATGCCCGCAAACATAGTGAAAAAAATTTTACTGCATACAAGGAAAGAGCAAAGAGACTTAATCAACCAATTTTTGAGATACCCGCCGGATTCAGCGGGCAGCATAATGACTATTGAATATGTGGATCTGAAAAAGTCAATGACTGTAAAGGATGCCTTAAACCATATAAGGGAAATTGGTCTTAAAAAAGAAACCGTATATACTTGCTATGTAACAGATAAGAACAGGAAACTGGAAGGTATAATATCCTTAAGAAAACTGGTTATAAGTGATGAGAGTGATGTTATTGAAGACATAATGGACCAAGAGGTAATCTATGTTTACACTCATGATGATCAGGAAATAGTAGCCGGAGTGTTTAAAAGGTATGGATTTTTAGCACTGCCGGTGGTAGACAAAGAAGATAGGCTGACAGGGATCATAACTGTTGATGACATTATGGGCGTAATAGATCAAGAAGCCACAGAAGACTTCCAAAAGATGGCGGCAATGGCCCCCTCGGAGGAAAAATATCTAGATGCCGATATTTTTACACTTGCAAAACACAGGATTCCATGGCTGGTGTTTTTAATGCTGTCTGCCACCTTCACAGAAGGAATAATACGAAAATTTGAGGGTTTCCTACAAACAGTAGTTGTATTAACCGCCTTTATACCTATGCTGATGGATGCCGGGGGAAACTCAGGCAGCCAATCATCCACATTGATAATCCGTGGCCTTGCCCTAGGGGAAATAGATTTAAGGGATGCGGGAAAAGTAATGTGGAAGGAGTTTAGGATCAGTATAGTGGTTGGTCTAGTTCTTGCGGCTGTGAACTTCACCAGAATTTATTTCTTTAGTAGTGTCGGCTTGTCGGTGGCTTTGACCGTATCCATGACCTTAGTAGTAGTGGTAGTAATGTCAAAAGTAATAGGTGGCATATTGCCTATATTTGCGAAAAAGGTAAACCTGGATCCGGCTTTAATGGCAGGCCCCCTTATTACCACGATAGTAGATGCCTTAAGTTTAATGGTGTATTTTTCGGTAGCGGCTTGGTTGTTGAATATATAAAAGCTGCGCTTGCTACTTCGACGCTATTGAAAATGGGCGATATGCTCCTATTTGGATATATCCTCCTGAAAATACCGGTCTATAATTGTTTCGGCCAGCCGCTTCTGCATAGCAGCCTGGGAGACCAGAAACATGGCCATCAAGAACCATTCAATAGATTCCTTTTTTTCATCATCCACATGGGCTGTTTTCCCTTGGATAAGATCTGTTTTTTCTTTACAGATTTCCTTCAGCTGGTCAGCCTGGTCGCTGTTTATTTCTTGCACCAGTTCATAGACGAAATCAATCAAGGAA